>CAJLVJ010000052.1 GCA_905210085.1 uncultured Collinsella sp. | reverse complement strand
CGTCGAACCGGGAGAGGTTCGAGCTGGCTTCGGCCATCGCTACGATATAATAGGCGGCGATGGCGTGGCGGGTCGCGTGGGGCAGGGATACGTCCACGAGTTCCGCGCCGAGGTCGCGGGCACGGTCAAGGGCGTCTTGGCACGCCTTGGCGACCGGGCCGTCCAGCCCTTCGGCCATGAATTCACGGGGCACGCCGAGGCGTACGCCCTTAAGGTCGGAACGGGAAAAATCGGCGTAGCCGTCCACGGGGCGCGGCGAAGACGTGGAGTCGCGCTTGTCGTGCCCGGCGATGACGGAAAGCACGAGGGCGGCGTCTTCCACGGTGCGGGTCAGCGGGCCCACCTGATCGAGCGAGGAACCGTAGGCGATGACGCCGTAGCGGGATACGCGCCCGTAGGTGGGTTTGAGGCCCACGCAGCCGCACAGGGCTGCGGGCTGGCGGATGGAGCCGCCGGTGTCCGAGCCCAGTGAGAGCGCGACTTCGCCCGCGGCGACGGCTGCAGCGGAGCCGCCCGAGGAGCCGCCGGGCACGCGTTCGGTATCCCAGGGGTTGTTGGTGCGGTGGAAGGCCGAGCTCTCCGTGGAGCTGCCAAAGGCGAACTCGTCCATGTTGGCCTTGCCCATGGGCAGGCAGCCGGCATCGAGCATGCGCTGGACGCAGGTGGCGGTGTAGACGCTCTGGTAGTTCTCGAGCATGCGGGAAGCACAGGTGGTGCGCGTGCCCACGAGGTTCATGTTGTCCTTGATGACCAGCGGCACGCCCGCGAGCGGGGGCAGCGGCTTGCCTGCGGCGCGGTCGGCATCCACGCGCGCAGCGGCCTCGAGCGCAAGCTCGGGCGCCACCTGCAGGAATGCCTGGACCCCGCCCTCGCGCGCCTCGATGGCGGTAAGGGAGGCCTGGGCCACCTCGGTAGCGGTAAAGTCACCGGTGGCAACGCCCGCGGCGATCTGGGCAGCGGTAAGGGAATCGAAGCTCTGCGCCATTACTCGCTCTCCCCCTCTCCCAAAATGGACGGCACGCGGAAGTAACGGTCGCGCGCGCTGCCGGCGTTCTCGAGCGCGACGTCGAGCGGCAGATCGCGCTCGGGCTCGCGCAGGTCATCGCCCATCACGTTGGACAGGCTTCCAATGGGATGGAACGTGGGCTCCACGTCGGGCAAGTCATATTGCAAGACGGGCTCGAGCATCTGGACGGCGTCGTTCATGTAGGACGTCATCTGGGCGAGCTCGTCATCGGTCAGTGCGATCTTTGCGTACTCGGCGATGCCGCGCACGTCTTTCTCGCTGAGTGCCATAGGCGCTCCCTTCCGCATAACAGTTAAACCGCTCTAGTATACAGGGCAACGCCGACTTGGAGCAGGCGCTTTACCCAAATGCAGCGAAAACGTAACGAGGGCGGCGGGCTGGCAGGCGGCGGGCTGGCGGTTCTGCAGCGAAACCGCACCGTCCATAGCGAAAACCGTCCCGCCCACAACGAAAACCGTCCCGCTCACAACGATAACCGTCTCGCCCACAACGAAGACCATCACAACATTCGACGCTTATCGTCAAAATCGCAATTTTCATCGAATGTTGTGATGGTTTGGAAGTCCCGACCACCACAAAGGTGCCTGTCCCCATTGTGGTGGTTCTGGAGAATGTCTTATGCCGAGGCCTTGGCCTTGCGGCGTTTGCGGACCGCGTGGATCACGATGTCCAGCAGCAACAGCACAATGGCCACGACCACGATGAGCACGGCAAACTCGCGCTTGCCCCAGTGGCGGCCGGCCAGCGACTTTTGCTTGTCGACGTCCTTCTTGTTGTACTTGGTGCGCACGCAATGCACCAGCAGGCGATGGTCGTTTACGCCGTAGGGCGTGCAGGTGACGAGCGTCACCTTGTCAGCGCCGGGCTCGATGGTCAGCGACTCCATCTCCTCGGGCAGCACGACCTCGGAGTCCACCATCTTGTAGGCGAGCGTCTTATTCATGGTGTGCAGCAGCACCAGGTCGCCGGGCTCCAGCGAGTGGATGTCGTCGAACATGCTCAGGTTGCGCATGCCCGAGTGCGCGGTGAGCACGCAATGCGTCGAGGTGCCGCCCACCGGCAGGCTCGTGCCCTCCAGGTGGCCGACGCCCGCCATAAGGACTTCTTCGCTCGTACCGTGGTAGATGGGCATGCTCACGTCGATGGAGGGGATCTCGACCCAGCTCATCATGGGGTCGCGGTCAAAGATGAGCTGCTGGGCGTAGGGCTCGATCTGGTCGGCGGGAAGCTCGGTGGCCTCGCCCGCGAGCTGCTCGTTAAAGGAGCGCGCCTGGAGCAGGATGCGCTCGCGCTCCTCGGCAGACAGCGCGTCCACGGTGCTGGACACCGTGCTGATCTGGTTGAACACGCCCGAGGCCTCGAGCCGGTCCAAGATCCACGGCCAGGTCATAAGGCCCACGCCAATAAGGATGATGACGATGGTGATGAGCCGGTCGGCCCAGCGCGGCAGCCGCTTGCGGCGGCGCTTGGGCTTTGGTTGAGGTTTGGGCTGAGGGCTTGAGCCACCGTTAGCCGCGGCGTTATTGCTCTTCATATGTTTGGCGCCCTGCACCATCACCGGTCACTCCTCTACAACTCAAGTTGTCTAAACAAATAATAGCCGATTAGCGAGCTCATGCGCCGGACAACGCAGCTAGGACCGAAACGCCGCCTACGGTTCGAATTCTTAGAGACCTTCTACAGCGCTTCTTGCCATGGATATTCCTTTCCAAACATGCGATCGACTTCGAGCTGAATTCGCTCATCGTCGATTGCCGCCAAAGATAGCGCAAGCGAAATGTCGTCGACACGGGAGGAGCCGGCAAACACGGGCGCATAGCGCCACACTTGGATCATCGCCGTCTCGTTATCCGGCAACTCCCCGTCTGCGACTTCGAGGTCGCTCAGTTGACGCCATGTACTTCTTAAGACGGCCTTTTGTTCCATGCCCGGTGCAGCGAGCATCGAACGCGCGGCGAGCGCCGTCTCCCCGGCGTCAACAAGATAGTCGATCTTCGGCGTCTTCCTTGCAAAAAAGACCTTCGAGACAGGCGAGGAGAGCTCTGACATGTGCTCACTGAGCAGAAGATCAACGGCAACAGGGAACACGACGACACGTCGCTCGCGACGCTCGCGCCTCGCGAGTCCCCTGTCAACAAGCTCGGTTATGGCCTCACTCGCACGGCTTGCCGAAATCCCAAGCGCACGACAAAGGTCATAGGGACGATATGGCTCCTGGGCTGCTCCCCAGATTGCGGCAGCCTGTGCGTTGGGTGACATCTTGGTCGCATGATTGCGAAACCAGGCACCGCCCCTCTCCGTGCAGGCCGTGCCCATAAATGGAAGAAAAGCCTGTCTACCAGGGCAGACAAAGGGAATCCCTTGTGCGACCAATGCTTTGCGCTGACGTGCATCGGCATCAGGAAACGAAACGACAACAGGAGTCTCCGCGCGCAAGGCTAGCTGACTATAGACTCTCTTAGCCTCGGGAAGCCCGACGCCAGTAGGCAAGCTTGCAAGCAAAAACGAAAAACCGTTTGCGTCAACAACGCGGACCTCAATCGCCCGCAGATGCAGCGGCAAGCGTGCGGATCCAGGCCAAGTTTTGGTCTTGGCGGAGAGGCCTAGTGCTTCTTGTAAGTAGATTAGCGCTTCGTTCATTTCCATCGTTTTCGTTTGATTCCAGTTTATATTGAAATTATACATAATTTTCGGAATTAAAGAGATTACGTTCGTGCCTAAGCCCGCATTTGAGTTTTCAAAATATCCCGAATCGGCTGGGCGATTCGGGATACAATATCAATAGAAAATGACGCACCCCGCGTAAGTGTTCGAAAGCGCGGGCGGCCTAGTTTTCTGGTTTTGTTAAATGCCCGGGATCCGACCCCCGGGCATTCTTATTTGCGCTTGTTGCGGCGCAAACGCCTTCCACCGTCCGCACCGCGCGTGCGCCTACGGACCTTAATCCGAACCTCATACGAGTCAAGAAACGCGATGACGGATGAGTCCGCATCGGACGGTGGAGGCTGCCTGTGTTGTCCAAAAAAAACGGGGCAAACTCCAGCGCGGAGTCTGCCCCGAAAAGAGAATGGCAAAGCAAGAACGTAGATGGACGAGAAAAGTGTCCGCAAGTCTCATGGCCATCACATCCCACCTGCCAAAGAGATGGGTGAGCGAGCGTTACTCCTGCTCGGACTCCTCAGCCTGCTTACGGCTGCGGATGAGGTGCGCCACGCCGATGCACAGCACCGCGCCGCCAGCGATCCAAGTGAAAGTCACGCCGTTGAGACCGGTGAGCGGGAGGCTGGAGCCCTTCTTGTTCTCGATGGTGACGGGGATCTTGGTCGTGGTCACTTTTTTATCAGTCTTAGGAGTGGCCATGCTGGAATTGGACGTCACCTTGAGCTCTTCAAGCGTGCCGTCTGTATTGTATTCAGGCGCCACCGTGATTTCGAAGTCGGCAATGGTGTTGTAGCCCGCAGGTGTCTTGCTCTCAGAAATCAGATATGTGCCTGCAACAAGTCCGGGAATAGAGACCTTGTTGCCAGTCTCCGTAGTTTCAAACGTGTAAGCGTCATTTACGTCATTACTGAAGCCGCCGTCTTGCTTCAACCATTTTTCAACGCTTTTATCGGACCCTTCCTTAATCATTTTGACCGTAAAGCCAGCATCGAGTTTCGCAGACGAGTTATCCGGGTCGATCTTAGTGACATCGAAGCCGAAGACGTAATCAGCGACCTTCTTCGATTCGGAAGTGCTGGTGCCACTAGACATGGGATCGTTGGAGTAGACAAGCTTGACGTCGTTGGTGTTACCGGCGGCCGTGTATTCTGCCTTATCGGTCAGTTCTGCTTTATAGGTCACAACGACCTTAGAGTTGCCACTAAGCGTCACACCTACAGCTTTTGCAGCAGCCTTGAGGTCAGAGAAGGAGATCGTCAGGTCATGAGCACCAGTAGGGCTTCCAGAAGCGTCCTTAGTGTCCGCAAGGTTCACTTCATAACCATCTGAAGGCTGGATAGCAGTACCGTCAATTGTCACCTTAACGGTATCCTTGTTGGCCTTCAGTCCAGTAGAAAGATGATCCTGGAACGTATATTCGTACTTGGTGAAGGTGTCGATGTTGCTCGCAACGGAGCCAGTCAGTTTATATTCAACCTCCTCACCAATATACGAGTCACTCACGTTTCCCCATTTCGCGCCCTCAAAAACTTCCTTGTTGACGGTAGGAATGCTGGTCTTCTCGGCAACGGTCACGCTGCGACCGCCGACAACGGCGAAAATGGGCGAGGTACCCGTGTTCTTCTTTGCCGCTTCGGAAGTGCTAAGGGAAGACTCATCGGTCAGGAACAGGTAGTAACCCGTCTCGGGGGAATTTTTATCATCGGTAGGCACAGTGAAACTATCGCCTGCCGAGAACGAACTGCCCGTAGCTCCAACGTCCTTTTTAACAATAGCAGCAATCTTGTTGAGAAGGTGATCCTTATTAACAACAGTCTTAGCAGTAGTGCCGGTAACGTTCTTAGTCAACCAATCGGCCACGTCCTGGGCGGTAGTTTTATTAGGCAGCTTGGGATTAGAAGCCTCATACTTCGAATCCGCTTTAATAGCCGCGATGATGGCATTCTGAGTCTCAACGTTATCAAATGCCCACTTAACATTTGAAACGACCTTGTCCGTCTTGCCGGACTCGTCCACGACATCAGCCTTAAAGATCTGATATGCCTTGAACTGAGTGGATGCGTTGCCCTCCGACTGCGTGATGGTGATGCTGTTATTCGGAAGCGTCGTAGTGCCCTCAGCAAACGCCATACTCATCGGGGCCATCACGCCACCAAAGCTCAACGCTGCTGTGAGGCCGGCGGTTACTGCCAGGCGTGCGATGTTCTTGCTCATGCTCATCTTCTTTTCCTCTGCTTTCTGCTCGAATTCCATTTGATCCAAATCTGTCTGTCTGTGTCTTAGCATCTACTTCGCTACGTCTCGCCCCGCTCTCTGTGGGGCTGCCAGCTACTCTTTATGGCTGCCACCTCCCCGCTTGACCAGGAGCGCGACCACGATGAGCGCGGCTCCGGCGACCGCTGCGGCGGCCGCGGCGTACATTGCCATATCGCCAGTCGAGGGCATAAAGCCTCCGGTGGTAATGCTAGGGGGTGTGCCGGTGGGCGTGTTGATGAGCGACGCCTCCAGGCTGCCCGTCGACCCGTCCGCGCTGTCGGCGCGCAGGGGCGACTCGGCCGTGATGGTGAGCTTGGGCTTGGCGGCGGCCACCTGGTCGACGTCCAGGCCCTCGGCCTTGACCGTCACGGAACGCGTGCCCTCAAAGGCGGTGTAGCCCTTGGGCGCCTTGAGCTCGCGGACCTCCAGCTTGCCCGAGTCCACGCCCGAGACGGTCACGCGGCCGTCCTCGCCCGTGGTGACGGTGGCCTTGTCCTCTGCATCCCACGTGCCGTCGGCCGCCAGTGTGCGACCGCGGTCGTCGGCGATACTCAGGACCGCCCCGGCAAGCGGCTTGTCGCCGTCGCTGCCGCGCTTGGTGAGCGCGAGATCCCAAGTGTAGGCGCACGCGTCATCGCTCGGCGTGCGGGTGAAGCCGGCGTCGCCGGACTGGTCGGCAAAGGGAGAGCGCGGGTAGCGCAGGTAGACCTCGTTGGGGTTGCCCTTCGCGATGCCGTGGTTGCACGCGCTGTTGAGCGGCGCATTGTACACGGCGACCACGCGGGCGCCCGCGGTGAAGGCGTCGGCCCCGCCGAGCGCGGCGATCAGGTCGCCGGTGCGCACGGTGAAGGTCTTGCCGTCGGCCGCCACCTTGGTGGCGCACTGGGCCGTGATGTCGGTCCAGCCCTTCGCGGGCTCGGTGCCGGCGCGGCCGTCCTTACCGGTTGAGACGGCGTCGAAGCCGCCGTCCGCGCCCGCCGCCACGTACACGCGCATGCTCACGGCGACCTTGGAGGGGTCGAGCCCCGTGCTCATGGTGTCGACGAACTGCACCGTATAGGTGTCGTAGGCGGTGAGACCCGCCGGGACCGTGGCCGAGAGGCGCCAGTACAGGTCGTCGGCGACCGTGGCGTCGGCGGCCTTCTGCCATGCGGCGGCGCTGTCCTCCAGCACGTGCTTGGCGACCTTGGGGGTCGCGGCCTTGGGCTTGACGGTGACGGCGCTGCCGCCGACCAGGGCCATGATCGGCGCGGTGCCGGCCTCGCCCTGGGCGATGGCGTCGTCGTCGGCGACGATGAGCCAGTAGCCACAGGGCAGCTCGGCCGTCGTGCCCGCGTTAAGGGCCACGGGCACGGCGCCAGAGCGCTGGAGGGAACGAGCGAGCTGTGCGCTCAGCGCACTCGTAAGGTGGGAATCGGTGTTGAGCCACTCGGCAGCTTCCTGCGCGGTGGTCTGGGAATTGGGCATGCCGGCGCTATGCAGCACAGGCAGGACAGCGTCGCGCACGGCGTCGCTTGCCCAGGCGAGGTCGGTGGCGATCTTGGCGTCGCTGTCGCCATCGACGACGTTGGCGCTAAAGATCTGGTAGGCGTCGTAGCTGCGCGCCACGGTGCCGCTCACCGTGATGGAACCGGTCGAGGTCGGCACGGCCTGCGCGGATGCGGGGAACACAACCGCGCAGGTGCCGATCAGGAGGGCAAGCAGCGCAAACAAGATCGGGAAGGAGCAAACTTTCTTATTCACGGCGCTCACCTCCCTTCGCATTCGCCTTGCGACGAATGTGCATCCAGGCTGCAGCAGCGCAAAGCACCGCCGCGCCGGCAAGGTACGTCAGAGTGACGCCCGACATACCAGAAAGGGGCAATGTGGTGGAGTAGGTGTTGGTGAAGGTGGGGGTGGACTCGGGCTTGCTGACGTCGAAGGCGACGGGAACCTGCTTGTTGGGATCGATATCAATACCGTCAGCGTCCTTGATTTTGGTAAAGGTCACTTTCTCGGCCTCGATTGAACCGTTCTCCTTGTCCTTCATCGTGACATCAAATCGATAGACCGACTTGTCGTACGTATAGTGCGAGAACAGCGAAAACTCTGTACTCTCGCGCACGTAGTACTTGAAGTCTTTTTTAGCGCCACGACCCGAATCATCAGAATCTCCCTGCTTCAAGCTGGCAAGGTCATACTCAATATTTGGGAAATCAAGCTTCTGGGACTTTTTGCCGTTGGCCTTAGTCGTAACCCTCTCAGCGTTCTCGAACCCTTCGTTATCCGCAAACTCGAGCGTGAACTCCTTCATCTCGCCACCCTCAACGACCTTAGTCGCCGCTGGCGTCCAGGAGCCGACAGAGGCATAGGGCTTAATTTTGTTGATAAAGGTCGGGTTATTCTCGCCACCGATAACAACCGTAGTCTTCGTGTCATCCGAGGTGTTAACGGAATAGCTTCCGGAGGCAAGTGCTACGAAGTTGCTACCATCCTCGTTCTTTTTATAAACTGTTACTTCTTTTACCTTGTAATACTTAATTGGAATCGACATGAGATGGTCGATATTGTATGGATTGCTATCAGCTGTTGCCACGATCTTGTAAATGGTCTTATCGAATTTGGTGTCTAATTCGTTTTCGGCGCTGATGGGTTCCTCAACTAGATAGAAAACGTATTGTCCCGAAGAATAGTCCTTGCCAGAGTCGAAGGTGATTTCGCCGCTTGTTTGGTCAACAGACGCCTCGCCCGCAACACTGCAATTGCCCATATCTAATGTGCCGTCCTCTTTCCAAGAAGGCTCAGTGGCACCATCCTTGCGGAGCAGCTTAAACTTGTACCCGTGTCCCTCAAGCTCTTGCGACTTTCCGTCTGCATCTACAAGCACCTTAGTGGCATTGAGCTTCATGCTCGGATAAACGCTCAGATCATTGACTTCGCCGACGGTGAGGTCGCCGTTGGTCATAATGCCGCCGCCATGGGTGTACGAGTAGTTGCCGCTGATGATGGTCGTAGCTGCCAATTGCGCATTTGCTATGGCATCATCAGTCGGATGGGCCTCCAAACCGAACATGTACTTGGCCTCGGCACCGCCGTTGGCATCGATGGTTATCTTCGCATTATCGCAAGTGCCCTGCCAGCCAGCTGAGCCGCCGCCGAGCATCTTGCCGAGCACAACTGCAACCGTCTTATTGCTGTCATTCTTACGCACCAGGAAAAAATCCTGGTGACCGGCTTCTTTGAAGGTTGAGGTAATGTACTTAGAATCGCTGTCCTCGTTCTTGCCATTACCTCCGGCAGACATGTGATCATCATAACCATGATCCGTATTGTTGTAGATTGCGGCACCATTTGAGTGCGAGACAATCGTCTCTCCCGTGGGGCAGGCACCGATGCCACCACCCCAGCCGCCGGCATCATTTTGAGTGATCAGCGTCTTTACGATATTGAGCTTGCCGCCCTGCTGGATAAAGACGCCACCGCCGCCCCAGTCGCCACCGCGGTCTTTAGTGCTGCCCGTCATCGTTTTGTTATTCGTAATGTAAATCCTGCTGTTCTCACCAGCGCTAATTGTTGCCATCGTACCAGTGTTGTCACCGCCAGCGATACGCAAACCGCCGCCCTCAGCGTTCTCCGCCACGTTGCCGGCAATCGTGCCGCCACTCATTTCAAACTCGATGGTCTGGTTATAAAAACCAGCGTAAACGCCACCGCCAGCCTCATGGGAGTAGTTAGCAGTAACTGAGCCACCCGTTATACCGAGCTTGCCACCATTTACACATGCAATGCCACCGCCACCGAGCAGGCCATTGTTAAACGATTCAGAGATATTGGAATCGACACGATTGTTAGTAATGCTTGCCGAATCGCTGATACTAACGCAAGCATTTTTGGTAAAGACGCCGCCGCCATAACCATTTTCGGGACTGCCGCCGCTGTTGCAAGTGTTTTCATACGTAGCGTTGCCAGAGATAATTCCGCCCGTAAGCTTCAGGGTGGCTCCCTTGTCAGCATAGATGCCGCCGCCAGAACCCGACTTGTTTCCCGCGACCACGCCGCCTGTCATTTCGAGACTGGCATTCGCGCCCGCCTTCTCGCCCGTTATGCACAGGCCACCGCCCCAGCCACCGCCGTTGCCATTGGTGACGTAACCGCCTTCGATTTTGACTTTACCCTCAGAAAAAATCACATGGCCGTCATCGCTCAGATTGGCGGCCGTGGTAATCATGCCGCCCTTGAGATCGAGCGTGCCGCCCTCTTTAACGGTGACCACATGCTTTACGGAACCGCTGTCCGATGCCGCATCGATAGCGCCAAAGCCCGTAACGACATGCCTGATCGTAGTCTCGGTTGTGCCGAGTCCATCTTGATTGGGCGTGCTCTTGGTCTCAAAGTAAGTAAGACTCTTAGGAGTGCCACTATTAGAGCCGTTTCCTGCTTCCCATTCCATAGACGCAAGATGACCCGCCGTCGTTTCGACCAGGGTCTGTTCGTCTTTTGTTTTACCTAAATCCTCGATAGTGAGTGTGGCTCCATTTTCGACCACAAAGAAGGAGTCTTTGTTGCCGGAACCACGGTAGAGCATGTGTCCCGCAAGATCGATAGCAGTGTTTTTGCTGATAGTGATCTGCTTATCCGAATAGGCATAATCCGTCAGTCGGAACTTGCCGCCATTGGTAAATGTCTCAGCAATATTACCTTTCACCTCGTTATAGCCATCGGCACTGACGGTAGCGGGAGCGATAGCGTTTTCATCGTTAGTTTCATCATCAGAAGGCTGTGTATCGGAAGGCTGCGCGGCGCCCTTGGCCTCCGCGTCGTCGGACGGCAGTCCCGCGGCAGCGGCGTCTTCGCTCGCGCCATTCTCGGCATCATCACTATTCAGCTTTTCGGTATCCCCATTGTTGGTGTTTTCTACATCAGTAGACTCACTTGAGGAACCCCCCCCCCATCACAGTTTCTTCGGTAGAAACCGTCTGGGCATCGTTGGCAATGGCCTGCGAGATTGGGGGCATGACGAGCGACAGCACCAGGCTCAAAACGGAGGCTCCGCACAAAACGCCTGCCAGTACACGGCGCGTCGCTTTTTTACTCTGCTTAGATTTGTCTGAATTCGCTTTCATCGATGTCTCCTCCCCAAGAGACCGCGATCTTGCTCTTTCCCTATCAAACGTATCTGCGCAATCTGTAATTGCGCACGCTTAGTAATGCTATTTTAATGATTGTTTAAACATTCGAGCAACAAATATCGACAGTTTTGTAGCGAGTTCTCAATTCTCTTGATAATTGTTCAGATTTGCCTTCGTTTATTCGCTATCTATTTTTTGTTTCTACTGGTAATTTAGTTGCACATCATTTTTTAATGGCATTAGATTTTTTTGCACAAATTTTTGCTAAAGAGCAATCAGAACCACCCTTAAAAAGGGTGGTTTGCTCTTAGGGTATAACCCACGGGCC
>CAJLVJ010000051.1 GCA_905210085.1 uncultured Collinsella sp. | reverse complement strand
AGCTCCTCGCGGGAGATCTCGCCGCGCTCGTAGCGGGCAGAAATCGCGCCGAGCTGCTCCAGGGTCAACAGATCGGGACCGGCATCCATGACACCGCCGGTAACGACGATGGAGGGGATGTTGATGCGGCCCATGGCCATAAGGTTCGCAGGCAGGCCCTTATCGCAGCTGGCAACAAAGACGCCGGCGTCGAACGGGGTGGCCTTGGCATGAATCTCGATCATGTTGGCGATCATGTCGCGACTGGGCAGCGAGTAGTTGATGCCGTCGTGGCCCTGGGCCTCGCCGTCGCAGATATCGGTGCAGAAGTAACGGGCACCATGACCGCCAGCCTCGGCAACGCCGGCACGGACCTCCTCGACCAACTCAAACAGGCCGGCAGAACCCGGATGCGAGTCGCCGAACGTCGACTCGATAATGACCTGCGGCTTGTCCAGATCCTCGATGGACCAGCCAGAGCCCAGACGCAGCGGGTCCATCTCGGGGCTGATGGTGCGGAACTTGCCGGAACGCGGCTGCAGCTTGGCAACCAGGTCGGCTGCCTCCTGCCGAATCTGTGCCTTGGTCTTCTCGTCCATGATGCTCTCCTCTTTTGATTTGAACGGTTGTACCAATCGTTGGTTAATGAATCAGGTGTAAATGGGTACCGAGCGATGCGCTCGGCAAAAGATGCTTAGCCACGCGAACTAGGCGAAGAACGAAATCACCAGGGCGCAGGCAAGACCCGAAAGGCCGATGAGCGTCTCCATAACGGTCCAGGACTTGAGGGTGGTCTTCTCGTCAATCTCCAGGAACGAGGAGCACATCCAAAAACCGGCATCGTTGACGTGCGAGAGGGCCGTGGCACCGCCGCAGATAGCACGCATGGCGGCCGAACACGCAACCAACGACCAGGTCGTCTGTATCAAAGAGCTCTGCGACGAATCCGAGCGCCTGGCCGAGGCCGGTGAGGATTACTCCGCCGCCGACACCGCGTTCCACAATGCCATTGCCGAGAGCTCCGGAAACCTCGTCGTTCCCCGCCTGATGGGCGTGTTCAAGGCATCCGTCCCCTCTTTATCGACGTGACCGGCAAAAAGCTCGTCGAGGAAACTATCCGCACGCACCGCGATGTGGCCGACGCCATCGCCGCGCGCGATCCCACCGCCGCGCACGACGCGATGTATCTGCACCTGGTGTATAACCGCAACATGATTGCGGAGGGAGCAGAAGCAAAAGGCATTTAGGGCCCGACAATAATCTTTCTTTGGCAAAACGCAGGCAGCGGCTGCCCAACACACAGGGCAGCCGCCGCTTTTTGCAATCGATTGGTGCAAAGGGGTTGACTAGAGCTCGCAGGCAACCTTGTAGCCATCGCCGATGGCGTCGCGGATGTTGCCGCACTTGTTGGCATCGCCCAACACGTGGGTGGTAACGCCGGCTGCAGCCAGGTCGTCGGCCAGCTTGGTATTGGGACGATAGCCCATGGCAAGCACCAGCGTATCGGCACCGGCGATGGTGTGGACCTCGCCGTCCTTCTCGTAGCTGATAGTGTCCTCGGTGATCTCGGTCACCTTGGCCTCGGTCAGCACGTGAACGCCCTTGGAGAGCATGCGCGTGATGAGCACCGCGCGACCGGCACCGCCCTCGTTGGCGGCGAGCGTCTTGGTCATCTCGATGACGGTGACATCGCGATTGGCCGGCGAGAGGTCCTTGACCAACGGGGCCAGGTAATCGGCCGTCTCGCAGCCGACGGTGCCGCCGCCGACGATGACGATCTTCTTACCCGGGAAAGCCTTGCCACCCAGCAGGTCGTCAGCCGTCATAACCTGCTTAAAGCCCTGCATAAAGGCCGGAGCGATGGGCTCGGCGCCATAGGCCAGGACGACCTCGTAGCCCGCGTAGTCACGCTGAATGTCCTCGGCCGAAAGCTCGGTACCAAAGACGCACTTCACGCCGGCCTCGGCCAGGCGACGGTACTGATACTTGATCACGCGGGTGAGTTCCTGCTTTGCCGGCGGAACGGCTGCGATGCGCATCTCGCCGCCCGGCTCGTCCTGCTTATCCACGAGTACCACGTTGTGGCCGCGCTTGGCGGCAATGTAGGCTGCCTCCATGCCCGCAGGACCAGCGCCCACAACCAGCACGTTCTTGGCCTCGGCGGCAGGCTCGTAGCCAGCCTCGTCGCGCTCCACGTCCGGGTTGACGGTGCAGGAGATGCGCTTGCCAAACATAATGCCGTTCAGGCAGCGCAGGCAGCCGATGCAGGGGCGGATGTCGTCGGCGTTGCCGGCAGCGGCCTTGTTGCAGAACTCGGCATCGCACAGATTGGCGCGGCCCATCATGCAGATGTCGGCAGCGCAGTCCTCGATCAGCTCCTCGGCAATCCAGGCCTCGTTGATGCGTCCAACGGTGGCGACGGGAATGTTGACGTGCTTCTTGATCTCGCGCGAGCAGGCGGCGTGCGAGGCCTGCTGGGTACCGGCGGCGGGAATCGCGGAGCCGCGCTTGATGGTGGTGCCGCCCGACACATGAATCATGTCGACGCCGGCCTTCTCCAGGCGACGCGAAACATAAATCATGTCGTTGAGGGTCAGGCCGCCATCGGTGTACTCATCGCCCGAGATGCGGACGTCGATGATAAAGTCCTTGCCGCAGCGCTCGCGAATCTCGGCGATGACCTCGAGCAAAAAGCGCATGCGGGCGTCGAGCGAGCCACCGTACTCATCGGTACGCTTGTTGTAGAGCGGGGTCAAAAAACCACCGAGCATGCCGTGGGCGTGCGCTGCGTGGACCTCGACGCCATCGACACCGGCCTTCTGCATACGCACGGCAGCGTCGCCAAACTGATGCGTGAGCTCGTGAATCTCGTCGACCGTGATGGGGCGCGGCGCCTCGCGGGCATAGGACGGGCCCACAAAGGACGGAGCGATCAAGCGCGGCGTGCCCGGAATGTTAAAGGCCATGTAGGCGGGGTGGAAGAGCTGCGGCATGATCTTGCAGCCATACTCGTGGACGGCCGCGGCGAGCTTTTCCCAGCCGGGGATGAACGTGTCGTCGTAGCAGCACATATCGCCCGGCAGATAGGTATAGGTGGGCTCGACCGTCACGACCTCGGTGATGATGAGGCCCACGCCGCCCTTGGCGCGGGCACGGTAATGATCGACCAAATCGTCGGTCACATAGCCATGATCGGCCAGGTTGGTGGACACCGGCGGCATAAAGACGCGGTTCTTGACCTCGGTCGTACCGACCTTGATCGGGCTAAAGAGCATCGGATAGGCAGAGGACTCCATACAGGGTTCCTTTCGTTTGAGCCGCTCGGCGGCAGTTGCTAACGTACTTATCGTATCAGCAACCGCCGTATCCGCGCTCGCTCGCACTCCCGTCCTCAATCCCGACCCTCACAAAAAAGTTGCGGTGGAATACGGAGTAGATGAGGCTTTTGACAGCCAAAACAGTCCGTATTTCACCGCAACTGATGGGCGGGGTGGAATTGAGGGCTCAGATAGTCAGTCATGCCCTCATCCGCCACTCCCTCACCTACAGCGCGCCGTCCAGCATAAGGTTCACCTTGAGCACGTTGACCGTGGGCTCGCCGAAGACGCCCAGGAATCGGCCCTTGGTGCACTGGGCGATGATCTCGCGCACCTCGCCTTCGCTCTTGCCCGTGGCCTTCGCCAGGCGCGGGACCTGGTATTCGGCGGCATCGGGGGAGATCTCGGGGTCGAGCCCTGAGCCAGAACACGTCACCAGGTCGACGGGCACAGCGTCCATATCAGCATCGGGGTTGGCGGCGCGGATCTTCTTCACGCGCGCATCTATCAGCTGCCGATACTCCTCACTCGCCGGGGACAGGTTGGACGGGGCACCATATGCCATGAGCTCGCCGTCTTCGCCTTCGACAATTGACACGTTCTGGATGCGGCCCCACATGTGGTCCTCATCCTCGAAGTTCTGGCCGATCAGCTCGGAGCCCACGATCTTATCGTCGACCGTAATTAGTGAACCGTTCGCCTGATACGGGAACGCAACCTGGGCGATGCCGGTCACGACGAGCGTATAGCCCAGGCCGCAGACAACGGTAAACAGCGCGAACACGCCCAGTGCGCGCGATGCAACACCTTTGAACATACAAACCTCCACTTACATAATGCCGCAGAACGCGAGCAGCATGTCGATGAGCTTGATGAATACGAACGGGGCAACGATGCCGCCCAGACCCCACACGAGCAGGTTGTGGATCAGCAGCTGTCCGGACGGGACCTCGCGGTACTTAACGCCCTTTAGCGCGGCCGGGATCAGCGCGACGATAACGAGCGCGTTATAGATGATGGCCGAAAGAACCGCGGACAGCGGGCTTGCCAGACCGAGGATGTTGAGCGCGCCAAGGCCCGGGTAGATCGGCGAGAACAGGGCCGGGATGATAGCGAAGTACTTCGCCATGTCGTTGGCCACCGAGAAGGTCGTGAGCGAACCGCGGGTCATGAGCAGCTGCTTGCCGATACGCACAACCTCGATGAGCTTGGTGGGGCTGGAGTCGAGGTCGACCATGTTGCCGGCCTCCTTGGCAGCCTGGGTGCCCGTGTTCATGGCCACGGCGACGTCGGCCTGGGCCAGAGCGGGCGCGTCGTTGGTGCCGTCGCCGGTCATGGCGACCAGGTGCCCCTCACGCTGGAACTCGCGAATCTTCTCGAGCTTGCCTTCAGGGGTGGCCTCGGCCAGGAAGTCGTCAACGCCGGCCTCGGCGGCGATTGCCGCGGCGGTGAGCGGGTTGTCGCCCGTCACCATGATGGTCTTGATGCCCATCTTGCGCAGGTCGGCGAACTTCTCCTTAACGCCGGACTTGATGATGTCCTTGAGGTACACAACGCCCAGCACGCGGCAGTTCTTGGTCACGACCAGCGGGGTGCCGCCGGCCTTGGCGATGCGCTCGACGGCCTCGTCGCACTCCTGGGAGAACACGCCGCCGGCTGCCTCCACATAGGTGCGCACGGAATCGGCAGCGCCCTTGCGGATCTCATTGCCCTCGTAGTTCACACCGGACATGCGGGTCGCCGCGGTAAAGGGGATGAACTCCATACCCTTATCCTCGAGCGTGCGGCCGCGCAGAGCGAACTGCTCCTTGGCGAGCACGACGATGGAACGGCCTTCGGGGGTCTCGTCGGCCAGCGAGGAAAGCTGGGCGGCATCGGCCAGCTCCGCGGGATCGATGCCGTCGACCGGGATGAACTCGGCGGCTTGGCGGTTACCCAGGGTGATGGTGCCGGTCTTGTCGAGCATGAGGATGTCGACGTCGCCGGCGGCCTCGATGGCGCGGCCGGACATGGCCAGCACGTTGGCCTCGTTCAGACGGCTCATGCCGGCGATGCCGATGGCGGACAGAAGGGCGCCGATGGTAGTGGGAGCCAGGCACACGAGCAGCGCCACGAGCGTAGTCACGGCCGTGGGGTTGTCCATGTCGTTAAGACCGACCGAGAAGCAGGAGTAACAATACAGGGCCAGCGTGACCAGGATAAAGACGATGGAGAGGGCCACCAGGAAGATCTCCAGAGCGATCTCGTTAGGGGTCTTCTTGCGCGCGGCACCCTCGACCATCGCGATCATCTTGTCCAGGAAGCTCTGGCCGGGCTCACTGGAGATCTTGACGATGATCCAGTCGGACAGCACCGTGGTACCGCCGGTAACGGCAGAGCGGTCGCCGCCGGCCTCGCGGACCACGGGGGCGGACTCGCCGGTGATGGCGGACTCGTCAACGGAAGCAGCGCCCTCGATGACGTCGCCGTCGCCGGGAATCTGCTCGCCGGCGCGTACGATCACCAGGTCGCCGCGCGTGAGCTCGGTGCCGGGAACGACGATGAAGTGCTCCTTGTCCTCAACGGACTCGATGCGATGGGCCTCGACATCCTTCTTGGCCGCGCGCAGGGAATCGGCCTGGGCCTTACCGCGGCCCTCGGCAAGCGCCTCGGCGAAGTTCGAGAACAGGTCGGTGAGCCACAGGATGACCGCGATGGCGACCACATAGTAGGTGGGCACACCCGCGTCCTGCACACCGAAGATGGAAGCGACGGCCAGGACGGAGGTCATGACGGCGGAAAGCCACACCAGGAACATGACCGGGTTTTGAATCTGGACGCGAGGATCCAGCTTGGCAAACGAGTCGCGGACCGCGCGGCTCATCATGTCTTTTTGCATAGCCATAAATCTGCGCCCTCCTTTACGCAATCATCTGGAAGAACTCGGCAACGGGGCCAAGCGCCAGGGCCGGGAAGAAGCTCAGGGCACCGATCAGCAGAACGATGAACACGAGCAGGAATACGAACATACCGTTGGTGGTAGACAGGGTACCGGCGCTCTCGGCGACCTTACCCTTCTTGGCCAGCGAGCCGGCGATAGCCAGCGTACCGATGATGGGCATGAAGCGGGCGAACAGCATCTCAAGGCCGAGCATGACGTTGATCCAGGGAATGTTGCAGTTCATGCCTGCAAACGCCGAGCCGTTGTTGCCGCCGCATGAGGTGAAGGCATACAGCGCCTCGGAGAAGCCGTGCGCGCCACCATTGTTGAGCTGGTCGGCAAGACCGGGCACCATGCAGGCGATGGCCGAGCACACCAGAATGGCAAACGGAGTTGCCAAGCACAGGACAACTGCCCAGCGCATCTCGCCCGGCTCGATCTTCTTGCCCAGGAACTCAGGCGTGCGTCCGACCATGAGGCCGGCGATGAACACTGTGAGGATGGCGAAGCCGATCATGCCGTACAGGCCGCAGCCCACGCCGCCGAAGACGACCTCGCCCAGAGCAATCTGGAGCATCTGGACAAAACCGCCCAGCGGGGTGTAGGAGTCGTGCATGGAGTTAACCGAGCCGTTGGAAGCAGCCGTCGTGAAAGCGGACCAGGTAGAAGAGGAGGCGATACCGAAACGGCTCTCCTTGCCCTCCATGTTGCCGCCGGCCTGGCCGTCGGTCATCTCGATATTGACCGCTCCGCCATCGGCCAGCTGCGGGGTGCCCGCATGCTCGTTGACGGCAATGATGCCGGTAAAGATCACCAGCAGGATGAACATGGCGGCAAAGATGGCCTTGCCCTGCTTGGTGTTCTTGACGCCGATACCGAAGGTGAAGCAACAGGCGGCCGGGATCAGCAGCAGGCTGGTCATCTCGATGATGTTGGTGAAGGCACTGGGGTTCTCATACGGATGGGCGGAGTTCACGCCGAAGAAGCCGCCGCCGTTGGTGCCGGACTGCTTGATGGCGACCTGAGGAGCCGCGGGACCCTGGGGCAGGAACTGCTCGGTGACCACGCGCGCGCCCTCGACAACCTTGCCGTCGACCTTGACCGTGTCGCCCTCGATCTGGGCGCCGTCGATGACGCTCCAGCCGCCGTCTGCATTAGGCTGGACAGCAACGGGCTCTACGAGCTCAGCCTTCTGAGCCGGTTGGAAGTTGGAGATGACGCCACCGGTAGCCAGGCAGATGCCGAACACGAGGTTCAGCGGGATGAGCACATACAGGACGGTGCGGGTGAGGTCGACCCAGAAGGAACCCAGACCCTGCTCCTTGACCTGACGGAAGCCGCGGATCAGCGCGAACATGACCGCGATACCGGTGCCAGCGGAAACGAAGTTCTGCACAGTGAGACCCATGAACTGCACAAGGTAGGACAGGGTGGTCTCACCGGAGTAGGACTGCCAGTTGGTGTTGGTTATGAAGGAAGCAGCCGTATTGAACGACAGGTCCCATGACACACCCGGCAGGTGCTGGGGATTGCCTGGCAAGAAGGACTGAAGCGCCTGGAGTGCCACAAGAGTCACGAGGCCGATCCCCGAAAAGACCAGCACGCTCGCCAGATAGCGCCTACACCCCATCTGTTCTGCCGCGTCGATGCGAAGCAGACGATAGACGCCACGCTCCACAGGAGCAATCACAGGCGACAGGAACGTATGCTCGCCATCCATGATATGGGCCATGAACCGACCGAGCGGAACGGCCAGGACGACGAGTACGGCAAAGCACAAGATGTACTGAATCGCAGCGTCCATAGTTTACGAATCACTCCTCATCAGAATGTAGATGTAATAGATAAGAAGTCCAATGCAGACGACTCCGATGATGGGAATGAGGATGTCCATTTACCGCCCCTTTCACACGCGGTCCGATGTCTCGGACGCCTGCCCTCGCAAGCGTCTGGGGACAGTAAACGCTTCTAGGGATTAAAGAGGCGTGAGGGCCGGGGCTCACATCCTTAAGATGCCGTAAAGATGCAGGTAGAAAGCACTATTGCAGCTGCAGTGCGCCTATACTCGACCTCGCGAGCATACAGTGGTGTCTTCACCGCGTATGCACGCATGGACAACGCTTCAGAAAGGCTACGCTATGCAGCGCGACGCATCGGACACTCGCGTCAATCCAGACCTCATCCTCAAGGCAATTGAGAAAGACGAGGTCGCCGATGACGCTCGAACCAGCCGGGGACACCTCAAGATTTTCTTTGGCTACGCTGCTGGCACAGGCAAAACCTATGCGATGCTTCAAGCCGCCCACGCCGCCAAGCGGCGAGGTGTCGACGTCGTCGCGGGATACATCGAGCCGCACGAACGTCCGGCAACTGCCCATCTTGCACAAGGGCTTGAGAACGTGCCCTGTAAACTCATCGAGCACAACGGCATTGCGCTCAGCGAGTTCGATCTAGATGCGGCTATCGAACGCGCCCCTCAGCTCATCCTTGTCGACGAGCTCGCCCATACGAATGCGCCGGGGTCTCGCCACGACAAACGCTATCAAGACGTCGAGGAACTTCTACATGCAGGCATCGACGTCTATACGACCGTGAACGTTCAGCATATCGAGAGCCTAAACGACATGGTTGCATCCATCACCGGCGTTGTCGTGAGCGAACGAATCCCCGACCGTATCTTCGATGATGCCGACCAGGTCGAGCTCGTCGACATAGAGCCCGAAGACCTACTTGAGCGCCTTCGCGCCGGCCTCGTCTACCGTCCCGCACAAGCCGACCGAGCGCAACAGCATTTTTTTACCGTCGAGAACCTCACCGCACTCCGAGAAATCGCGCTGCGCCGCTGCGCCGATCGCACCGGCCACCTCACAGACGCCGCACGCGTGCTGGGAAACCGTGACTACTACACCAGGGAGCGTATCTTGGTCTGTGTCTCCCCGGCGCCGACCAATCCCCGCATCGTCCGTGCCGCCGCACGCATGGCGAAAGCGTTTCGCAGCGAGCTCGTCGCCCTGTTCGTAGAGAGCCCGCGCACGCAAGCCATGAGCGATGATGAGCGCGCCAAGCTTGCAGCCAATATCGCCCTAGCCGAGCAGCTCGGAGCACATATGGAAACCGTCTATGGCGACGACATCGCGTTTCAGATCTCCGAGTTCGCGCGCCTGTCGGGTATTTCGAAGATCGTCATGGGGCGCACGGGCGAGCGCAGCAGCGTCCGTCAGGCCCTCTTCGGCCGCAAATCTCTCGTAGAACAGCTCATAACATTCGCCCCGAACCTCGACATTTACATCATTCCAGACCAGTCGACTCCGCCCTCCCGGCCCAAAGGACGCCGCCATGCGCTCGCCCTGCAGCCGCCCAGCAGCCAAAACGTGCTTCGCACGCTGGCCCTCTCTCTTGTCGCCACGGCGATCGGCACGGCTTTCCGCCATCTGGGATTTGCCGATTCCAGCATCATATCCCTCTATATCCTCACGGCCCTGCTGACCGCCGTCACCACGACGGGGCGTATCTGCACGATCGTATCGAGCGTGCTCTCTGTAGTGCTTTACAACTTCTGCTTCGTCACGCCTCTGTTTTCGCTCGCCAGCTACGACCGAAGCTATCTGGTCACGTTCGGCATCATGTTCGCTACCGCTATGGTCGCCGGCGAGTTAACTGCGCGCATCGCCGACAACGCCCGTACATCCGCCGAGAACGCATTCAAAACGCGCGTACTCCTCGAAACGAACCAGCTCTTGCAGCAAGCCCATAGCGCGGAGGAGCGCGCCCGCGTCGCCATGAACCAACTCGTCAAACTGCTAAAACTCGACGTGGTCTTCTACCCCGCCGAACACGGCACGCTCGGCAAGGCGCTCTATGAGTCCGCTGGCACCGAAAACCGATCCGCGTCGCTGCTCACCGACTACGAGCGCGCTGTTGCAACCTGGACCTACACCAACAACAAGCGCGCGGGCGCAAGCACGCGGACCCTGCCTGAGGCGCGCTGTCTCTACCTCGCGGTTCGCACCGGCGACAAGGTATTCGGTGTCATCGGCATCGCCCTGGAGGGGCGCGAGACCGAAGCCTTCGAGCATTCGATCGTCTTATCTATCGTAGGTGAATGCGCCTTGGCGCTCGAAAGCGACCGAGCGGCGCAAGAGCGCGAAGAGGCTGCGGTCTTGGCGAAAAACGAGCAGCTGCGCGCCAACCTTTTGCGCTCCATCGGCCACGATTTGAGGACACCCCTCACGGCTATATCCGGATCTGCGGCAATCCTTCGGAAGAGCGACGAGAAGCTCAGCCTCGAACAACGCTGCGATCTTGCCGATGCCATCTACGACGACTCCCTCTGGCTTATCGATACCGTGGAGAACCTCCTCGCCATCACACGCGTCGAGGACGGCACCATTCACCTCAACTTCACATCCGAGCTCATCGACGAGGTCATCGAGGCCGCCCTCAGCCATGTCGCCCAAGCATCGCATGGACGCGCCGTCACCATCGAGCACACTGACGACATCCTGCTGGTACGCATCGACGTCCATCTCATCATGCAGGTGCTTACGAATCTCATCATGAACGCCTTCAAATACACGCCCGAGGACTCGACTGTCACCATCAGCGCACGTCGCGAGGGTGCGTTTGTCGTGGTGGACGTCGCAGACGATGGGCCGGGTGTGGCAGACTGCGACAAGCCTCATATCTTTGAGCGCTTCTTCACCTCAAGCAATACGCAGCCCGTGGATTCGCGTCGAAGCATCGGCCTTGGGCTGTCGCTCTGCCGCTCCATCGTGGAGGCGCATGGCGGCGTCATCGAGGTTCGCGACAACCACCCCCATGGGGCCGTCTTCCGTTTTACCCTGCCCGCCGAGGAGATCGAGATTCATGAATAATGCCGCTAAGCCACGCATCCTCCTGGTCGAAGATGACCTGACCGTTCAAAACCTCGTTTCGACCGCGCTTGACCTCCACGGCTATGTCGTGAGCAAGGTTTGCGACGGCCAGGCCGCCATCATGGATGCGGTGTCGCACGGCCCCAGCCTCATCATGCTCGACCTCGGCCTTCCCGACATTGACGGTATCGAGGTCATCACGAAGATCCGAAGCTGGTCGGCAGTCCCCATTATCGTCATTTCGGCGCGCACCGAAGATTCCGACAAGATTGCAGCACTTGACGCGGGGGCAGACGACTACCTCACCAAGCCCTTTTCTGTGGATGAGTTGCTCGCGCGCGTCCGTGCGAATTTGAGGCGCTCCTCGATGGCGTCGAGCGAGTCGACAGAAGCGAGCACGTTTGACAACGGTCCGCTGCATATCGACTACGCCGCGGGATACGCGACGAAAGACGGACGCGAGCTCTCGCTCACCCCAACCGAGTACAAATTGCTCGTCCTTCTGGCGAAAAACGTCGACAAGGTGCTCACCCACACCTTCATCACCCGCGAGATATGGGGCACGAGCTGGGACAGCGATCTGGCGAGCCTGCGCGTGTTCATGCGCACCCTGCGCAAGAAGATCGAGGCAGACCCCTCTCACCCCAAGATGATTCAGACGCACATGGGTGTCGGGTACCGCATGCAGCGTCTCTAGCCCACCCCACAAAAAGTTGCGGTGGAATACGGAGTAGATAAGGCCTTTGACAGCCAAAACAGTCCGTATTTCACCGCAACTGATTTAACGAGACCCCAAAATACTCTTCGACTCGCCGTGCTCTCCCTCAAATGCACAAAGCGCCCCGCGAACGGATGCTCGCGAGGCGCTTAGATGTCTGGGCCTTACTTGATTCCGCGGCCCAAGTCTTCGGCGATTTTGTCCACG
>CAJLVJ010000050.1 GCA_905210085.1 uncultured Collinsella sp. | reverse complement strand
AGCGTCGTTTCGGCGATCAAGGGACTCCTCGCGCTGCATCACGCGGTTCTCAAGCGTACGAATCTCGCTCTTACGCTGCTTGTCCTCGGCCTCGGCGGCCTGCTTGTTCTTGATGATCTCCTCTTTAGCCTCGAGCAGAGCCTCTTTTTTGAGGGTCTCGGCCTGACGCTTAGCATCACCGATCAGGGACTCAGCCTGTGCGTGTGCCGACTGGATCTTTTCGTCGGCCTCGTGAAGACTACCCTGCTTGGCGGTGCGCATGTAGGCAATGGCGGCGATGGCACCCAAAACGATGCCAACGAGCGCTGCGATGATAGGCATGCTCACTCCTTTTTATGGATTCGTTACACAACAAAGCGAACCGTCCTTACGAACGGCTCGCGACATTTGAGTAATATGGGCGCAGCTTATGCGGGTCGGATACAGATAAACATATAAACAAACTCATCACAGATGAGCACATATCACAAAGCAAATGACAGTGTTTATCGTACGTTGAACCACAACAACTGTCAAATAAATGGCCCCAGCACGGCGGCTAAAACGCGGTGAACGGCAGGGCAACAAAGCGCATACGCCTAAACTGCACATTCCTCGCGTTCGGCATCGAGACGTGCCTTAACGGCATCGGCGGCGATGTGATACGAGAAGCCCTTGCCCATCAAAAACCGAACCAGTTTTTCGAATCCGCGCGTCTCTGGAACACGACGCTTGGCGAGCAGGGCTGACGCACGCGTCAAATCGTCTTCGACGGCAAAATAATCCTCGGGATAACCGGGAATGTCATCGAGCACGACATGACGGCGCTTGAGCTCGGTCTCGATTTTGCGCTGTCCCCAACCGCGCCGCTTGCGCTCCTCGATAAAGTACGAGCAAAAGCGGCTCTCGTCTAAAAAGCGATACTCGGTGGCGCGCTCGACGGCGAAATCGATCGCAGGCTGGTGAAAGCCGTAGCGAGCCAGCTTGTCACGGACCTCACCCGTCGCATGGTCGCGGCGCGATAACATCTCGGTCACCATGGTAAGTGCACATTTACGCTCAATGAGCTGCACCGCCTCACGGAAGTTGTCCCAATCACAGGGAAGATCGGGGCGGTTTTTGACATACAGCCGCGCGACCCGCACGGGAATCCAAATGGACCGCTCAAAACCCTCCTCAAGCTCACAATCGATATGTGCGCAAGGCTTTTTGGACGCATACCCGTTCGAGAACGAGGAAGCCGCCTTCTTATCGGGAAAGACGACCGTGGCCTCGGTCACCGTATACGACATACGAGAATCCGTTACTCGTCGTCATCATCGAGCATGGCAGAGCCATCGATGGCATAAAGCTCATCAAACTCCTCAGGCGCAGGCTGATCGGTCAGCTCCACCTCGGACGGAGCATCGTCATCAAACTCAAGCCCGCAGGCAAGGCGGACCTTATGCTCAATCTCGTCGGCGCAATCGGGATGTTCGCGCAGGAACGCCTTAGCGGCCTCGCGACCGTTGCCGAGCTTGTCCTCGCCATAGGCAAACCAGGAGCCCATCTTCTTGCAGATGCCGCACTCGACAGCCATGTCCAGAATCGAGCCCTCCTTAGAGATGCCCGTACCGTACATGATGTCGAACTCAGCAGAACGGAACGGAGCTGCCACCTTGTTCTTAACGACCTTGGCGCGCACGCGGTTACCGATAACCTCGTCCTTAAGCTTAATGCTGTCGATGCGGCGAATGTCGATACGCACCGAAGAGAAGAACTTAAGGGCGCGGCCGCCCGTCGTAGTCTCGGGGTTGCCGAACATGACGCCGATCTTCTCACGCAGCTGGTTAATGAAGATGCACGTCGTGTTGGACTTGGACAGCGAGCCGGCGAGCTTGCGGAGCGCCTGACTCATCAGGCGAGCCTGAAGACCGACCGTAGTATCGCCGATTTCTCCCTCGATCTCGGCACGCGGGGTCAGCGCGGCGACGGAGTCGACGACGATGGCATCGATGGCGCCGGAACGCACGAGCATGTCAACAATCTCGAGCGCCTGCTCGCCCGTATCGGGCTGGGAAATGAGCACCTCGTCGATATCCACGCCGATGCGCGCGGCATACGTGGGATCAAGCGCGTGCTCGGCATCGATAAATGCCACAACGCCACCCATTGCCTGGGCCTCGGCCAGGATCTCGAGCGAAAGCGTCGTCTTACCGGAGGACTCAGGACCGTAAATCTCGACGATACGGCCGCGCGGCACGCCGCCGATACCCAGCGCGGCATCGAGGGCCAGGGCGCCCGTGGGAATGGCCTCGACCTCGAGCTCGGGACCACCGTCGCCGTACCTCATGATGGAACCCTGGCCGAATTTCTTCTCGATCTCGGCCTTGGTGGTGGCGATCATCTCATCGCGCTCTTTACCCGTCGTGCGAGCATGAACGGTACGTACGGGACCTGAATTCTTGGCCATGAATAGCCCTCCTCTTAACAAACTGCATCGATAATAAACGAACGGCTGTTCGTGGTCAACCGTTCAGGCCAATCATATGCAGGCCGTCTTTCCAAAACCCAACCAAACGCCGACCAAACACTGACCAAATGCTTGACCACAAAGGACCAAATATGAACAAGGCAGGCAAAAATACATCTACAACCAGCACAAACGCCAAATGAGCCTAAGGTCCCTATCTCCACAATTAAGGGGCTCGGAGGCCCCTTAAAACACGTCTATTCCATAGAGTTGAGCACAAGGGCAATGCGACCCAATGCCTCCGTGACCGCATGGGCACGAACACACGAACGGTCAGCCTCATAGTGGCAGCGCACAGAGTCCACGACCGGCACGCCCCCATCGGCGGAACGATGCGACCAGCCAATATAGAAAGTGCCCGCCGGATCGTCCTCAGTGCCACCGCCGGGGCCGGCATAACCCGTTGCGCTCACTGCAATATCGCTCTGGTACAGCTCCAGCGAACCCACCGCCATCTCGCGCGCGGTCTGATGCGACACCGCGGTATAGCGGTCGAGCGTCTCCTGCTCAACACCAAGAACGCGATGCTTAATCTCATCGCAATAGGTCACCGCACCGCCACGCAGCACCGCCGAGGCGTCCGGGATATCGGCAATCGTCGATGCGATCATACCCGCCGTCAGCGACTCAGCCGTCGAAACCGTCACGCCCCGAGCGCTCGCGTGCTCGACAATATCGCGCGCCAGCTCCTCGTTATGTGCGGAAATCTGCTCAAAAGAGTCCGTCATACCCACCAGGACCTAGACCGAAAAGACGATCTTGCGGCAGTTCCAGAAGTACTGGGCGCCCGAGATAACGGTCAAGACAACGGCAACGGCATACAGGAAGCGCGACACCGAGTAGATGCCGAGCGTCAGCGCCAACGGGCCAAGGTGCAAGCCGGCCATAGCAAAAACGCACAGGTAACCGCAGATGGAGACCATCGTGGTTGCCGTCTTGTACTTGCCGAGCTTATCGGCCGCAACGACCACACCGGCCGCACTCGCGACCATGCGAAGGGCGCTCACCAGCAGCTCACGAAACAGGATAATGAACACCGACCACACGGTCACCGCGCCAAAATCCAAGAACAGCAGCAGGGCCGAGAACACGAGCAGCTTATCGGCGATGGGGTCCAAGAATTTACCGAAGTCGGTGATCTCATTGCGCGAACGCGCCAGATAACCGTCGACCTTATCGGTACACGACAGGATTACATACAGAATGAAGGCAGCGGCGGCGAGCGGGCCGTCGAAGGTGCTCCAATCCGTACCGGCAACACTCGTGTGAGAAAGCGCCGACACGATCATGAACACCGGGATAAAGACGATGCGAACGCACGTCACGATGTTGGCGGGCGTCCAGACACTCGTCAGTTCCTTATTGCTCTCGTTAGCCACGACGCTCTCCTACTCCACAACATGACCGATAAGCTCATAGCAGAAGCTATCGGTAAACTCGACGGTCAGAATATCGCCCACGGACGCCTCGCTGGCGTCCAGATGCACCGCACCATCGGAATCGGGCGCCTGGAACCAGGCATGGCCGATCAACTCGGCGCCATCCTCGGTCTCTTCGATACCGTCGACGATTACCTGGGCGCGCTCGCCCACATGTGCGGCGGTGGCGGCAAAACCGAGCGACTCGGCCAGGTCCATGGCCTCCTGGGCGCGCTCGAGCTTAACCTCCTCATCGACCTGACCCTCCATCTTAGCGGCCAGGCTGCCCTCCTCCTGCGAGTAGGCAAAGACGCTCGTGTAGTCAAAGCCGACGGTGTCCATAAAGTCGATAAGGTCGCGGAACTCGTCGTCGGTCTCGGTCGGGAAGCCGACCATAGCCGTGGAACGGATCACGATGCCGGGGATACGCTCACGCAGATCGCGGAACAGGTCCTCGAGCTCCTGGCGCGAACCGGAACGGCGCATAGCCTTGAGGATGCGCGCGTCGCAGTGCTGCACGGGGATATCGATATAGGGCAGCACCTCGGGCGTATCGCGAATCGTCTCGATGAGTTCGTCAGTCATGCCCTCGGGCTGCAGATAGAGCACGCGGACCCAGACGTTGTGCGGGCGCACGGCCTCGGCGACGGCACGCAGCAGCTGCGCCAGATTGCGCGGCGAGCCATCGGCGACGTCCTCGTCGGCAAAGTCGGTACCCCAGATGCCCGTGTCCTGGCCGATCAGCACGATCTCGCGCACACCGCCGGCAACCAGGTCGCGCACCTCGGAGATGATGCTCTCGGCATTGCGCGAATGATAGCGGCCGCGGATGTAGGGAATCATGCAGAAGCTGCAGAAGCGGTTGCAGCCATCGGAAATCTTGACGTAGGCGACAGCACCCTCGACGGTACGTTTGACCTGCGGGATATAGGCTGCAATCTCGCGCTCGACACCCAGCACGCCATCGATGACCGCCACGATGCCGTCCTCCTCGTCGGCCTTCACAAAGGCAGCGACCTCGGGCAGCTCGTCAGGTAGGTCATCGCCATAGCGCGACGGTACGCAGCCGCACATGACGATGGGGCAAGAACGAACGCCGTCCTGAACCTCGTTGGCGAGTTCGAGCGTGGTCTCGATGCTCTCGGACGTTGCGGAGGCGAGGAACGAGCAAGTATTGACGATGGCAATATCGGCATCCTGCGGGTCGAATGCCTCCTCGTAGCCCGCGGCGGTCAAAAGAGAACGCATGCGGTCAGTGTCAACCTCGTTCTTAGCGCACCCGAGGGTGATGTAGAGCACGGAGCCCAACGGTGTATCCATGTTGGAGAGCGGTCCTTTCGATTGATATTAGCGGTAGTTGGTGAACTGCAGCGGCTGGCCGTAGTCCTGGTCGCGCAGGAACTGGATCACGGACTGCAACGCGTCCTTCGAAGCAGAGGAAACACGCAGTTTGTCGGCCTCGATGGTCACCTTGACCTTGAGCTTTTGGTCCTTGATGTCCTTGTTGATCTTCTTGGCGGTCGCTTGGTCGATACCCTCGACGATATGGCCGAGCACGCGCACGGTGCCGCCCGATGCCGCCTGCGGAGCATCCCACGAGACGGCCTTGAGGTCGATGCCGCGCTTGATGAGCTTGGAGCTCAGCACGTCGACAATCTGCTTGGAGACAAAGTCGGCCGGGGCGTTGATCGTAAAGAGCTTGTCGCCCTTCGAAAGCTCGATCGTGGCGCCGGAATCCTTAAGGTCATAGCGCTGGGAAATCTCGCGCGTGGTCTGCTGAAAGGCGTTATCGACCTCTTGCATGTTGACCTCGGACACGACGTCGAAGCTGGAATCTTTAGCCATGATGTTTCCTTTCGCGTACGAGCGGCCTAGTAGCTATCGTACGAATTGTCGGTAGAATCGGTGGGTGTCTGACCGTCAGTTGCGGTATCGGCGCCATCCGTGGACTGGGCATCGGTACCGTCGGTGGTATCGGTACCATCGGTGGTGTCGGTACCATCAGAACTTTCACCATTCTCGGAATCAGACGTCTCCTTCTTGGGAACGGTGATCGTCACACGCGCCACGCCCGAGGTCTTGGTATCGTAACGAACCTTTTCACCGTTCTTGGTAACGGTGACATCGGAAGGCTTGGACGTGGTGATCTCGATCGAAGACTCGGGCGTGTACTCCTGCTCAAAGGGGCCAGTCGCCTGGGCGCCATAGACCGACTTGCCGTCAACCTTGACCTCAATCCACGCGGTCTTTCCCTTGGCAACGGAGACTTTGACCTTCGTGACCTCGTTCTCTTCCTTCTTGGCCGTCGTCTTGGTAGCGTCCGAATCAGTCGACTCATCCGTCGCCTCATCGGTGTCATCGTCCTCGTCGACCGTTTCGGTCTTCTTAGAAGACTTCTTGGTCGTCATCTTGGTAGCAGTGGGCGTCTCGGGCGTGTTCTCGGGCGCCGAAGATACGCAGCCACGCAGAAGCACCACGATGAGCACAATCAACAGCAGCACAACGGCACCGATGCCGGCGTAGACGATACGCGGATCGAGCCCGTTGTTTTGAGGAGTACGTGATCCGCCGCGTCCACGACCGGAACTGCTGCGGCCGCCTCCCTGAGGCATACGACCGCGATTGCTATCGGAACGGCCGCGATAGCCGCCCTGGCCCTGAAGGCTGCGCTGACCCGAGCGGGGCGCAAGCTCACCGCGGCCTTGATAGCCACGCTGGCCCGAACGCGAAGCCGAAGAGCGCTGGCCATACGGCTGTGATTGAGAGCGAAGACGCGGCGTCACCTGCGTGGCATCGGCATCCGCATAGCCACCGCGAGAGCGTCCGGTGGAGACACCACGGTAACCGCGATCGGAATAGCCGCCGTCGCCGTAGCCGGCACGAGGGTCACGCGCCACGCCGCGAGCAGCGGGAAGTGCACGGTCCTCGGGCATCGGCGTACTGCGGAACCGGTCACGCTGTGAGCGAATCTCCTCGCCCGAACCCGTCTCGGTAATATAACCGGCCTGCTGAGGACGCTGTCCATAGCGGGTCGAACGACCGCCCTGAACCATCAGAAAGCGCCCGTTATCGACCGAGGAACGCGAATTAACGTAGCCGGCGGCGTCCTGAAAACGACCGCCCTGCTGCGACGTCTCGCGTTCGTATGCCATCAGGTCGTCAAAGTAGGCATTGACGACCTCGCGCGGATTGAGGCCCAAAAAGCGAGCATAGCTCGAAATCATGCCCTGCGCATAGCCGCGCGGCGGCATCGAAGCAAAGTTACCGGTTTCGAAAAACTCGATGATCTGCGGCCTGATTTTGATGGTGTTGGCGACCTGCTGAATGGAAAGACCCATTCGGCGACGCTGCTCGAGCAGCATGTCACCAAAGCGTGCAGCCATCAGAATCCTCCAAACTCACGATCTTCACGTGCCATCTCGGCGTCGACAGATTCCAGCGCGGCAAGACCCTCCTCGTCCAGCAGGACCTCGCGCGGCTTTGAACCGTCGGGCGGACCGACGACACCCTTTTCTTCCAGCATGTCCATAATACGCCCGGCACGCGCATAGCCAACCTTCAGACGACGTTGCAGGCCAGATGTGGAGCCAAGCTGCGATTCCACCACAATATGGGCGGCTTCCCAGATGAGCGGGTCATCGTCTTGCGGCTCGGCGACTCCGGTGCGGACTATACCGCCACCACCCGCCATGGACATCGAGGCAGGAGCCACGGCCGACAGAATCTCCTCGTGGTAGTCGGGCTCGCTTTGCGACTTGACGAACTCGACAATCTCGTTGATTTCGTCATCCGAGACAAAGCAGCCCTGGATACGGCGGGGCTTGCCCCAGTCGACCTTGGAGAACAGCATGTCGCCCAAACCGGTGAGCTTTTCGGCACCCATCTGGTCGATGATGACGCGCGAGTCGATGCCCGTGGCGACGTTAAAGGCGATGCGGTTGGTGATATTGGCCTTGATGAGGCCCGTCACCACGTTGGAGCTGGGGCGCTGCGTGGCCACGATAAGATGAATACCGGCGGCACGGCCCAGCTGTGCAATACGCACGATCGAGGCCTCGACATCCTTACCGGCGACCATCATCAGGTCCGAGAGCTCGTCAATGATGATGACCAGGTAGGGCATCTTTTGCGGCGGGTTGTCGTAATGCTCAAACTCGCCGGCAGCCTGCTTTTCGTTGTAGGTCGAGATCTTACGCACGTTAAGACGCTCGAAGACCTTCAGGCGACGCTCCATCTCGGACACGGCCCATTGCAGAGCGCTCGCGGCCTGCTTGGGCTCGGTCACTACAGGCACGTAAAGATGCGGCAGACCGTTATAGCCCGCAAGCTCGACGCGCTTGGGGTCGACCATGATCAGGCGAACATCCTCGGGAAGGGCGCGCATGAGCAGGGTCGTAATGATGGAATTGATCATCACCGACTTACCAGAACCGGTCGTACCGGCAATAAGCAGGTGGGGCATCTTGGCGAGGTCGGCGACAACCGGCGTGCCCTCGGCATCGCGGCCGATGGCCAGCTCGAGCGGGCCGCCCTTCACATAGGGCAGCACGTCGCCCAAATTGACGTTTTGGCGCTTGCGATTGGGAATCTCGATGCCCACGAGCGAGGTGCCGGGGATTGGGGCAAAGATGCGCACCGACTGAGCAGCGAGCGAAAGCGCGATATCGTCCTCGAGGCTCGAAATCTTGCTCACGCGCTCGCCCTCGCCAGGTTGCAGCTTAAAGGTCGTCACCGTGGGGCCGGCGATCCAGCCGACCACGCGGGCACTGCGGCCAAACTCAAGCAACGTGGACTGAAGCGACTCGGCAGTCTGCTCAAGTTCCTTGTCAGAAGACGCGGAGGATGCCGACTGCGGGTTGGCATGCAGGATTTCGAGCGGCGGAAGCTTGAGGCCGTCCTCTTCTTCGCCCTCGTTATCTGCGGTGCCGCCATCCGCTCCCCCATCGCTAGCCGCAGCCGATTCGACAGCACTCGAGGCAGGCACATCGGCAACCTTGGAATGCTTCAAGAAGTCGGGAATCTGAGGTGCTGCCGAAACAGGATTCACGGCAAACGGCGGCTCGGACTCGTCGATCTTATCGGGGTCGTCTTCCATCGAAAGCTGACCGGTTACCTGGTCGCGCTTTGCATGGCGACGCGGCAGCAAAGTTGTCTTTGCGGTCTCAATCGGAGCCTCGTCGTCCTCGTCATCGCCCTCGGTGAGCTCAATCTCGCTATCGGACCAAGACGGGTCAGGCTCACTCGTATTCAACTTGGGTGTGGCCTTGCCCTTCTTGACATGACGGCGCGGCATCAGCGTCGTCTTAGCGCGCTCGGCCTCCACGGCATCGGATACGTCGACAAACGGATCCTCGTCCTCGTCGTCATCGTCCAAAACCGGGTCTACATCGTTACCCATGACCGTGGTCACGGCAGCATCAGAGCCCTTTTGACGAAGAATGCTCAGGTGCGGACGGGCAACGCCGGGCACCGACAGGGCTTCGTCGTCACCCCACGGGCTGGCGTTGACATCGGCACGACGGCGCTCGGCAAAATCGGCCGCGCGGTCGCGAGCAGAGCGCAAAACGCCGCCAACCGAAAAGCCGATGATGACCAAGCCCACGACGACAAGGCCCAACAGGACCACCATCGCGATAGGCTTACCCAGGGCATTCTGCAGCGCACTCGCAATAAACGCACCGATGTAGCCACCCGAGGCGGACAGATTTTGCGGCGTGAACATAAGGTCACACGAGTCGCTCGTACCCGGCACCACCAGCGAAAGAATGGAGACAACGGCGATAAAGACCACGGCTCCGCCCGCGACCGAGCGAATGTTGAGCGGCGAGTCCTCGCCTAAAAAGAGCGTGGCGGCAAACAGCAAAATGACGATCGGCAGCACGTAGGCGCCCAGACCAAAGCCCAGGTGGTAGAAACCGGCAACCGCAGCCGTAACGGGTGCAGTCGCCGGCGAAATCACGGCAATGAAGGACGCAATCGCCAAAACGGCGATGACCACGCCGGCGATATCGCGGTTGGCCGAGGGCTCCACCAAGGGCTCAAAATCGTCGAAGTCCGCCTCGTGGCCCTTATTGGCACGCAGATGGGAACCGGCACCCTTAGCAGATGCCGGTTGGTTATTGGCCTTATTACCTTTGGCGTTTTGTGCAGATCCGCGCGCCAAACTAAACCTCCATGACGACCGGGATGATCATCGGACGGGTGCGCGTACGGCTCCAGATAAAGTTAGAAAGCGAATCACGCACGGCCTTACGAATAGCATCGGAACCGCTGCTCGTAAAGCTGAACTTGCCCTTCTCGATCGTCTTCATGATGGACGCGGAGGCATCCTCGGAGAACTGGTCGTCGATGGCAAACGAGACGCCGCGGCCCGAGAACTCGATGGCCTCGATTTTCTTATGCTTAAGCGAGACGATGGCAACAGCGGTAACCATACCGTCGTTGGCGAGCTTCTGACGATCGCGCAGGACGATGGGGTCGGTATCGCCGATACGCAGGCCGTCGACGTAGACGACGCCGGACTCGACGGGCGTACCGCGTTTGACGATACCGCCGCGCATCTCGAGCGTGTCGCCGTTATCGAGGATAAAGATATGATCGTCCTTGATGCCCATCTTGCGAGCCAGCTGGGCATGGGCGCGCAGATGCACGGCTTCACCGTGAACCGGCATAAAGTACGTGGGCTTGGCCATGGCCATCAGGAGCTTGAGCTCCTCCTGGCTACCGTGGCCCGAGACGTGGACAAGAGCGCGGTTCTTATCCCACACGTCGCAACCGAGCTTGGCCAGGCTGTTGACGACCTGCTGGACGGCCTTCTCGTTACCGGGGACCGGCGTTGCCGAGAGGATGACGGTATCGCCCTCGTGGATGGAGAGCGTCTTGTGTTCGCCGTTGGCCATGCGCGAAAGGGCCGACAGGGGCTCGCCCTGCGAACCGGTGCACATGACGACGATCTTGTCGTCAGGCAGGTTGTCGATATCGAAGGCATCGATGATATCGGCGTCATCGATGTTGAGGTAACCGAGCTCGCGCGCCACGCGGGTGTTGGTGAGCATGGAACGACCGGTCACGACGACCTTGCGGCCACACTTGCGGGCGGCGTCGCAGATCTGCTGCAGACGATGGATGTGGCTCGAGAACGACGCGACGAACACGCGGCCCGGAGCATTCTTGATGGCATGCAGCAGATTGGGGCCAACCTCGGCCTCGGACTTGGTAAAACCGGGGACCGTGGCGTTGGTGGAGTCGGACAGCAGCAGGTCGATGCCCTGCTTGGCAAAGCGGCTGATAGCGGCATAGTCGGGCGTGACACCGTCGATGGGCGTCTGGTCGAGCTTAAAGTCGCCGGTGTGCATAACGGTGCCCTGGTTGGTGCGGATGAACACGCCCAGAGCGCCCGGGATTGAGTGCGTCATCGAGAAGAAGTCGAGCGAAATGCCACCCAGATTGACGTGGCTACCGCCCTTGACCTCACGGAACTTGGGTGCACGAATACGAAACTCGGAGAGCTTACCCTCGATAAAGCCAAGCGTCAGCTTGCTCGAGAAGATGGGCACCTTGTTGTTGAGGTCCTGCAGCAGATACGGTAGCGAACCGGTGTGGTCCTCGTGGCCGTGAGTGACGACGATGCCGCGGAGCTTTTCCTCGTTCTCCAGAACATAGGTGTAATCCGGGAGTACCAGATCGATACCAGGCTGCGAATCGTCGGGGAACATAAGGCCAGCGTCGACGAGCACCATGTCGTCGCCGCACTCGAAGACCGTCATGTTCTTGCCGATGCCATCAAGGCCGCCGAGCGGGATGATCTTCAAGGGAGATGATTTTTTAGCTGCCATAGGTTAGTGTGGTTTCCTTTCTTCGAAACGGGTCTGGAACAACCGACGGGGCGCTTCTGGCAAACCGACCGCCGGGAACGTACAAACATGCATCATAGAGTCGACGCAGTAACCACAGTATGATACCCATTTGCCCACCAACAGACCACCCATGCATCAAAGCCCCATCTGAACTGGTCCATCCCGCCGGTTTCCCGTGGGGCGGGCACTGATGAAGTTTCCTGCTCTACAGTCCTGCTCACGACGGAGGCCACATTAAGTGGCCTCCTGTTCGTGCGGAACTCGCGATAAACTTAACCCCCGCACCCCTCGCGCGGCGGGCAACCG
>CAJLVJ010000049.1 GCA_905210085.1 uncultured Collinsella sp. | reverse complement strand
CATGCGAACCTCCAGTCCGGACCGCCCCGCGGTCCAACTTTCTGTCCGCACCCCCGAAGCACTTAAACAGTCCCTATTTCACCGCAACTTCCATGACCCCGTTACACCAACAAAGACTGTCCCAAACGACTAGTGGCGGCGGGCGTTGAGTTCGCCGGCCAGCTCGTCGAGGGTGATGCCGTAGCGCTCAAGCGTCACGAGCAGGTGGTAGACCAGGTCGCCGGCCTCGTAGCGGATGTGGTCGTGATCGTTATCCTTGCAGGCCATGATGACCTCGCTCGCCTCCTCGGCAAGCTTCTTGAGCAGCTCGTCCTCGACGTCGGTCAACAGACGAGCGGTGTAGCTCTCCTGTGGCGACGCATCGCGACGACCGTGAATCACCTCGGCCAGACCCGTCAGCGTCTCGCCGATATTTCCATCCTGAACATTTGCGGTGCGCACACCCATAGCTCAATCCTTTCTGGTTGGCCAAGCGCCTAGTCGAGCGCCTGCCCTACGCGAGTTTCTTAAAGAAGCAGGTACGGTTGCCGGTGTGGCAAGCCGGGCCCGGAGAGTCAACCTTGACCAACAGCGTATCGCTATCGCAGTCGGCCCAGAGTTCCTTGACCTCCTGCATATTGCCGCTCGTCGCGCCCTTGTTCCAGAGCTCCTGGCGGCTGCGACTCCAAAACCACGTAGTCCCGGTCTTAAGCGTCAGCCCCACCGATTCCTCGTTCATCCAAGCAACCATAAGCACCTCACCAGTGTCATACTGCTGAACCACACAAGGAATCAGCCCCCTAGCGTCGTATGCAAGCTTTGAAGGATCGGTTATCTCTTCCATTTCTCTTCCCAAATTCAAACTTCGCAGGTCGGCGAGGGTTGTCCAGGTGCCCGAGATTCCGAGCGACAAGCCCGACGACGCGTACTTAAGTACGCGAGGAGGGTTGGAGCCGAAAGGTCGGGTGCCTGGGCAAGCCGCAGCATTAGAAGTCCAGCCTCACAGGAATGCCTTGGCTGGCCATATACTCCTTCACCTGGCGGATGCTGAAGGTTCCAAAGTGAAAGACGCTGGCTGCCAGCACGGCGTCGGCCTCGCCCTCGATCACACCCTCGGCAAAATGCTCGAGCGTGCCCACGCCGCCGCTCGCGATGACGGGAATCGGCACCGCGCGCGCCACAGCACGGGTGAGTGCCAGGTCGAAGCCAGCCTTGGTGCCGTCGCGATCCATGCTGGTGAGCAAGATCTCACCGGCGCCGCGACGAGCCGCCTCCTCGGCCCACGCCACCGCGTCGATACCCGTGGCGTTGCGACCGCCCGCCGTGAAGACCTCCCACTTGTCGGCTCCGGATGCGCCGGGCAGGCCGACGCGTTTGGCATCGATCGCCACGACCACGGCCTGACTGCCAAACGCCGCGGCAGCTTGGCTGATCAACGACGGGTCGCGCACGGCCGCCGAGTTAAGCGACACCTTGTCGGCACCGGCCGCAACCATGGTGCGCATGCCCGCCAGGTCGCGAAAGCCGCCGCCCACGGTATAGGGAATGGCCAGCTCCTCGGCCGCGTGCGCCGCCATCTCGATAGTCGTCGTACGGTTGTCGCTCGTGGCGGTAATGTCCAGGAAGACGACCTCGTCCGCGCCCTCGCGGTCGTAGGCGCGGGCCAGCTCCACCGGGTCGCCCGCATCGCGCAGGCTCACAAAGTTGACGCCCTTGACCACGCGGCCGTCCTTAACATCCAGACAGGGAATCACGCGTTTGGTAAGCACGGGCTACTCCTCCCCTCGGGCGGCGGCCAGCGCCTGGACCAGTGTAAAGTTGCCCTCGTAGAGCGCACGGCCGGTAATGGCGCCTTCAATCGCGCCCTCGCCCACCGCGGCAAGCGCGCGGATATCGTCGAGCGTCGAGATGCCGCCCGACGCCACGACGGGAAAGCCCGCGACCTCGGCCACATGGCGATACGCCGCCACATCGATGCCCGTCTGCATGCCATCGCGCGCGATGTCGGTATACACCAGATGCTTAAAGCCCAGCTCGGTGAGCTGCGCCACGGCGTCGTCGAGTAACACGCCCGCGCCTTCACGCCAGCCGTTCACCTTGACCTGGCCGTCGCGTGCGGCAATGTCAGCCACCAGCAGCTCGCCAAAGCCGCGAGCCGCCACCTCGGCAAATCCCGGCTCGGTCACCAGCACGGTGCCCAGTGCGATGCGACGCGCGCCGTAGCCGGCCAGCTCGTCGATGCGTGCAAGCGAGCGAACACCGCCGCCCACGTCCACGGACAGACCGTCGACATCGCAGATGGCCTTAATCGCCGCCGAGTTGGCAGCGCATGTGTCCTCGTCCTCGCCAAAGGCAGCGGACAGGTCGACGACGTGCACCCAGCTTGCGCCCTGCTCGGCAAACGAGCGGGCGACGGCCACGGGGTCGTCGGAATATACCTTGCAGCGGCTCCGGTCGCCGCGCTCCAGGCGCACGACCTTGCCGCCAATCAAATCGATTGCGGGAAACAGAATCATCGGCCGGCCCCCTCGACGATGCTCACGAAGTTCTTAAGGATGCGCTGACCCAGCGCAGAGGATTTCTCGGGATGGAACTGGCAGCCCCACACGTTGCCGTGGCGCACGATGCACGGGAAGCTCCGCGTGTAGTGCGTGCACGCCAGAACATCGGCGGCATCGGCGTCGTCAGCCACCGCGTAGCTGTGGGTGAAGTACATGTTGGCACCCTCGGCAAAACCGGCGAGCAGCGGATCGGCCGCACCGGCGGGTGTCATGTGCACCTGGTCCCAACCCACGTGCGGCACCTTCAGTCGGCTCGACTCCAGGCGCGTGCACGAGCCGCGCATAATGCCCAGGCCATCGACCCAGAGGGCACCGGCCCGCTCGGAGGCGTTGCCGTCGGCGACCGCGCCCTCGTCCGCCGGCACGCCCTCGTCGCCGCGCTCAAAAAACAGCTGAAGGCCCAGGCAGATGCCGAGCAGCGGAGTTCCGGCGGCAACGACATCGAGCACCGCGTCCGCCTCGCCGCTCTGGCGCATAAAGGCAATCGCATCGTAGAACGCACCCACGCCCGGGATGACCAGGCCGTCGGCGTTACGGATCTGCTCCGGGTCGTCCGGCGTGCAGGCGGCGGCACCGGCGCGCGCAAGCCCGCGCACAACGCTCGACAAGTTGCCCTTGTGGTAGTCGACCACCACGATCTTCGGTTCGCCCACGCGACCCTCCCTTATCTCATCATCCAAAACCACCACAAAGGTGCCTGTCCCCTTTGTGGTGGTTTTTGCCTTTGTGGCGGTTACAGTGAGCCCTTGGTGCTGGGGATGCCTTGCACGCGGGGATCGAGCTCGCAGGCGCGACGCATCGTGCGGCCCACGGCCTTAAAGGCGGCCTCGATAATGTGATGCGAGTTGCCGCCCGCCAGCTCGCGCACGTGCAGTGTGAGCTTGGCATCGCGCGCAAAGGCGTAGAAGAACTCGACGGCCAGCTCGGTATCAAAGGTGCCCACGCGCTCGGTCGGCACGGGCAGCTCGCAGTAGGCCTGCCCGCGACCCGAGATGTCAACGGCGGCCATCACAAGCGTCTCGTCCATGGCGATCGCTGCATCGGCAAAGCGTGTGATGCCTGCCTTGTCGCCCAGCGCCCGGCAGAACGCCTCGCCCAGCACAATGCCCGTGTCCTCGACGGTGTGGTGTGCATCGACCTCCACGTCGCCCACCGCGTGTACCGTCAGATCAAACAGGCCATGGCGGCCAAAGGCGTTGAGCATGTGGTCGAAAAACGGCACGCCGGTCGAGATATCGCACGCACCGGTTCCATCCAGGTCGAGCTTGACGACAATATCGGTCTCCCCCGTCTTACGGGTTACCTCGGCATAGCGGCCCATCTACATCTCCTCCTTCACCAGCGCGGCAAACGCAGCCAGCACCTCATCGTTTTCCCGCGGCGTGCCTACGGTGATGCGCAGGCAGTCCGCAAGGCCCGGCGCATAGCTAAAGTCGCGCACCAAAATCGAATACTCGTCGCGCAGACGCTCGCGCACGCGCGTGGCATGTGGCGTGCGTACGAGCACAAAGTTCGCCGCGCTCGGCCATGCCTCCACGGGCAAGCCCTCGGCAGCCATCACACGCAGAACGGCTAGCTCGCGCTCGCGTTCGGATGCGACCTGCGCCACCACGGGCGCATAGGCATCACGGGCACGCACGCAGGCAAGTGCCGCCGCCTGGCTCAGCACGTTGACCGAATAGATCTGGCGAATCGCCGCGAACACCTCGATAACCTCGGGCGCCGCGATCACGTAGCCCAGACGCGTGCCGGCGGCGCCAAACGCCTTGGACAGCGTATGCAGAATCACCAGGTTGGGATGCTCGGCAATAAGCCCCTGCGCCGTGGTTGCCGCGCCAAACGAATCGTCGGCAAGCTCAACGTAGGCCTCGTCGACCATGACCATGCCGGGGCACGCATCGCACAGGGCCGCGACAAAGTCGAGCGGAGCCACATCACCCGTTGGATTGTTGGGCGAGGTCACGATTGCCAGGTTGCACTCGGGCGCGGCCGCGAGCACAGCAGCTTGGTCGAGCTCAAAGGTCGCCGGGTCGCGCCACACGTCGCGCACCTCGGTCTGGCAGAGCGACGCAAAGAACGCGTACTCGCTAAAGCACGGCGGGCAGTTGAGCAGGGTCCGCCCCGCGCCGCCAAACGCCAGCAGATAGTTATAGAGCAGCTCGTCGCCGCCGTTTCCCACGCAGATGTTCTCGCGCGTCACACCATGCCAGGCAGCAAGCTCGTCGCGCAGGTCGTTCGACATGGGATCGGGATAGCGGTTGAGCGGCGTAGCAGCCAGGGCGGCGTCGACCGCTTCGCGCACGCCGGCCGGCACGGGATAGGTGTTCTCGTTGGCCGAAAGGTTGATGCGCGTGGGCGTAAAGTTGGGATCGTAGGGCTCAATACCGGCCAGGTAGGGCTGGACGAGCTCCTTCATGCGGGGCGTGAGTTCAGCCATTTTAGGCCTCCTCGACGACCGCGTCAGCACCATTCGCGCTTGCAGCCGCCAGGTCCACGCCCTCGGCAACCGTCGCGGTCGCATCGCCCGGCCAGGCGACCTTGGTCAGGTCGGCCGCGGCCAGAGACTCGACACTCACGGCATCCTCGCCCTGCTCCAGCACACGGCGACGCAGGGCGGCGGATAGCGCATGCGCCCACAGGCCCTCGGCCTCGGCCAGGCGCTGCGTGGCGGGAGCGTCGGAGAGCAGGCCCTCGGGTGTATAGCAAATGACGCTCGAGCGCTTAACGAACTCTTCGACCGAAAGCGGGTTGGAGAACATGGCCGTGCCGCCAGTCGGCAGCGTGTGGTTGGGACCGGCAACGTAATCGCCGAGCGGCTCGGAGCTCCAAGCGCCCACAAAGATGGCGCCGGCGTTGCGAATGCCGCCGAGCAGGCCCATCGCATCCTTGCAGTGCAGCTCAAGGTGCTCAGGCGCCACGGTGTTCACGGCCTCGACGGCGGCAGCCATGTCGGCGGCCACCACGATGGTGCCTTCGTTGTCGAGCGAGGCGCGCGTGATCTCGGCACGCGGCGACTGCGCCACCAGGATATCGATGCCTGCCTCGACCTCGCGCGCAAACTGCTCGTCGCAAGTCACCAGATAGCAGGCTGCCAGCGGATCGTGCTCGGCCTGGGCCATCAGGTCGGCCGCGACCACCATGGGCTTGGCCGTGGCATCGGCCAGCACGCAAACTTCGGAGGGGCCAGCGACCATGTCGATACCCACGTCGCCCGAGACAATCTGCTTGGCCGCAGCGACAAAGGCGTTGCCCGGGCCGGTGATCTTGTCGACGCGCGGAATGGTCTCGGTGCCGTACGCCAGCGCGGCCACGGCCTGAGCGCCACCCACCATATAGATCTCGTCCACGCCGCCGAGCTTTGCCGCGGCGAGCGTATACGGACTGATCAGGCCATCTTTCTGCGGCGGGGTCACCATGACCACGCGCTTGACGCCGGCAACCTTGGCGGGAATGGCATTCATGAGCACCGTGGAGGGATACTGCGCGCGACCGCCCGGCACGTAGATGCCGGCCGCCGCGAGCGGGGTCACCTTAACGCCGAGCATCGTGCCGTCCGGGCGCGTGGTAAACCAGCTCTGCTCGACCTCGCGCTGGTGGAACTCACGAATCTGGCGCGCGGCCTTTTCGAGCGCCGCGACAAAAGCGGGATCGAGGCCTTCGAGCGCGGCATCGATCTGCTCCTGCGGCAAGCGGAAGCTCTGCAGCTCGACACCGTCAAAACGCTGACAGTAATCGCGCACCGCGGCATCGCCGTTGGCACGCACGTTGGCCACGATATCGCGGGCGGCGTCGACGATGTTTTGCGGCAGCACACCCTTGCGGTTGAGCTGGTTGGTAACGAGGCGCTCACCGGGAGCAAGCTTGATGGTCTTCATATCGGTATCCCCTATCGGTCGAGGTTGTGTTCGAAAAACGAGAGGCCGAGCGGCGGCGCCAATCGGCCCGCAGCCCGTACGTTGGGGCGCCCGTGCACGCTCGCGCTATTGTGCCGAGCCCGCGACGGGCTCAAAATGCTTGTCCTTCACGGCAGCCGCCAGGCGATCGGCCAGGTTGCGCACACGCGGATCCAGGTGCGCGGCACCCGGATTGACAAAGAAGCGGGCCGTGCAGTCCATGATGCAACCGGTGATGACCAGGTCGTTATCGCGCAGCGTGGCGCCCGTGGCGGCAATATCCACGATGCGATCGGTCATGCCGACGATGGGGCCCAGCTCGATGTTACCGTGCAGCGAGACGATATCGGCATTCACGCCGCGCTCGGCATACCAGGCACTCGCGATGCGCGGGTACTTGGTGGCCACACGAAGCGACCCGCGGCGGGCGTAGTTGCGCTCGGCCTGGCCGGCGCGCCATGCAGGCTCCGCCTCGATAAACGTGCACAGGCCGTAGCCCAGATCGACCAGCTGCAGCAGGTTGAGGTCGGCCTCGATAAGCGAGTCCCAACCGCAGATGCCGCAGTCGGCGCCGCCGCAGCCCACAAAGGCGGGCGCATCGCTGGGACGCACGATGACAAACTCGATATCGCCGACCGCGCCCTTGTCGGCACGCGTGTCGCGGCCGCGCACGATCAGGTGACGGCCGGGGTCACGCAGCTCAGAGACGTCCAAACCCGCGGTCTCGAGCACGTCGAGCGTGTCGGCCTTAAGCGAGCCCTTGGGCACAGCGATGCGCAGCGGGCCCTCGGCGCCACGGCCCGCGGCGTGGTCGCCATCGGAAGCGGCGTCCTCGGCCGAGGTGCGCGCGGCCTCCAGGCGCTCGAGCGAAAAGGCGAAGCCCGCCGCCGGCACCTCGATACCGTCGCCAAATGCGCCGGTAAAGATGGAGTCATAGCGTCCGCCCGAACCAACCGGATCGGGCAGTCCGCCGGCATAGGCCTTAAAGACCAGGCCCGTGTAGTAATCGAAAGAGTTCATGATGGAGAAGTCGAACGACAGCACCTGGGCGTCCTCGGGAGCCAGACCATCAACCAGGGCACGGAGTTCGCGCGTCAGCGGCGCGACGATACCGGCAGCCCCCAGCAGCGCATCCACGCGGTCGAGCACCTCGGCACCGCCGTGCAGGCGCGGCAGCTCGCTAATGGCGGCCTTGACGGCATCGGACTCGGTGCTTGCCGCCACGCGGGCATCGAGGCCCACAAAGTCGTTGGCGTGCACGCAGCGCAGGGCCTCAGCGGCCAGCTCGCGATCCTCGCACGCCGCGAGCAGTTCCTTAAACGGACGCACGCTACCTGCGATAATGCGCGCATCGGGCAGCGCCAACTTGCGCACGGCCTCGGCCACGAGCGAGACAATCTCGACATCGCCCGCGGTATCGCCCGCGCCGATAAGCTCAAAGCCCAGCTGCGTAAACTGACGCGAGCCGCCGGCATTGCGCTGACACTCGCGAACCACCGGCGCCTCGTAGCGAAGGCGCAGGGGCAGGTCGGCAGCGTGCATGCGGGTCGAAACCAGGCGCACGATCGGCAACGTGTTGTCGGGACGGACCACCAGCAGGCGGCCATCATCGTCAAAGAGCTTAAACGGCGTGTCCGCAATGCGGCCGCCCTCCTCGAGCGAACCCTTGTCCTCGAGCAGCGGCGTCTCGACCGGCAGGTAATGATGCTCCCTAAAGCAGCCCTTCACCGTACATGCGATCTCCTCGCGCGCCTGAGCCTCCTCGGGCAATATGTCCCGGAATCCCCACGGTGTGGCCGACATCTGGTGAGCCTCCTCATGCTGTGTTTCATATAGAACAGAAGACCGGCATAGCTCCGCCGGTCTTCTGGGTACTTTAGCATACTAGAGTGCTTGCGGGAAAAATCCGTCGCAGCCGCTCACACCGTATTCATTTGGAAACATAGGGTAGGTTGCCGCAGCCCAACCCCACCTAGGCGCCAATCGCACGACGATACTCTGCCATTACCTGCGCATCGGCAGCTGCGGGGTCGGCAAAATAGCGCCAGTCATAGGTCTCGGCCGAAACAACTCCGCGATAGCCGCGCGCCACCAGCCTATCCAGGTCGGCGCGCATATCGCGGTCGCCGTCACCCCAAGCAAGATGCGTCGTGCCGTCTGCCGCAACATCGACAAAATGCACGTGGGCGACATCATCGCCAAGCAGATCGAAATAATCGTCGATGGTATCCCCCGCCACCGCCATAGCGCCCAAATCCAGACACGCCTTCAGTGCCGGATGATCAACCGCCTCGATCATGCGCTTCGTATCGGCTGCCGAGTTCACGATCATCGACTCAACCGGCTGTAGGGCCTCAAGCACCAGTCGCACGCCGCGCTCTCCCGCATGCTCGGCAATCGCACGCAGCATCGAGGCGCTGCGACCCCACGCGTCCTCGATCGGCTCGTTCAAAAATGCCCAGCCACTCGAGACCATGACCTGCTCGGCTCCAAGTTCCGCCGCGATATCCACAACGTTCTTAAAGTACGCGAGCGTGCGGGCACGCGCCTCATTCCCGCGCGCCGCGATATTCCACGGCTTGGGGTTGTTCTGTTCGGGACAAAGCCCCACAATCCGAACCCCATACCGCTGCGACAGCTCCCGCACCTGCTCGAGCGAATCGTATCCATGACAATCGACATACAGATGCATCGCCCCGGTCCAAAGCTCGCAACACGTGTAGCCCGAGGCCGCTGCCGAAGAAAAGAATTCCTCAAGGTCAAAATAACGATGGCTGATATTCATGACGGCAAGCTGCGGATACTCCATCTTGTCCACCTTTCGGCAAAAGGGCGCCGCAGCACAGTGTGCGCGACGCCCCCTCTTACATTGTTCTCATTATGACGGATACTTTACTGGACACCAAGCACTCCAAAGAACGCGCCGGCGATACTCACGAGCAGGATCACGAGCATGATAAGCAGCGGATTCATCTTCTTCTTGAGCATGAGATAGACGATTCCAAACAGCCCCAACGTAACAAAGCCCGGGAAGATTCCGTTGAGCAGCTCGGCCAGCGTCTGAGCACCATCGCCCGCGCCGACCATGAGCGGAATGTCCACGGTGACCATCTCCATGGTCATAGCACCGATCACCATGGCGCCCATGATAGAGGCCATCTTGACGATCGTGTCCATAATGCCCGATTCCTGGACCTTGCTGATCATGTCCGAGCCAAAGCGATATCCCACAAACGTCAGCAGGTAACGGATGATGTAGTGAGGGACGTTAAACACGAGCAGGAACAAAATCGGGCCAAGAATGGAGCCCTGCAGCGCCAGCGACGTGCCGACACCCGTTGCCAAAATTCGCAGCGTGCCCCAGTAGAAGGCATCGCCCACGCCGGACAGCGGTCCCATCAAAGCAAGCTTGACATTAGAGATCGCGCTCGTGTCAAAGCTATCGTCAGTAGCGTTGACCTCCTCCATTGCAGCGGCGATGGACATGGGGAGCGTCGAGATGTACGGCGTGACGTTATAGAGCTCCATATGGCGCTTAAGGGCGGCCTTAAAGTCCGCATCCTGCGGATACAGCTTGCGAAGGATCGGCATAAGGGCCCACATAAAGCCGATATGGCCCATACGCTCGTAGTTCCACGAATGCTCATAGGGAATCGAGCGCCAGAACAGCTTCTTAAGGTCTGCGCGGGAAATCAGCCCGTCGTAAGAAGACTCAAACTTAAAACTCATCGAACCCACTCCCAATCGCAGGATCCTCGGTTGCCACTGCGGGCTGCTCCGCTTTTTTCTTGTCACCCAAAACCGTCATCGCGACGACGATGATCGCGGCAAAGATCGCCACGCCCGTCGTGCTAATGCCAAAGTAGGCGACGAGGAAGAAGCCGGCGAAGAAGAACGGAGCCACCGTTTTGTTCATGATCATCTGAGCCAGCATCGCAAAGCCGAGTGCAGGCAAGAAGGCGGCGGCGACATCCATACCGGTCTGAACGAAATCGGGAATGATGTTGAGCAGGCTGGCAACAGCGTCGGCGCCAAAGAAGAATGCCAGGGGAATAATCAGCAGGCCGCACCAGCTCTGCGCGTAACCGGCGATGAGCATGTTGCGCGTGATGGCCTTGGTGTCCCCGTCCTCGACGTTTTTGTCGATACGGTGCACCAGCAGCAGCATGACCGGCTGGCCCAGGGCCGTATCGAGCGCCAGGACAATCGTTGCGATGGGAATGCCCAGGGTCAGGGCCGCCGAAGCGTCCGCGCCGGCCTGCATGGCAAGCGACACACCCAGAATGGTTCCGGAAATCGTATCGGGCGGGTTATACGCACCGACCGAGATGGCGCCGACCATGGCAAGCTCCATCGTGGCGCCCATGATCGTGCCGGTCACCATGTCGCCCATGACAAGGCCAACCAGAGGTCCGAGCACAATCGGGCGCTGGAGGTAGCTCGTACCGGTCAGCCACTCGGAATAGCCCAAAAGGGCAATAAGGAAAATCAGGATTGTCTTGATAACCATGATGGCCCCTAACCGATGACCTTCGCGGCGTCAGTCTTCGCATCTGCCGGAATCATCTGAATGAACAGCTCGTAGCCCTCGCCGAGCAGCTCTTTGATGTATGCCTCGTTTTCGGGCGTAAGGAACACGCTCGTCGAGACCTGGCGGGCATCCTCGCTAAAGGCAACGTTGCCGAGGTTGATCTTCTTGACTCCCATCGCCTTGGCGACGGCACCGGCCTGCTGGATCGTCTCGCAAACTACGAAGAGCTTGTACTTATCGGTCACACCGCTCTGGAGCGCCTTGACGGCATCCTCGGTGTTTTTGACAACGACCTTGCAGCCCTCCGGCTTTGCAAGGGACAGGGCCTGCAGACGAAGCTTGTCATTGAGGACCGTATCGCTCACCAGCAGGATGCAGTCGGCACCCAGAGCCGAGGTCCAGCTAACGGCAACCTGGCCGTGAAGCAGTCGATAATCAACACGAATCATCTGAATCATGATGTGCTCCCTAGTGGTTAAAACTCATCGAGTTCGGCCTGCCCCAGCAGGTCGTTGACGTACTTGACCTTGGTGTCGTCCGCCTCGACGATCTGGCGGATGGCCTCATCGATCGGGGTGGAGTCGGGCACGAACAGCAGCTGAATAAGGAGCGGCAGGTTCATATTGGTCACCAGGTGCGTGTTGGGACGCGTCTGGACGATCTTGGTGAACTCGTTGTTGACACTGCCGCCAAAGAGGTCGGTGCAAACGACGACCTCATCGTCCGCGGCAAAGCCGTCCAGAATCGCTGCGGCCTCCTTGGTCAGGTCCTCGTTCCCGTCGACATACATAGACAGCGCATGGACGTTTTCGCGCTCGCCGGAAAGCAGTCCAATGCTCTCGACGATTCCAGACGCAAAATGGGCATGGGATGCAACGATAAACTGCCTCATTCGATTCCCCTTTCTTGCGAATTTCGGCATAAAAATGCCCGGACGCATGCGCCCGGGCAGGGTGCTTCTTGATCAGTAGCTTATTTGTCACCGATTAGTAGTCGAACTGGTGATAGTAGCGGCGATAGTTAAGGTTGTGCTTGGTGACCGTCTCGTAGTAAGCGGCAAGGCGATCGGTGATCAGCGAGGAGAGGATCCACGGAGACACGATGACGCGGAACTCGTCGTCAAGGCCGGGGATCGCGAACTCGGCGGTGTCGA
>CAJLVJ010000048.1 GCA_905210085.1 uncultured Collinsella sp. | reverse complement strand
GCTCGTTGCCGGCTCCGGAGGCTATCGTCTGCAGGTTGCAACCGAAACCGGTGCCGTCGCTCGCACCATGATCGGCCTTACCCATAAGATCTTGAAGCTCAAGACCGAGTTCACGGTGCGCAAATCCGTATTGCATCGTGTGCGCAACTATCTCATCGTTTTGCCCGATCAGCCTGATCTTGAAAAAGCCCTTGTTCTGTTGGGGATTCTCGATCGCCAGGGAAATCTGGTGGCGGGCATTCCGCACCATGCGGTGGCGCGCGATTGCTGCCGCCTTGCCTATATTCGCGGTGCGCTGATTGCGGGCGGCTTCGTGGCCGATCCCCGCGGCGACTTTCATCTTGAGATCGCCGTGACGGGCGAGCAGTTCGCCTATGCCCTGGCCGATTTGATTTGCCAGGTGGGCATCCGTGCGCGCGTGAACCGTCGTCGGTCGAGCTATGCCGTGTACGTTAAGAGCGCCGAGGACGTGCGCAATCTTTTGCATATCGTGGGCGCGCGTCGCTGCGTCGAGGATATCGAGGACGTGCGCGCTATGAAGTCGGTTAAAAACGACGTGAATCGACTGGTAAATGCCGAGCTGGCCAACCAGGGCAGGAGTGCCGGCGCGGCACAGCGCCAGCTTGAGCTCATCGAACAGTTGAAGCGACTGGGGCTGAGAGACAATTTGCCGCGCGCGCTTGCCGATTTCTGCGACTTGCGCGAGGCTCATCCCGATTTGTCTCTTCGCGATCTCGGACAGGCCGCTCGGCCGCCGCTTTCAAAATCGGCGCTGTATCATCGTGTGCTTCGTTTGGAGAAGCTCGTTGCCGATTCATCAGGCAAAACACAGTAGATAGGCGTGCTCTGTATGGATTTCGCGATGTTGAAACGCTTCAAAGTAATGAAAAAAGCGGAATCTCGTCAATGACGCTACTACCGTGATTGAAAAAAGGTATATTCAGTGAGTGGTTAGTTTGTGGGCCCGAGCGGCAGGCAAAAGAGCCTGCGGGGCCTAACGAAAGGAGACACGCATGGCAGTAAAGGTTGCTATCAACGGCTTCGGTCGCATCGGTCGTCTGGCATTCCGTCAGATGTTCGGTCATGAGGGCTCCGAGATCGTCGCTATCAACGACCTCACCTCTCCCGATATGCTCGCTTACCTGCTGAAGTACGACTCCACGCAGGGCAACTACGCTCGCGATCACGAGGTCGTTGCTGGCGAGGATTCCATCACCGTTGACGGCAAGGAGATCAAGATCTACAAGGAGGCCGACGCCAACAACCTGCCTTGGGGCGACCTCGACGTCGACGTCGTTCTCGAGTGCACCGGCTTCTACACCAGCAAGGCTAAGGCTCAGGCCCACATCAACGCTGGCGCCAAGAAGGTCGTCATCTCCGCTCCGGCCGGCAGCGATCTGCCCACCATCGTGTACAACGTCAACCATGAGACGCTGACCGCTGAGGACAACATCATCTCCGCTGCTTCCTGCACCACCAACTGCCTTGCCCCGATGGCCAAGGGTCTCAACGACTTCGCTCCCATCGTGTCCGGCATCATGACCACCATCCACGCCTTCACCGGCGACCAGATGCCGCTCGACGGCCCGCAGCGCAAGGGCAACTTCCGTCGCTCCCGCGCCTGCTCCGAGAACATCGTCCCGAACACCACGGGCGCTGCCAAGGCCATCGGCCTGGTTCTCCCCGAGCTCAACGGCAAGCTCATCGGTGCCGCCCAGCGCGTCCCGACGCCGACCGGCTCGCTGACCAACCTCTACGCCGTCGTTGACAAGAAGGTCACCGTCGACGAGGTCAACGCTGCCATGAAGGCCTACGCCGAGACCATCCCCGAGACCTTCGCCTACAACGAGGACCAGATCGTCTCCCGCGACATCGTCGGCGAGACCCACGGCTCCATCTTCGACGCCACTCAGACCATGTGCTCTGACCTCGGCAACGGCCAGACCCTCGTTCAGGTCACCTCTTGGTACGACAACGAGAACTCCTACACCTCTCAGATGGTCCGCACCATCAAGTACTTCGAGAAGTTCGTTGCTTAATTTAGCTTTTAGCGAATAGCTCGTTGAGCGTCTAAAGAAGGGCGCGGCCTCATAGGGCTTACACCCTAGGGTCGCGCCCTTTTTATAGGAAATCGTCTGCCGTAATGGGAGGCAGACACGTACGAAAGGTAGAAGCAAACATGGCCTTTACCAAGAAGACCGTCCGCGACATCGATGTCGACGGCAAGCGCGTTCTCGTCCGCGTTGACTTCAACGTGCCTATCAAGGATGGCGTCGTTGGCGACACCACCCGTATCAAGGCTGCCCTGCCCACCATCAACTACCTCGTTGAGCACAACGCTCGCGTCATCCTCATGAGCCACCTCGGCCGCCCCGAGGGTACCGGCTTCCAGCCTGAGCTCTCCCTTGAGCCCGTCGCTAAGAAGCTCGCTGAGCTCTCTGGTCTCGACGTTGCCTTTGTCGCCGACACTTACGGTGAGAAGGCTGCTGAGGCTGTCGCCGCCGTCGAGCCGGGCAAGGTTCTCGTTCTCGAGAACGTCCGTTTCGACAAGCGTGAGAAGAAGAACGATCCTGAGATCGCCAAGAAGCTCGCTTCCTATGGTGACGTCTTCGTTCTCGATGCCTTCGGCACCGCTCACCGCGCCCAGGGTTCCGTCGTGGGCCCCGCCGCTTACCTGCCCGCAGTCGCTGGCTTCCTGCTCGAGAAGGAGGTCGACACGCTGACCGGTATCTTCGCCGAGCCCGAGCGCCCCTTCGTCGCCATCGTCGGCGGTTCCAAGGTTTCCTCCAAGATCGGCGTTCTCGATCACCTTATCGACTCCGCTGACACCCTGATCATCGGTGGCGGTATGGCCTACACCTTCTTCCTGGCTCAGGGCCTGTCCGTCGGTCAGTCCCTCAAGGAAGAGGACTGGGTCGAGCGCGCCGGCGAGATGCTCAAGAAGGCCGAGGAGAAGGGCGTCAAGATCCTGCTCCCCATCGACAACCGCGTTGCCGATCACTTTGGCGAGGACGCTGTCCCCGAGGTTGTCGCTTCCGACGCTATCCCCGACGATCGTGAGGGCATGGATATCGGCCCCAAGACCGAGGAGCTTTACGCCGAGGCCGTCAAGGGCGCCAAGACCGTGTTCTGGAACGGCCCCATGGGCGTCTTCGAGTTCGATAACTTTGCTCACGGCACCCAGGCTATCGCCGAGGCTGTCGCCGAGGCCGACTGCACCTCGATCATCGGCGGTGGCGACTCTGTCGCAGCTGTCAACAAGTTCAACCTGGCCGACAAGATGAGCTGGATCTCCACCGGCGGTGGCGCTTCCATGGAGCTCGTCGAGGGTAAGGCCCTGCCCGGAGTGGAGGCGCTTCTCGATGCCTAATCGCACCCTTCTTATTGCTGGTAACTGGAAGATGAACAACGACGTCGCCGAGGCCGCCAAGCTCGCCGACGAGCTGGCTCAGGCTCTGCCCGAGGTTCCGGCTGGCGTCGAGGTGCTCGTCTGCCCTCCGACCATCGACATCACCACGGTTCATGACCGCATTCAGGCTGCCCCCATCGCCCTCGGTGCACAGAACGTGTACTGGGAGGCCAAGGGTGCCTTCACCGGTGAGTCCTCTTGCGACATGCTCAAGTCCGCCGGCTGCACCTACTGCATCATCGGCCACTCCGAGCGTCGTGACTACTTCCACGAGACCGACGAGGACCAGAACAAGAAGGCCAAGGCTCTCGTCGCCGCCGGTCTTGTTCCCGTCTTCTGCTGCGGCGAGTCCCTCGAGGCCCGCGAGGCTGGCACCTATGTCGAGCACGTCGTGAACCAGGTCAAGGCTGGCCTTGCTGGTCTTGAGATCACTTGCCCCAAGCAGGTCGTCGTCGCCTACGAGCCCATCTGGGCCATCGGCACCGGCAAGACCGCTACCGCCGAGGACGCTCAGGAGGTCTGCGGCGCTATCCGTGAGACCCTCAAGGAGATGTTTGGCGAGGAGCTCGCTAACGGCGTCCGCGTCCTGTACGGTGGTTCCGCTAAGCCCGGCAACATCGCCGAGCTCGTCGCCAAGCCCGACGTTGACGGCGCCCTCGTGGGCGGCGCTTCGCTCAAGGCTGCCGACTTCGCCTCTATGGTCGTCAAGGCAGGCGAGTAGGACATATGGCACAGCGTCATCTTCCTGCACTCCTGATCATCATGGACGGCTGTGGCCTGGCTCCGGCCGATGGCGAGAACGCCGTCGCCGCTGCCAAGACGCCCTTCCTTGACAGCCTGTATGAGAAGTACCCCCACACCACGCTCGGCGCTTCGGGCGAGGACGTGGGTCTTCCCGATGGCCAGATGGGCAACTCCGAGGTGGGTCACCTCAACATCGGTGCCGGCCGCATCGTGTTCCAGGAGCTTTCGCGCATCAACAACGCCATCAAGGACGGCTCCATCGCCAAGAACGAGGTCTTCGTCAAGGCTATGGACGACGTCAAGGCTGACGGCAAGACTCTTCACCTCATGGGCCTTATGAGCCCTGGCGGCGTTCACTCCCACATGAACCACGTCGAGGCTCTGGTCAAGATGGCTGCCGAGCACGGTGTCAAGACCGTTCGCGTCCACGCCTTCATGGATGGCCGCGACGTTGACCCGCAGTCCGGTGCCGGTTACATGAGTGAGTTCTGCGCCTTCCTGGCTAAGATCTCCGAGGAGACCGGTTGCGACGCTCGCGTTGCCACCGTCTCGGGCCGTTATTGGGCCATGGACCGCGATAATCGTTGGGAGCGCATCCAGCGCGCCTACGACGTCATGGTCAACGCGTCCGATGCCGATGTCGACCCCGTTGCCGGTATCAAGGCCTACTACGAGAAGGATCCGCGCGGCGACGAGTTCGTCGAGCCCTTCGCTGCCCACAACGAGGGCATCCACGAGGGCGACGCGGCTATCTTCTTCAACTTCCGTCCCGACCGCGCTCGTCAGATGACCCGCGTGTTCACGGACAAGGAGTTCGACGGCTTTGAGCGCGAGCAGATCAAGCTTTCGCACTTTGTGACGATGACCGAGTACGATCCGACGTTTGACGTCGAGGTTGCCTTCCCCAAGACGTTCCCCGAGAACGTCCTGGCAGACGTTATCGCCGCCAACGGCCTGAAGCAGCTGCACACCGCCGAGACCGAGAAGTACGCCCACGTGACGTTCTTCCTCAACGGCGGCATCGAGGAGCCCAAGGAGGGCGAGGAGCGCGTGCTCGTCGCTTCCCCCAAGGTCGCTACCTACGATCTGCAGCCTGAGATGAGCGCTCCCGAGGTTACCGAGAAGCTTGTCGCCGCCATCAACGAGGATCGCGCTGATTTCTACATCGTGAACTTCGCGAACTGCGACATGGTTGGTCACACCGGTGTCTTCGACGCCGCCGTTAAGGCCGTCGAGGCTGTTGACGATGCCCTGTCCAAGGTTGTCCCGGCGATTCTCGCCAAGGGCGGCTTTGCGCTGATTACCGCCGACCACGGCAACGCCGATCACATGTTTGACGTTGCTTCTGATGGTTCCAAGCATCCGTTTACGGCTCACACCACCAACCGTGTGCCGTTCATCATCGTTGATGAGAAGGCACAGCTCACCGGTATCGAGGACGGTCGTCTTTCCGATATCGCTCCGACCATGCTCACCATGGCTGGTATTGAGCCTTCCGCCGAGATGACGGGTCGCGTGCTCGCCACCGAGGCCTAAGAGAAAACAAATAACGTTTTCTAGTAAGGGGGTTGTCCACAATCGGACAACCCCCTTTTTCTGCCATTTGGGGACGGGGTAGAAATGGTAGAAATATTTTTCCTCTAAAGCTTGACTTCCCGTTTGCCTGTGATGGTTTGCCGCTGACTAGTTTTCTTTCGTTGCCAACCTTGTATTAATGCCTATCTGGGTAGAGTTTGACGCAAACATGCATGCGGATTGTGAGGTCCAGCAATGACAAGGCAGGCCAGAGTAAAGTCCCCCTACGGCTATTACCATGTGATGATGAGAGGCTGTGGCAAGCAGTACCTATTCGAAGAGGATTATCAACGCAGGTTTTTCATGTCCGTAGCGGGTGAAGCATGCACGCAGTACAAGGCTTCGTTATGCGCCTGGTGCCTCATGGACAACCATGTGCATATGCTGCTTTCTGATCGCGAGGACCATATGTGGGAGGTCGTCCATTACATAGGAACCCTCTATGGTCAGTTTTTCAACAGGGTGACCGGACGCTGCGGCCCCGTATTTCAGGATCGCTATAAAAGTAAGCCTATTGAGTCTAATGACTATTTTATGCAGGCAATTCGCTACATTCACGATAATCCGATTGAGCTTGGTTGCCGCCCGGAGGCCTACCAATGGAGCAGCTATCAAGCCTACCTTGGTGAAGGCGGCCACCTGGATCGGAGCATCCTATTTAGTCTAATCGGCGGACGGGGAAATTTTGAATCCTTTAGCAAATCGGGCCGCAAGGATACCTATGTATTGAATTCTGGCCGTTCGATGACGGTATTTGAGCAGGAGCGCAAGGCTAGGGGAGTCCTAGACGGCATGGATCCCCATGATGTTATGGGGCTTCCCGGTCCATTTGAACGTGCCGAAGCTGTTCGCAGGCTGTATGAGGCTGGCTTTAGTGAACGACAGATTGGCCGTCTTACGGGGCTTGGACGCTATGTCGTTCGAAATGCCCTCAAATCACTTTAATAGATGAAAATCAAGAGCTATTTCTGCCATTTCTACCCCGTCCCCGAGTGGCGGGTAGGGGAGAGCGGGGGTTGTGGTACAGTACTGGAGTTTGAATTGTTCTATTAAGGAGCTTATCTATGGGTCCGTTCCAGATTCTTCTGTTTGTCGTTTGGGCTGTTTCTGCCGTGGCGCTGACGATTCTCGTCCTGATGCATTCCGGTAAGGGCACCGGCGTTTCGGATATGATCGCTAGCTCGCTGTATAACTCCAGCTCTGCCACGGGCGTCATGGAGCAGAACCTCGATCGCCTGACGGTAATTATGGCCGTCGTTTTTGCCGTGTGCGTCGTCCTGTGCATGTTCTTCTTCCCGCAGGGCATCGTCGGCTTCTAAGCACGAGCCGCATAAAATAATTGAAAAGGGTTCCGCAAGTGCGGGACCCTTTTTGTTTACAAATTTGTAACAGAGTCAAAATATCCCCACATACTTCGCCCAACTAAAGAAATTCTTGACCGTTGACCGGAATTAGCCCCAAATCGTGCATAAAATGCGCTACTGTATTGCAAAACGTTGGTCCGTTGTGCATAACCAGCCATAGCGACGGGCGACGTTTTTATGGTTCGGATCGGATTGTCTCGACATGTGTCCGACTGAACATTTCTTTGTCCTATCTCATAAGGAGGATGGCATGGCTGATTCTATGTTCCACCAGCCCGTTATGGGTCGTCGCGCCTTCGTTGGCGGTACCCTTGCTGCGAGCTCCATGGCTTTTCTTGCCGCATGCGGCAAGAAGGGTGGCGACGCTTCCGGTTCTGAGTCCGGTTCGACGCTGAACTTCTACATCAACAACCCGGTCTGCATCGACCCCTACAACGTCCAGGAGGACCAGGGCACTCAGGTCGAGTACCAGCTCTTTGACGCTCTGACCTCTTACGACGCCGAGAAGGGCGAGATCGTTCCGCTGGCTTGCGAGTCCTTTGAGTCCAATGACGACGCCACCGAGTTTACCTTCAAGATCAAGAAGGCCAAGTTCCACAACGGTGACGACGTTACCTCCAAGTCCTTCAAGCTCGGTTGGGAGCGTCTGGTCAACACCAAGTCGGCCATCGCTACCGAGTACGGCCCTTCCGAGGTCTCCTATCACCTTTCCATGGTCGAGGGTTATGACGACCTGCTTGCCGGTAACGCTACCGAGCTCAGCGGTGTTACGTGCCCCGACGATGAGACCCTCGTCGTCAAGCTGTCTTCCGCTTACGCTGACTTCCCCTTCGTCGCCTCTCATCCGGCTCTGGCCCCGGTTCCCGAGTGCGCCGAGTCCGATGTCAAGAGCTTCTATCTTGCCCCGGTCGGTAACGGCCCGTTCATGATGGACGGCAAGTGGGAGGATGGCCAGGAGATCAACGTCAAGAAGTTCGACGATTACTATGGCGACAAGGCCAAGATCGATGGCATCCACTTCCAGGTCATCAAGGACATGGAGACCGCTTACAAGGAGTTCCAGGCCGGTAACCTCGACGTCTGCGACGTTCCCGTCGCTCAGATCGATGCCGCCAAGAAGGATCGCGGCGTGTCCAAGGACGGCTACACCATGGGTGACGGCGAGCGCATGCTGCTCGGCGCCGAGCCTTCCACGTACTATCTGACCTGCAACACCACGGCCGAGCCGTTCAACAACGCCGACCTGCGTAGGGGCATCTCCCTGGCCATTAACCGTGAGGCCATCTGCAAGACCATCTTCAAGGGTACCCGTACCCCTGCCGACGGCATTGTTCCTCCGGGCATCGATGGCTACAAGGAGGGCGCATGGGAGTTCTGCGCCTACGATGTCGACAAGGCTAACGAGTACCTCGACAAGGTTGCTCCCGCTGGCGCTAACGGCGATCGTGGCATTAGCGTGACCCTGTCCTACAACCAGGACGGCGGTCACAAGGAGATCATGGAGTCCATCATCGGTGACCTCGCCAAGGTTGGCGTTACCGCTGTCTCCGATACCCCTGAGTGGTCTGCCCTGCTCGAGCAGTATCAGAACTTTAACTATCAGTTCGGTCGTCTGGGTTGGATTGCCGACTACCCGATCATGGACAACTTCCTGTATCCGCTGTTCCACTCCGACTCCCTCGGTGGCGACAACCGCTCCGGTTACAACAACCCCGAGTTCGACGCCAAGGTCGACGAGGCTCGTACTATTGTTGACGACGAGGAGCGCGTCGCTAAGATGCAGGAGGCCGACGCAATGGTCGCTGCCGACTGCCCGGTCATCCCGATTATGTTCTACACGCACACCATCGCCGGCTCCGATCGCATTAAGCACCTCTATGTCGATCCGCAGAAGCACGCCGATCTGGGTACCGCTGAGCTCGCCTAAGAGTTTGCAGCTTCCGTGAGGGTCAAGTATTTACGTAGACCTCATGGGAAACATACAGTTCTCCCTAACCTGGGGTAAACTGGCTGATGGTAATTTTGGGATGCCGGTCTGGCGATCGGCATCCCATTTAGGTTAATCCCTAGATAGGGGAGTGGTATGGGTAAGTACATCGTTAAACGTGTGCTTCAGTTCATCCCGGTGTTTTTGGGCGTTACGCTGATTCTGTTCGCCCTCCAGAATATCGTGCCGGGAGATCCGATCAAGCTGATCGGTGGAGACAAGGCTCTGTCCCCCGAGGTGGAGCTTCAGCTTCGCGTCCGCTATCACCTGGTCCAGACGGACGAGGACGGCAACGCGATCCTTGACGAGAACGGCGACCCCGCTCAAACGTCGCTCGTGGACCGTTACTTGTATTACATGAACGGCCTGCTTCATGGCGATCTGGGCAATTCGTATCAGCGCAAGCTGCCGGTTACGGAAATCTTTGCCCAGAAGTATCCGTATACGGTCAAACTTGCCGCGTGCGCCATCGTGCTCGAGGCAATTATGGGTATCGGTGCGGGTATCATTTCGGCGGTAAAGCGTTATTCCTTCTGGGATATTTTGGTAACGCTCACCACGTCGATCCTCGTTGCGGTCCCGGCCTTCTGGCTCGGTATGTTGCTGCAGCTGTTCTTTGGCGTCATCCTCAAGGACGCCACGGGCGGTGCAATCTCCATGCCGATCTCGGGTGCCGGCGGTTCCAGCTCTCAGTATCAGGATTGGATGCACTATGTGCTTCCGACCATTACGCTGGCTTCGGTTTCGACCGCTTATGCTGCGCGCATTATGCGCTCGCAGCTGCTTGACGTCATGAACCAGGATTACATCCGTACGGCAAAGGCCAAGGGTCTCTCCAATCGTGCGATCATCGTCAAGCATGCGCTTAAGAATGCACTCATCCCCGTCGTTACCTATATTGGTGTCGACTTTGGCGGCATGCTTTCGGGCGCCATCCTGACCGAGACGGTCTTTAACTGGCCCGGTATCGGCTATGAGGTCTATCGCGCCATTAGCATGCGTGACTGGCCCATCGTTATGGGCGGCGTTACGCTCATCGTTGTCGTCGTCATGGTGATCAACCTGCTCGTCGACATTAGCTATGCATTCCTCGACCCGCGCATCCGCCTTGGCGGTCCGTCGGATAAGGCCTAAGGGAGGTACGTCTCATGCAGGAAACTGATTCTCAGTCTCAGGAGCAGGCTACCGCCACCAAGGCCGCATCTGCTCCCGCCAAGTCCCGCACGCTGTGGGGCGACGCTTTTAAGCGTCTTCGTAAGAACAAGCTCGCCGTTATCGGTGTCTGCTGGATCATCATCGTCGTTGTGGTTGCCCTGACTGCAGATCTGTGGGCTAAGCCCTGGCTCGGTTCCCCGACGGCTTCCGACTCGACCACTATGGCCGAGACGTCGCTGTTGGCTCCGTGTGCAGAGCACCCGTTTGGCACCGACGCCCTTGGTCGCGACATTCTCGTCCGCGTTATCTACGGTGCGCGCGTTTCGCTGTCCGTCGGAATTATGGCCACCGCGATCTCCACGCTAATTGGTCTGGTCATGGGTGCTCTGGCCGGTTTCTACGGCGGCATCTGGGATACGATCATCATGCGCTGTGCGGACATCTTCCTGGCGTTCCCGTACGTGCTGTTCGTTGTCGCCATGATCGCCGTTATCGGCCGTGGCCTTCAGAACGTCTTTATCGCCATCGGTATTCTCGGCTGGCCTTCGATTGCGCGCGTCTTCCGATCCGCGATCCTGACGGTCAAGGAAAATGACTATGTTGATGCCGCGCGCGCGATGGGTGCATCCGATGCTCGTATCGTCGTACGTCACATCTTCCCGAACTCCGTCGCCTCCATCGTGGTCTACGCGACCATGAACATTGGTGGCGCCATTCTGACCGAGTCCGCTCTGTCCTTCCTCGGCATGGGCGTTATTCCGCCTACGCCTTCGTGGGGCTCCATGATTCAGGACGGTCAGCAGTATCTTCTGACCGCTCCCTGGATGATGATCATGCCCGGTCTGGCAATTCTCTCGACGGTGCTCGCCTTCACCCTGCTGGGTGACGGTCTGCGCGACGCCCTCGACGTCAAGATGAAGGACGCATAAGGATGAAGAAGAACAAGAACTATGTGGACCTGAAGGACCAGCCTGTTCCCGAGGGCCAGCATCTGCTCGAGGTCGATGACCTTAAGATGTATTTCCACACCGAGGACGGCGTTGTTCGCGCTGTCGACGGTGTCTCCTACACGCTCGATCGCGGCGAGACCCTGGGCGTCGTCGGTGAGTCCGGCTCCGGTAAGTCCGTGACCGCCATGACCATCATGGGTCTTATCTCGATGCCTCCGGGAAAGATCGAGGGCGGCGACGTTCGCTATCGCGGTCGTTCTATCCTCGAGATGACCGAGGAGGAGATGCAGCACATTCGCGGCAACGACATCGCGATGATCTTCCAGGATCCTATGACCTCCTTGAACCCGGTCTATAAGATCGGCAAGCAGGTGGGCGAGGGCCTTCGTCTGCACCGTGGCTACTCCAAGCAGGAGGCGCTCAAGCGCGCTACCGAGCTTTTGGACCTCGTGGGTATCCCCGAGCCCGAGAAGCGCGTCAATGAGTATCCGCACCAGTTCTCCGGCGGTATGCGTCAGCGTGTCATGATCGCTATGGCTCTTGCCTGCGATCCCGATATCCTGATTGCCGACGAGCCCACGACGGCTCTGGACGTTACCATTCAGGCTCAGATTATCGAGCTCATGCAGGAAATGCAGGAGAAGAACGGCAACGCCATCATCATGATTACCCATGACCTGGGCGTCGTTGCCGATATGGCCGATAAGATCATGGTTATGTACGCCGGCCGTCCCGTCGAGTTCGGTACTGCTGAGGAAATCTTCTACGAGAGTCGCCACCCCTACACCTGGGGCCTTATCCGCTCCATCCCGGAGCAGGCCATCGAAGAGAAGAAGCCGCTTACGCCGATTCACGGCAACCCGCCTTCGCTCATGAACCTGCCTGAGGGCTGCGTCTTCTCTCCTCGTTGCCCCTATGCGACGGACAAGTGCCGCAAGCAGCGCCCCGAGCGCGTTGTCACCGAGTCTGGTCATTACTCTGCGTGCCACTACTCCGGTGACCCCGAGTTCCTCAAGAACGCTCCTGAGACGTCCCGTACGCGCAAGGATTCCAAGAAGGGAGGCGAGGCGTAATGGCAGATACCAACGAGCGTACTCCGCTGCTGAAGGTCGAGCACCTCTCTAAGGAGTTCCCCGCTGAGTCCGGCATGTTCGCCAAGCGCTTCTCCAAGCGTGTCGTCTCTGCAGTGAATGACATTTCGTTCGAGATTTATCCGGGCGAGACCTTTGGTCTGGTCGGTGAGTCTGGTTGCGGTAAGTCCACGACGGGCCGCACTATCATGCGCCTGACCAAGCCGACCGCCGGTAAGGTGTTCTTCCAGGGTAAAGATGTTGCCGAGATGAGCAAGCATGAGATCAAGGACATGCGTCGCGAGATGCAGTTTATCTTCCAGGATCCTTATGCTTCGCTCAACCCTCGTATGACCATCGGCGAGATTGTCTCCGAGCCCATGACCATTCACGGCGTGGGCACCAAGGAGGAGCGCATTGAGCGTGTCCGCGAGCTTCTCGACGTTGTCGGACTGAACCCCGAGCACATTAACCGCTATCCTCATGAGTTCTCCGGCGGTCAGCGTCAGCGTGTCGGCATTGCCCGCGCATTTGCGCTGAAGCCCAAGCTGATTATCTGCGACGAGCCTGTCTCTGCACTTGACGTTTCCATTCAGGCCCAGGTTTTGAACCTGCTGAAGGAGCTTCAGGATAAGTTCGGCACTGCTTATCTCTTCATTGCTCACGACCTCTCCGTCGTACAGCACATTTCTGATCGCGTTGCCGTTATGTATCTGGGTAAGATGGTCGAGGTTTCGGACTGGAAGACGCTCTATAGCGAGCCTCACCATCCGTACACGCAGTCGCTGCTCTCTGCAGTGCCTGTTCCGGATCCGGAAGTGAGCAGACGAAGAAATCGTATCGTTCTTGAGGGAGATATCCCTTCTCCGATGAATCCGCCAAGTGGATGCCGTTTCCATACACGTTGTCCATACGCAATGGATAAATGTAAAGAATGTGTACCGAAATTCAAAGAGTATGAAAAGGGTCACTGGGTGGCT
>CAJLVJ010000047.1 GCA_905210085.1 uncultured Collinsella sp. | reverse complement strand
CGGAGCGTTTTTAGCGAGCTGGCGAGGGCGCCAGCAGGCGGCCGAAGCCGGTGCGTATTTGCGAAGCAAATACGCGGATTCTCCGCGCAAAGCTTCAACTTTATATAGATGCGATGTTATCGAATCTCAGCCTGCCATGCGCCGCATCAACGGAACCCCAAACCCGCGGAGAATCGAACTCTATGCAGGGCGCGAGCGTTAAGCAAACGCTACAGCAACGCAGGGTGGGACGCGCTTTCCCAATGGCGGCCCAGGCGGAAAGCACGTCCCGGAATCCGCATTCAGACTGGGACGTAGTTTCCGGATGGCACATCAAGCGGAAACTGCATCCCGGAATCCTCATTCGGAATGGGATTCATCTTCCTGATGACGGGCTCAGCGGAAAATGCGACCCGGAATTTGCTCTGAGACCGGGACGCGCTTTCCCGTCGACTGCCCCGACCCCTTAACTCCAAAACCTGCGCGCTCGCCATCCCAAAACTGGGTAGAAGAAAGCCAAAACGCAATCGCAGGAGGTCAATATGACTGCAGAAGATAAGGCAAAGAACGCCGGCAAGGTCGCGCTCGTTTTGGAGGGCGGAAGTTATCGCGGGCAGTTTACCGCCGGCGTGCTCGACGTCCTCATGGAGGCCGGCGTCGAGATTCCGGCGGTATATGGCGTATCGGCTGGCGCCCTCAACGGCGTGAACTACAAGTCGCACCAGATCGGCCGTGCCAACCGCATCAACCTGGCTTTCTGCAACGACAGCCGCTTCATGGGCGCCGCATCGTTTGCGTCCACGGGCTCTATTGTGGGATATGACTTTATCTTCAACGATGTCCAGGACCGCCTGGATCCCTTTGACAACGAGACGTTCGACGCCAGCCCCATCGAGATGTACGCCGTCGCGACGGACATGCTCTTTGGAACCGCCACGTACCTGCCGGTCAAAAGCGCCGTGCTCGACCTCGATGCTGTGCGCGCATCGACGTCGCTGCCGCTGGTGACGCCGCCGGTCGAGATTGACGGGCACAAATACGTCGATGGTGGCGTAGCCGATTCGGTCCCCATCGAGCACGTGCTGGAGGAAGCGGGCTTCGATCGCGCGGTTGTCATTGTCACGCAGGACCGCTCGTACGAGAAAAAGCCCTACGAGTTTATGCCCGCCGCGCGCGCCCGCTATGCCGACTACCCCTACCTGCTCGAGGCTATCGAAACGCGCCACGATCTCTATAACATCCAGCGTATGCATCTGTGGAAGTATGAGCGCGAGGGCCGCGCGTTGGTCGTTGCCCCGCAAAAGCCGGTCGAGGTCGGTCACGTTGAGCACGATCCGGCAAAGCTCCTAGACCTGTATATTCAGGGCCGCCAGGAGGCAAAGCGCTTATTGGGAGATATCGAGGCGTTTGTCGAGCGCTAGTGTCGCGACGTCATGACCCATGGACGACATGTGCAGAAACTCTGGTCGGAGCCAAAATACCTGTTGACTCGTACGGCGAGCGGGGTAATATGGACGGGTTACTTGCAGAGCCCCGTGAATCTCTGTAACAACACGTACTGTACATGGAGGAGTCTAAGTGATTTCGAAATCGACTCACTACGCCAAGCAGGGCGAGGTCCAGCGCAACTGGGTTCTCGTCGACGCCGATGGTGCTGTCCTGGGCCGTCTTGCCACCCAGATCGCAATGATCCTGCGCGGTAAGAACAAGCCCCAGTTCACGCCCAACAGCGACTGCGGCGATTTCGTTGTCGTCATCAACGCCGATAAGGTCCAGCTTACCGGTAACAAGGCCGACACGAAGACCTATTATCGCCACAGCGGCTACAACGGCGGCCTCAAGGCTGAGAGCTTCCGCCAGGCTATGGAGAAGCACCCGGAGAAGGTCATCGAGCGCGCCGTTCGCGGTATGCTGCCCAAGACCACCCTCGGCCGTGCCCAGATGACCAAGCTTAAGGTCTACGCTGGTGCCGAGCATCCGCACGCTGCCCAGAACCCCACGAAGATTGAGCTGGAGGCTTAAAGATGGCTGAGAACACCGTTGTCTACCAGGGTACCGGCCGTCGTAAGAACGCCGTCGCCCGCGTCCGTCTCGTCCCCGGCACCGGCAAGGTGACCATCAACAAGCGTGACGCCGAGCAGTATTTCGGCCGTCATCAGCTCGTTGAGAACGCCCTTGCTCCCTTCAAGGTGACCGACACCGCCGGTCAGTTCGACGTTATCGCTCTGTGCGATGGCGGCGGCATCTCCGGTCAGTCCGGCGCTCTGCGCCTGGGCATCGCTCGCGCTCTTCTGAACGCTGGCGACTACCGTGCTGACCTCAAGAAGGCCGGTTTCCTTACGCGCGATGCTCGCGTGGTCGAGCGCAAGAAGTACGGCCTCAAGAAGGCCCGCCGCGCTCCCCAGTTCTCCAAGCGCTAAGGTTTTATCTCCTTTCGAGATACAATGTACAAGCGGGGCCTGCCGATTCCTCGGCGGGTCCCGCTTTTCTTTTTCGACTAGGGCGGGCGGTTGTATATCGCCTGCTAGGGAAGGAGCGATCCTATGCCCCAGAACATCTTCGGTACCGACGGCGTCCGTGGCGTTGCCAACGCCGACCTCTCGTGCGACCTCGCGTTTCGCCTGGGCCGTGCGGCGACCAAGTTTCTTGGTCCGGACATCTGCATCGGCCGTGATACGCGCCTCTCGGGCACCATGCTCGAGAGCGCTCTGACCGCCGGCATTATGGCCGAGGGCGGTCGCCCGCACTGCTGCGGCGTCATCCCTACGCCTGCCGTGGCGCTGCTCACCGTCCAAAACGAGCTCGACGGCGGCATCGTCATCTCTGCTTCGCATAATCCGCCGGAGTTCAACGGCATCAAGTTCTTTAGCCGCAAGGGCATGAAGCTTCCCGACGCGGTCGAGGAAGAGATCAGCGCCTGGGTCATGTCCGAGGAGGCCATGGCTGCCGACACGCTGCCGACCGGTGCCGGCGTGGGCCACATCATCAAGATGAAGGACGCCCGCAAGGCATACGTCGACCACGCCATCGATACGCTTGATGGCCTGAGGCTCGATGGCCTGGTCGTTGCCGTCGACTGCGGTCACGGTGCTTCCTGCCAGACTACGCCCGCCGCGCTGCAGCGCCTGGGTGCCACGGTCCATGCCATCAACACCGATTATTGCGGCACGGACATCAATGTCGAGTGCGGCTCTACGCACCTCGAGCCCCTGCGCGAGCTCGTGCTGCGCACCCATGCTGATATCGGTCTGGCCCACGACGGCGACGCCGACCGCGTACTGTTCGTGGACAGCGAGGGCAATGAGATCGATGGTGACTACATCCTGGCTATCTGCGGTTCTGACCTCGCCGCTCGCGGCAAGCTCGCCAACTCCGAGATCGTTTCGACCGTCATGTGCAACCTGGGCTTCTCCATCGCTATGAAGGAGCAGGGCTTCGAGATGGTCCAGACCGCCGTGGGCGACCGCTACGTTCTGGAGCGCATGCTCGCGGACGGCGCCGTCATCGGCGGCGAACAGTCCGGCCACATCATCTTCCTGGAGCACAACACCACCGGTGACGGCCTGGTGACGGCTCTGCAGCTGCTGGCCGTGCTCAAGCGCACCGGTCGTACCCTCACCGATCTTGCCAGCATCATGAAGAAGTACCCGCAGGTACTCGTCAACGTGCATTCCGACAACAAGGCTGGTCTGGACGATTGCCAGCCCATCTGGGATGCCGTCGCTGCTGCCGAGAAGGAGCTTGACGGCCGCGGCCGCATTCTGGTGCGCCCGAGCGGTACCGAGCCGCTGGTCCGCGTGATGGCCGAGGCCGAGACGCACGAGCTGACCCAGCGCGTTGTCGACGACATCGTCGAGGTTGTCAAGCGCGAACTTCCCTAATGGTCAAAAACGGGTGCCAAGTGGTAAACTGTTAAGGTTATTTTGATTGATTGGTATGTCCGAGGGGGAGCATGTTCACTAAAGTCCTAAGGTCTTTGGGTATGCGTGGTCGAGTCCTTACGCTGGATGCTCCCATCTCGGGCGACGTCATTCCGCTTTCCGAGGTAAACGACCAGACGTTTGCCACCGGCCTTTTGGGCCAGGGCGTGGCGATTCAGCCCACCGGAACGCGTGTGATTGCACCGGCTGATGCCAAGGTCGAGGCCATTTTTCCCACGGGACACGCTGTTGCGCTTAACACGGTCGATGGCTTGGACGTGCTCATCCACGTTGGTTTGGACACTGTTCAGCTCGAGGGCAAGCACTTTACCGTACATGCGCAAGTGGGTGACATCGTCCATAAGGGTGATGTACTCATTGAGTTCGATCGCGAGGCAATTGCTGCCGAGGGCTACGATGTGACGGTTCCCATCTTGGTGTGCAACTCCGTTGAGTTCTCGAGCATCAAGGGCTCCGTTGGCGTGCATGTCGAAGAGATGGACCAGCTCATCGTTGCTCGCGAGCGCTAGCAAGTGCACATGGCCATTAGCCTACAATTCAAACACGTTTGCGGAGGGCGCCCTTGAAAGAGGACGCCCTCCGTGGCAAGATGGGATTTGTCCGAAGCTAAAAGGCTTTGGGTCACCGTGGACGGGCAGGGGCCTCGACGCGGCTAGACACGAGACACATACATTACGCGACCTCGCCCTGGTGGCCGCACACGTTGGTTGCGGCCGACGCGGGCCGCGGGCAAGTGCTTGTAAGGGGACCTTGCCTCTCTTGTACGAGAAAGGACGCGTAATGAAGATCATTAAAGCTAAAGACTACGAGGATATGAGCCGCAAGGCCGCCAATATTATCTCGGCGCAGGTTGTCCTCAAGCCCGACTGTGTGCTGGGCCTTGCCACCGGCTCCACCCCGATCGGTGCCTACAAGCAGCTCGCTGCTTGGTACAAGAAGGGCGACGTCGACTTTGCCGAGGTCAGCACCTACAACCTGGACGAGTATCGCGGCCTTTCGCACGACGATCCCCAGAGCTATCACTACTTCATGCGTGAGAACTTCTTCGATCACATCAACATTGACCTGAACAACACGCATGTGCCCGATGGTTCCAACCCCGACGCCGCCGCTGCCTGCTCTGAGTACGACAAGATCGTCGCCGACGCCGGTTACCCGGATCTGCAGCTGCTCGGCATTGGCAACAACGGCCACATCGGCTTCAACGAGCCCGATGACCACTTCTCCAAGGGTACGCACTGCGTCGACCTCACCGAGAGCACCATTCAGGCCAACAGCCGCCTGTTCGACAGCATCGACGATGTTCCCCGTCAGGCCTACACCATGGGTACCCAGACCATCATGTATGCCCGCATGATCCTGGTCGTCGCCAACGGCGAGGCCAAGGCTCAGGCCGTGCACGACATGTGCTATGGTCCGGTTACGCCCGAGTGCCCGGCTTCGATCCTGCAGCTGCACACCAACTGCGTTGTCGTTGCCGACGAGGCCGCCCTTTCGCTCTGCGAGTAGCGCGAATCCTGCAGCTCGACATAGCCTTGCCTAAGGCCTCCGCTTTGCGGGGGCCTTTTTGCTATCCCTGTCCGCCCACTTGACCAAAAACTTGCCGCAAGCTTGACGAATGCTGGATGTCCAACAGCTTGATTCATTCTATACCAGATTCTATGCAAAAATGCCACTAGAAGGTCGTAGACGGTAGCGGGTACTAGGCGAGTTGAATGACATGGCTGAACCTTGTTCATCTGCGTTACACTGCCGCTTAGATGGGACAAGCTGACAAGCTCATTTACCTGCTTAAAGACCGATTAGTCGGGGGATTAATAACAATCGGCCCTCGCTGTACAAAAACTTGCCGCTTGCGTACCAAAAGACAACCTAAAACACAAGGTCGCTCTATTCATAGCGCGGCTTGTATGGTCTTGCGGCTACAGTGTCCATACGGTCGAGTTGAGGAGCGGGCATGGTAAATGATTTGAGCGGTATAGACGACCTCGAGCTGATGCCGCTGGGCGGAGGCTATATGGTGCGACGCGAACGCTTGATGAATGAGCTTATCGCCAAGGGCCGAAAGGCCGGCATCGTGGTTCTTTATGCGCCCGACGGGTTTGGGAAGACCTCGGTGCTGCTGCAGTACACCCATGAGGTTAAATGCGACCCGACGCGAGGCCCCGTGCGGATTATCGAGGCCGATCGCGCCACTGGGCGCGAGGTGTTTATGCAGCTCGAGGTGGTTACCGAAGAACTCAAAGACAAACCGCATTCCCTTATCGCGATTGATAATGTGCCAAACCTCGATCAGCACGATACCGAAGACCTCATCGACAGGATTCGCGGCTTGCGCGCTATGGGGATAGGGGTCTTTATCTCCTGCCGTCCTTCAAATCGTCAGCTGATTCATGGGCTGGGCGATTCGGTTAAAATCAATGCGCAGATGCTCAAGGTGCATGCCTATGAGTATTCGGCGTGGGCATCGGCGTTTTCGATCAGCACATCGCTCGACTTTTATCAGCTCACGCAGGGCGTGCCCGAGCTCGTTTCGGCATTGCAGACAGGTCTGTATGGCCAAGGCGACGTGGCCGGCCTGCTCGAAAACGAGATTGTCAACGTATATGGTGCGGCACTTGCCGATCTGGCTTCACTCGACAATAATGCGCTGTTTTGCGTGGCGTGTCTCATGGTTTTGATGGGCGAGGGCAATATAGCAGAACTCGAGGCTTGCGGGGTGAGGCTGTCGATGGTCGACCAGTCCTACTTTGTACGCGACTACCCGATCTTTGGCTTGGACCCCGCCGAGCGGAGTTTTACGTGTCTGGGCACGGAGGATAACGGACGCTTGCGTTTGCGTAAGTTGGTGGCCGAGGTTCGCCCCGAACTTGTTCCGAGGGCGGCCCGGATTTTGCTTAAGGCGGGCCGATGCGATGCGGCGATGGGCCTGGCGGACGCCTTTTTGGACCGTGATGCGGTTCTTGAACTTGCTGGGCAGTATGGGGTCGATCTTGCTCTGACGGGGCACGGGGCCGATATCTGCCGAGCAGCGCTGGGCACGATCGATGCCGACGATCCGGCTCCAGAGCCAACGCCTGCCGAGGCGCTCGGCGTATATCTGGCAGCGGTCAGCGTGTCCAATACAAAGCTCGCTCGCTATATGGCATCGGTCATCGAGCGCGGGGGCGAACGGGCGGCCTGCGAAATAGACCCTGTTTCATGGAGGGTGGCCCAGACACTGACGGCTGTTTGCTATGGGGACAACGGGCTTGGGCTTCCTACGAATCTGGCCGTGCCAGAAATAGAGACGTCCCACACCGCACTCGACATGCTGTCCGCGCATATCGAGGTCAAGCGCTGTCTGACCGAGCGGGGAGATGACGGCGGCGTTCTACAGCAGCTCAAAACGAGCAAGGCCTACGACTGCGAGCTCGACATCGCGGGGATTGTTATACGGGCCGATAGCATGCTGGTGGAGCTCTTTGACGGGTCGTTTGCGGGAACCGACGAGCGCGACGACGAGATGACGGTGGTGCGGGAGGCGCTCGACGTACGTGGGCTTAAGGCGATGGCTATCTGGGTGCGCATGGTGTTGGCGGCACGGCGGCTCCTTTCCGGCTTGCCGGTAACCGACGACGCGGCGTTCAACGAGCTCGATCGTTTTGCCGTGCGCATGCGCGACAACCAGATTCAGCTGTTTGGGCTGTTGCTAGAAGGCTGGCAGTCACTGGCAGAGGGACGGCCGGTTAATGCAAAGTTCCGTGCGGTCCAAGTGCTCAAACTTGCCGAGGAGTCGATTGCGTACATGCGCGATAACGCATTGCTGCTGGAGCGCGCGGCATATCTGCGTAACACCTCGATGGTTTCGGTGCGCGAGGAAGCGGAGCTACTCGATATAAGCCAGACGCAGGTTGGTGGCGCAGAAGCCTGGATGGTTGCGCTGCATTTAGCCTGTGCGGGCCGAGACAGCGACCTTGCGGCCTGGATGTCCATGAATCGTGCGGGGATTCTAGAGCCATCGTATCGGCTCTTTGCGCGCCTTGCCATGCATTGTCTGGGCGAGCCGGCGGGCAGGATACGCAAGAAGCTTCCCGTGCGCGAACTGTCGCGGTACTCGCTGCGCGACGATTTGGAAGGGGAGGGCGAGCGCCTATTCCAGGCCGGCGAGGTTGAAGCCGTTGATACCATCGACCATATCGAGATTCGCATGTTTGGTGCGTTTCGCGCCGAGCGCGACGGGTTTCCCATCACGGACAAAATGTGGCGCCGCAAGAAGGCGGCGACGCTTGCCGAGCGGCTTGCGCTGGGCATGGATGCGCTCGTCGATCGTGAGACGCTGGCCATGGAGCTGTGGCCCCATGCCGAGTTCAATAGCGCCCGCAACAACCTGTACTCGACGATATCGCGCTTGCGGTCGGCTTTGGGACCGACGTCGGATGGCAAGTCGTGTGTGCTCATCCAAAATGAATGCATCGGACTCAACGGCGACTACGTCAAGACCGATGTACGGCTGTTTGACCAGATAAGCCGCGAGGTTTTGGGAAATCGCACGGGTGCGCGCGGGCCCCATTTAGTTGAGCTGTGCCTTAAGATTGAGCAGCTTTATGCCGGACCGCTGTATGTCCCCAATGGCTGTAATCCCACCTACTTTTTGCGTATGCGGCGCATTATGCAGTCAAAGTACATCGATTGCATGATTAAGGGAGCAAATGCCGCTCTAGAAGAAAACGATCTGCAGTCGGCGATTTGGCTGGCGGAGTCGGGGCTTCGGCAAGAAACGGCGCGTGAGGATATGGTGCGCTGCGCTATGCGCGTCTACAGTGCGGCAGGGCGGCGGCGCGATATCGTCGAGCTGTACAGCGGGCATATGCACCACCTGAGGGAGCAGGTCAATGGCGTGCCCGAGCCCGAGACGCGGCGTCTATACGAGCGCTTGGTGGAGGGGCGGCTCAATCGCGTGCTGGTCGAGCGATAAAAAACGGGCGCCCGAAGTACTTGGGCACCCGTAAGCTTGCTATGTGTTGGCTCGCCGGATCATTGGCTCTTAGACGAGCTTGATCTTCTCGATGTCCTTGCGCGAGGACTCGCGATACAGCGAGAACTTGCGGCCGATGACCTGGACGACCTCGGCGTGGCAACGCTCAGCGAGCTCTTCGGCGGCCTCGCGGGCGGAAAGACTGGAGCCATCGAGCACGGAGCACTTAACGAGCTCGTGCTTCTCCAGGTAGGCGACCGTCTGCTCGACGGTGCCCTCGTTGACGTCGGACTTGCCGATGATGATAGCGGGGTTGAGGTGATGGGCCATGCTGCGAAGCTGCTTGACCTGGGCTCCTGTCAGTGCCATGGGTTCTCGCTTTCTATGTATGGGGCGCCCCGCGACGGGGCCTTAATCTACGTGAGCTGTCCCACGATAGCGCAGGAACGGCGCGGTGTGGAGCGCGTTTGCCCAGTTCAAAAAGAATGCGGATGCCGAGTGAATGGGCGGTGCGGGCTGCGAACAGGCTATGAGCTGGGCGCAGAGACCGGCTCCCATGCAATAAACGCCCAACGGACCTTACGGACGTGGTCGAGCATGTAGCGTCCCTGCGGCACGCCCTTGGGGCCCGGCTCACCGGCATGGGGATTCTCAATCATGTGTTGAGCGATGTAGTCGCGCAGACGGTCGACCTTATCCTCGTTGCCATGCTCAAACATGCGGGAAAAGTCCGCCACGCCCGCTTCAAGGCTGTCGAAGGTATCGCGACGAGGCGATTCAAAGTACGTGACCTGCGGCAGGGCACCCATCTGAATGAGGATGTTGAAGGCGTACACAAAGCCATTACTGCAGGTAACCGAGGCGCCGATAGCGTTCATCAAGTGCAGATCATAGCGCGGGCTGGAGTTAGCGACCATCGTGACAGCGCAACGCCGACGAGCCGTTCGATCAAGCTTGGCAAGCGCATCTTTTAGATTGGTCGTCGTAACCGACCGACTGGCAAAGGCAACATCCACCGCTTTCGCGACCGGTCCAACCAAATCCCAATCATCATCCCAAGCAAGCTCAAGCGGCGTTATGCGCCCCTCGAGCCCGTAGTACTCAATGCCGGCATCAAGCGTGCCCAGCATGGCGGGGGAGAAATCAGCCGCAATCACAGGATGCCCAGCCTGAGCAAGCGGAATAGCAATCGACCCAGCCCCACACCCCATATCGAGCACCGACTCGCCGGGCTCAAGCGCCAACAGCTTTATAAAATCCCAGGCATACGGAGCAGTCTCAAGCGGCCGAAAATGCCGAGCCCTTTTATCCCACTCAAAAGAATCATCAGCCCGCCGCCGACCAGCCTGCAGACGCATCCATTCGCCATTCCAATCCGCAGCAAGCAGCTCAGATTGAATTACACCATCAGCCACGGGCCATCCCCCTCACAACAAAAAAGCGACTCCTCCCAAAAGAAGAGCCGCAACAAGCATATATCAGAAAGAACCGATCCAACGCCAAACCGCCATACCAGCAAAGTAGGGCAGAAGCGAAGCGACTGCCAAAGGGATAGAACCCAACTGAGGTCCCGTTGTGCGGGAGCCCCGGGGAGGGCAAATATATAAGGTCGATCGCGAGTTCCGCACGAGCCGGAGAGCACTTATTGTGCTCTCCGTGCGAGTCAGGACTGTTCGAGCAGGCGACCTTATATATTTGCCCTCCCCGGGGCTCCTCGCCAGTCCCCCTCAGCTAGTTCTTCAGCGAGTTCAGCGGTGCCGGGAAGCGTCCACCACGGTGGGCAAGCACGGTGCCGGCGTTGGGGTTCACCGGCATGATGGGCGCACGGCCAAACAGGCCGCCGTACTCGACGCAGTCGCCCACGCCCTTGCCGATGGCAGGAATCACGCGGACGGCCGTGGTCTTGTTGTTGATGACGCCGATGGCCATCTCGTCGGCGATGATGCCGGCGATGGTCTCGACCGGGGTGTCACCGGGGATGGCAATCATGTCCAGGCCAACGGAGCACACGCAGGTCATGGCCTCGAGCTTCTCGAGCGAAAGCGCACCGGCCTCGACGGCGGCGATCATGCCGGCGTCCTCGGACACGGGGATAAAGGCGCCCGAGAGACCGCCCACGCTGGAGCTGGCCATGACGCCGCCCTTCTTGACGGCATCGTTGAGCATGGCGAGCGCGCAGGTCGTGCCCGGGCCACCGCAGGTGCCCACGCCGATGATCTCGAGGATGCGGGCAACGGAGTCGCCAATGGCAGGCGTGGGAGCCAGCGACAGGTCGACAATGCCTTTCTCGACACCCAGGCGATGGGCGGCCTCGCGGCTCATGAGCTCGCCGGCGCGGGTGATCTTAAAGGCGGTCTGCTTGATTTTCTCGGCAACCTCCATCATCGAGGCGGAGTCGGGGAGCGTCTCCAAGGCAGCAGCCATAACGCCGGGGCCCGAGACGCCAACGTTGATGACGGCGTCGGCCTCGCCACCGCCGTGGACGGCGCCCGCCATAAACGGGGAGTCCTCGACCATGTTGGCAAAGCAGACAAACTTGGAGGCGCCAACGGAATCCTGGTCGGCCGTGAGCTTGGCGGCGTCGATGATGGTCTGGGCGGCCATGAGCACGGCGTCCATGTTGATGCCGGCGCGCAGGCTGGCGACGTTGACGCTGGAGCAGACGCGGCTCGTGGTGGCGAGCGCCTGGGGGATGGACTGGATGACGCGGCGGTCGGCGTCGCCGATGCCCTTCTGGACGAGTGCGGAGAAGCCGCCCAGGTAATCGATACCGAGCGTCTCGGCCGCGCGGTCGAGGGCATGCGCGATGGGGGTGAGGTCCTCATCCTTGCAGCACGCGGCAATCTGCGCCACCGGGGTGACGGAAACGCGCTTGTTGACGATGGGGATACCGTACTCGCGCTCGAGGTTCTCGGCGGTCTCGACCAGATGCTCAGCCGTGTGCGTCACGTGGTCGTAGATTTTCGTGCACATGCGGTCGAGGTTCTCGTCGCCGCAACCCATGAGCGAAACACCCATGGTGATGGTCCTGATGTCGAGGTTCTGCTCCTCAACCATGCCGCGGGTTTCCGCGATTTCTGCGGGCGTGATCGCCATCCTTGCGCTCCTATCTGCCAAAACGAGCATAGTCTTGTCTATTCTAACGTGCCGCACGTGCCAAGTGGCGCATGCGGCACGTTTTGGTGCTCGGTTGTTTCCGTTGTGTTACTGCCCAAAGACCTCTTCGGCGATGCGCGCGCTCTCGGCGGCGTCCTTGGCGTAGTAGTCAGCGCCAATCTGTTTGGCGTATTCGGGGGTGAGTACGGCGCCGCCTACGATGATCTTGACGCCCGGCACCTCGGCATGAAGCAGCTTGATGGTCTCCTCCATGGCGACGACCGTGGTAGTCATAAGCGCCGAGAGGCCGACGAGCTTAATGTCACGCTCCTGCACGGTCTTGAGCACCTCTTGTGGGTCGACGTCGCGGCCTAGGTCAAAGACGGTGTAGCCGTAGTTATCGAGCAACATCTTGACGATGTTCTTGCCAATATCGTGGATGTCGCCCTTGACGGTGGCCACGCAGATCTTGCCCTTGTCGGCGATCTCGCCGGCGGGCATCAGGCGCTTGATGGTGTCGAAGCCCACGCGTGCGGCCTCGGCCGAGGCCATAAGCTGCGGCAAGAAGAACTTGCCCTGGTCAAAGAGGACGCCAACCTCGTCGAGGGCGGGGATAAAGTGATTGTTGATGAGGTCCATGGCGTCGTGGTCTGTCAGCAGACGCTCGGTCTCGGCAGCGATCTCGCCTTTGCGGCCCGAGACGACCATTCGACGAATCGGGTCGTCGTTGCCGTCAGTGCCGGCGGTGCCAGCAGCAGGCGCGGCATCACTCGATGCGGCCTGAGCCGCTGCCGGGTTTGCGGCGATCTTGTACGGATCGGTCCAGCCGGCGTAGCGCTCGATGTATCCGGTCGAGCCCTCGTCCTCAACGCTCAGGACGCGATAGCTGTAGACGGTATCCATAAAGCGCTTGGAACCCGGGTTCATGATGGGGGCGTCCAGGCCCGCGCCGAAGGCGGCGGCCAAAAAGACCGAGCCCAGCAGCGGGCGGGCGGGCAGGCCAAAGCTGATGTTCGACACGCCGAGCGCGCATTTGACGCCCAGGCGCTCCTTGCACAGGGACATGGCGCGCAGGATCTGCTCGGCCTGGCGTTGATTGGTCGAGGCGGTCATGACCAGGCAGTCGATGAGGATGCGATTCGGTCCGATGCCGTAGCGGGCGGCCTCGGCCACGATGCGCTCGGCGATGGCGAAGCGAGCCTCGGCGGTATCGGGGATGCCGCCTTCGTCGAGCGTAAGGCCGACAACGTTGGTGCCGTAGTGGGCGACCAGCGGAAAGATCTCATCCATGATCTGCTGCTTGCCATTGACCGAGTTGATGATGGGCTTGCCGGCGTAGCGGCGCACGGCGGCCTCGACGGCTGCAGGATCGGTGGAGTCGATCTGCAGCGGCAGGAGCGTGGAGCCCTGGAGCTGTTCGGTCGCCTGTTGGATAATCTTGACCTCGTCGATCTCGGGCAGGCCCACGTTGACGTCCAGGATGTCGGCGCCCTGCTCCTGCTGGCTGATGCCCTGGCTCACAACGTAGTCCAGGTCGCCGTCGCGCAGGGCCTGCTGCAGGCGCTTTTTGCCGGTGGGGTTGATGCGCTCGCCGATGACGGCGATCTTGTGGCCGTCGCAGGGAAGGTCTACGACCGTTTGGGCGCTCGTGACCGACATACTGGGCTTGCGGTGGCGCGGGCTGGGCGTGTGGTTGTCGATAAGCGTGCGCAAGGCCGCCATGTGCGCCGGCGTGGTGCCGCAGCAACCGCCCACGACG
>CAJLVJ010000046.1 GCA_905210085.1 uncultured Collinsella sp. | reverse complement strand
GGCCCTCGCGGCCTAGTCGCTATTTAGGGCGTCCAAGATTTGGGGCGCAGTTCACACGCGCTGCAGGGTCTTTTTGCATGTCATGTTTAGTTGTGGCCAACGCCTTAGAGAGCGGCAACGACCTCGATCTCGACCAGACCGCCAGCCGGAAGGGCGGCAACCTGGAAGGCGCTGCGCGCGGGGAACGGGGCCTCGAACTTGGAGGCGTAGATCTCGTTCACGGCGGCGAAGTCGGCGATGTCGGCCAGGTAGACCGTGGTCTTGACGACATCGGCAAAGGTGGCGCCGGCAGCGGTCAGCAGGGCCTCAACGTTGGCGAGGGACTGCTTGGCCTGGGCCTCGACGCCCTCGGGCATCTTGCCGGTTGCGGGGTCGATGCCCAGCTGGCCGGACAGGAACACCATGTTGCCGGTCTGGATGCCGGGGGAATACGGGCCGATGGCTGCGGGTGCGTTATCGGAAGACACGACGGTCTTGCTCATGTTTTTCTCCTTACGATCAGATAGAGAGCGTGAGCGCGGTGTTCACACCGGGAGGCACAGTTCGGTCTGAACACCGCGCTTGATTGGGATAGTACTCAAGGTTTCTGTTTGATGCAAGAATATTATCAGCTTGCGAGAATATTTTATCGCCCAACGGTTTCCCCGAACCGCTGAACGGTTCTCATGTGGAGCAGCCAGTCCAAGCTGCTGAAGACTTTGTCCTGCTTAGGCTGCGGGCGTCGCCCACCGCAGCGACGCCACTATACTTTTGAATATCTGAGCATTTTGAAAGGCAGGATATGACCGCAACCGCCAGCCGAACCACTAACCGCAGGCCCGAGCTTTTGGCCCCCGCCGGAGGCCCGGAGCCCTTTGCCGCCGCGCTCGCCGCCGGGGCAGACGCCATCTACTGCGGCATGGGCAGCTTCAACGCCCGCCGCAAGGCAACCAACTTTACCGACGAGGCCTTTGAGCAAGCCTGCCGCGCCGCGCATCTAGCCGGGTCGCGCGTCTACGTCACGGTCAACATCGTCATCAAGCAGTCCGAGATGGGCGATGCACTGCAGCTCATTCATCGCTGCTCCACGCTGGGCGCCGATGCCTTCATTATCCAGGACTGGGGTCTGTTCTTTGAGGCCAAGCGCACCATGCCCGGCATCGAGACACATATCTCGACCCAGGCGAACATCCACGACGACCGCGGAACCCTTTGGTGCCGTGAGCAGGGCGCCGACCGCGTGACTCTCTCGCGCGAGCTCTCCATCGACGAAATCGCCGTCATTCACGACGCCGCGCCCGATGTGGACCTTGAGGTCTTCAGCCATGGCGCCATCTGCTTTTGCTACTCGGGCCTGTGCCTGCTGTCGAGCTTTGCCATGGCGGGACGATCGGCCAACCGCGGCATGTGCGCCCAGCCCTGCCGCCTGCCCTACGAGCTGATCGACGAGAACGGCCGCACGCTCTCCCCTGCCGGCCGCGAGCGCGCGCTATGCCCGCGCGACACCAACACTTCGCAGCTTGTTCGCCGTCTGTATGATGTCGGCGCCGCATCGCTCAAGCTCGAGGGCCGTATGAAGGCGCCCGATTACGTGTACTCCATCGTTGATGTGTATCGTCACGAAATTGACGACATGCTATCCGGAGCCACCGTTGCCAAGGACGAGGAAGCCGCCCGCCAGCGTCAGCTCAAGCGCTGCTTCAACCGCGACTTTACGCACGCTTATCAGGACGGCACCTCGGGCGACGAGATGATGAGCTATGAGCGTTCCAACAACCGCGGCCAGATCGTGGGCACGGTGCTGGGCAGCCGCCCGGCCAACCGCGATGTGCGCGGCCTCAAGCCCGACGACCGCCGTCGCCGCGCCGCCATCGCCCGCATTGAGCTGTTTGAGCCCGTTGGCAAGGGCGACTTGCTGGAACTTCGCCACGATAACGAGTTTGACCAGTTCCTGACCACCATTGCCGCAGATGATGCCGCCGCGGGCGACATCATCGAGTGCCGCGTGCCCCGCAGCATGCCCGAGGGCTGCCGCGTGCGCGTCATCCGCAGCCAGCGCGCCATTGACGCCGCCGGCGCCGCGCTCAAGCGCGATGTGCTGCGCCGCCGAGCTGTTGATGTGTCCGTCGTGGCGCGCCTGGGCGAGCCGTTTACTGTCACGCTTACTTGCTGCGACGACCCATCGCTCACCGCCACGGCCACGGGCTTTACCGTCGAGGCTGCCAAGACCCGCGCCGTCGAGGCTTCAGACCTGGTTGAGCATGTGGGCCGCATGGGCTCCTCGCCGTTTGAGGCAGCGAGCTTTGATGTGGCGCTCGATGAGGGCTGCGGTATGGGCTTTTCCGCCGTGCACAAGGTGCGCGCCGCCGCCTGTAAAGCATTGGAGGAGGCCATTCTGGCACCGTACGAGGAGCGCGCGAAAACGCTCGAGTGGCCGATACTCGACAAATGTACGCACGCCATACCCGAGCATTACCGCGATGAGCCGCAGATCTGCGCCGCCGTCACCACGCTCGAAGCCGCCGAGGCTGCTCGTGCCGAGGGCGCCGCGCGCATCTATATGACCACCGATGCGCTCGAGGCTGTCGGACTCTCCCCTGCCGATGCATTTGAGCAGGGTATCGTGCCCGTACTCGACGAGGTCTGCCGCGCCGTCGACCACGAGCGCGTCGACCCGTGGGTTGTTGCCGGCGCCACGGTCGCTATCGGCAACATCTCTGAGCTTGCCCTGGCCGCCCAGGTTGGCGCCACGGCGGAGGTCCGCTCTTGCCTGCCGGTGCACAACACGCCCTGCATGGAGGCGCTTGCCGAGCGCGGCGCCGGTGCGTTTTGGCTCTCGCCCGAGATCACGCTCGACGAGATTGTCTCGCTCGGCGCCGCCGCGCCCGCGGCTCTGGGCATCACCGTCTTTGGCCGCCCGCGCGTCATGACAAGCGAGCATTGCATTCTGCAGGTTGCCAACGGCTGCATCCACGATTGTGCCAACTGCCGCCTGCGTGCCCGCAAGCTCTCGCTCAAGAATATCGACGGAAAGGTCATGCCCGTCCGAACCGACATCCACGGCCGCTCTCGCCTGTACGATGCCTACCCCATCGACCTCACGCCGCAGGTCCCTCAGCTGCTCGATGCCGGCGTGCGTCGTCTCATGGTAGACGGAACGCTGCTCGAGACGGATGAGGTGGGCCGTGCCGTCGCCCGCGTTCGTCGCGCCGTCGAGGCCGCGCAAGCCGGCCGCAAGCCGGCCGCCCGCCTACGCGGTGCCACCTCGGGCTGCATGTTTGTGGGAATCAGCTAACCGAAAGGCTTACACGTGAACGAAGAACCTCAAGTCCTCTACTGCGACGCCTGGCTCATGGCCATCGACAAGCCCGCCGGCATGATCGTCCACGGCGACGGCACCGGCGAGCGCACGCTCACCGACTACGCCAGCGACCTGCTGCTGGCGATGGGCGACGGCTTTGCCGCGACCGACATGCAACCGCTCAACCGCCTGGACCGCGACACCACCGGCGTGGTGCTGTTCTCGCTCGACAAGCAGACGCAGCCCGCCTTTGACCAGATGATTATCGACCACGCATTCGAAAAGCACTACCTGGCGCTCGCCGAGGGCAAAATCGACTGGAACGAAAAGCTCATCGACAAGCCCATCGCCCGCGACCGTCACGACAGCCGCAAGATGCGCGTCGGCGCCAGCGGCAAGCCGTCTCAAACGCGCGTGAAGGTGCTCAAGCGTCTTAAGAGCCGTCGTGGCCTGCCCACGCGCTCGTATATCGATGTCGAGCTGCTCACCGGCCGCAAACACCAGATCCGCGTGCATCTGGCGAGCGAGCGTCATCCCCTGGTGGGCGACGAGCTCTATGGCACGCCGCGTCCCTGCGGCCTGATGCTCCATGCCCACAGCGTGTCCTTTACGCATCCCGTAACCGGCGAGCACATCCACATCGAAGCCCCTTGCCCTTGGGAGCCCTAAACCACCACAATGGGGACAGGCACCTTTGTGGTGGTTTTGCCGCAATGGCTCAGCCGCGGTCCCAAAACGTCTCGATCTGTAACAGCTGGAACCCATTTTCCGGTCTATCTGTTACAGATCGAGACATTCGAATCCCCCTCAAGGGAAAATCTCAATCTGTAACAATAACTCGTCAAAATCGATCCCAGCTGTTACAGATTGAGACAAAGGGGCGGCGCGGTTCGAAAGTATCTCAATCTGTAACACCTGGCCCACTTTTAACGGTCTAGTTGTTACAGACTTAGACAAACCGGTAGACAACGAAAGCGGCAACGCCCGTAATGGACGTTGCCGCTTTTCTATTGAGAAAACTATTCGGTTTTCGTTGCTAACCACCACAATGGGGACAGGCACCTTTGTGGTGGTTTTGGCCTTGTCCCATCGCTAGACCGTGATAACGTTGTCCATCGACTGGTACTTGGCGGGCACCTCGCCCGCAGTGATGATCGTTGCATCGCGAAAGTCCGCAAACTTGACGGGCGCCACCATGCCAAATTTACTGGCGTCCGAGATTACGAAGCGTTTAGCCGTATGGCGCATCGAGATACGCTTGACCTGCGCTTCCTCGATATCCGGTGTGGTGAGACCTTGCTCGGCGGCGATGCCATTGGAACCCCAAAAGCCGCAGTTGAAGTTATAGCGGTCCAGGGTTGCCAAAGCATCGGGGCCAACGAGCGCCTCGGTCTCGGGCTTGAGTTCGCCGCCCAGCACCACGGTGCGCATACCGCGCAGGGCGAGATGCTGAGCATGGAGCACAGAATCGGTCACATAGGTGACGCCGTCGAGATGCGGAAGATGCTCGATGAGCTTGAGGGTCGTGGAGCCCGAATCGATATACACAAAGCTCTCAGGCTCCACAAGCGCCGCCGCACGGGCGCAGATACGCTCCTTGTCGTCGTTATGGAGATCGCTGCGCTCGCCGATCGTCAGGTCGCGCGTCACGTGCGCGCGCTCCAGACTCGTCGCGCCTCCGTGCACCTTGGCGATACGGTGCGCGCGGTCGAGCGTTTGCAAGTCACGGCGAATGGTGGACGGTGTCACGCCCAGGGCCTCGGCAAGCTCCGGCACGGTAACCGAGCCGGCCTGCTGCACCATCGACACGATTGCGTTGAGTCTATCTTCCGCAAGCATCGCTTACTCCTCCTCGGGGTACACGACTCCCCAGTCGGCGCGGAGCTTGGTCATCAGCTCCATAACATCAGAAGCATAGTCCAGAAGCTCGCGCTTCGAATCATCGCCGGCAACGGCCTTCTCCAGGTCGGCCATCTCGTAGCACAGAGCGTATGCCTCGGTGCCAGCGTGGACCTCCTCACGGTGACCGTCCGCAGTCCACACGATGGTCGCATGATCGGCGCGCGGATACTCGTTGACCTCGATATAGCACTTATCGAAACTGATGACCGAGCGCTTGGGCTGTTTGGAGTGGAGTGTAAGGCTCACGACGCCCAGCTGCTGCTCGGCGTTACGGCAGACAATGCCGCCCGCAACGTCGACACCGGTCTCACAGGTGTTGCCCAGCGAGACAACCTCAGCGGGCTGGCTCGCCATAAACAGGCGCATGACGGAGAGCGCATACACGCCAATGTCGAGCATGGCGCCGCCGGCAAGGTTGCGATTGTAGAAGCGATTGGTCAGATCGCCGTACTCCTTGTAGCTGCCAAAGTTGAGCTGAGCGAGATTCATGCGGCCGAACTCGCCAGCATCCATGCGACGGCGCAGCTCCTGATACAGCGGCATGTGAAGCACCGTGGTGGCGTCCATAAGGACCACGTTATGCTCGTCGGCGATGGCACGGGCCTCGTCGAGCTCGGCGGAGTTGAGGGTAATGGCTTTCTCGCAGAGCACATGCTTGCCGGCGGCCAGCGCGGCACGCAGATAGGTGATATGCGTGTTGTGCGGCGTGGTGATATAGACGGCGTCGATGTCCGGATCGGCGTAGAGGTCCTCAACCGTCTCGTACACCTTCTCGACACCATACTGCTCGGCAAAAGCCTGGGCCTTGGACAGCGTACGGTTGGCGACACCCGCGAGCTTGCGACCGGCCAGAGCGAGGGACTGGGCCATTTGGTTGGCGATAACGCCGCACCCGATCACGGCCCAGCGGAGCTCGGGGGTCGTAAAGATATCATCGGGGAACGGCTGATCCTGGACCGAGGCAAACGCCGCCTTTGCGGCTGCCGCGGAGTCGAGTGGAACCTGCTTGGAATCTGCCATGAATGCCTCCTGCGTCGTGAAAAGTCTTTCAATTCTGACAGCTATATATTCGCACAAATACGCGTGTATGTGCGTACTTCTGCGTATATAACCGCCAAACGGTCAAAATACAACCGCAGACGGCGCATATACACGCATGGTCACGCAATCCTGCGCACGCAAATACGCACAAATGCGCACTAATCATTGCTCAGAGACGGGGAATTCTACTTAGAACTTCAAAGACAGGATGATCCGCTTCACCACGTCACTCATGGCGCGCTGCAACTCTAAGGACCGTCCCAAACTGCCGACAGAAAAGGAACGTCCCCAGGCGCCGGCATTTTAAGAGCACTCATTTAAGTCTGTCCCCAATGAGTGGGAGTAATCAGAGACCCTTTGCGAGGGAGGTCGGAAACGGCCTCCCTCGTTTTTATTCATGGACTTTAGTCCGTGCCGCACGGCACGCGCGGCATAGAAAGCCACCCGCTCAGCGGGTGGAGGCCAATTTCCGCTACGCGACAAAAACCTTCCCCCTAGCATGAGGATTGTTCAGATCATCATGCTAGGGGGAATGTGATTGCTGTGGCCCAGAAAGCCGACAGCCTCGCGCACACGAAATGGCTATGCAAGTACCGCATCGCACCGAGGTCAAGCTCGTTGCCGCCATCGCCGAGAAGCACCCCAAGGTGCGCTTTGCCGTGAGCTACACCTCGGCCTACGCCGACCTTTACGACCGCATGGAGCAGGCCCTGCGCGAGCGCGTGGCCAACGCGGTGGAGATCGTCCGCTCCGACATCAGCCCCGCGCTTCTTGTCCACACCGGTCCAAACCTCGTGGGTGTAGCGGTCCAGGGACTCTAGCGGAGGCGGGGCGTTCTGCCCAAAAACAAATGCAAAAGACGAGCGCTTCTTGCCGCCCAATTGGCAAGAAGCGCTCGTCTTTTCTTAACGCGTTGTATGGCGGAGAGAGCGCAAGTCACGCGAGCGCCCTTCTTGCCAGCTCGGCCGCGCCGAGGACGATGCGGTGAGGCGAGTACATGAGCACGAGGTTCGCACACATCTGCGCCAGATAATCCCCCTCGAGCATCCACACCTCATCGTTGTCCGCGAGCTCGGCCGCGGGCTTTCCCCAGCGCGCGGCGATGGCGGGGCCGGAGGCGAGGCCCTCGAGGCAGCTCGCGTGGCTCGGGCAGACGCAGCGTCCTTCCTCGGTGGGACGGGTCCTTACCAGCATGTGGCCGGCCTCGGGGTGCAGCATGCCGTGAAGGAGCCTGCCCGCGCACATGACGCCCGCGCCCACGCCGGTGCCGATGGTCACGTAGACGGCGTCCTTGAGCCCCTTGCAGCAGCCGAAGACCGCTTCGCCGAGGCAGGCAACGTTCACGTCCGTATCGTAGGCCACCGGAATCCCGAGGGCGTCGGCAAACGCGGCGCGAAGACCATAGCCTCGCCACGCGAGCTTGGGCGTTTGGAGGATGGAGCCGTAGCGCTCGTCGGCGGGGTCGACGCAGGTCGGGCCGAAGGCGCCGATGCCCAACGCGTCCACATCGCGGGCGGCGAACCACTCGATCATCTGCGGGACGGTCTCGGCGGGCGCAAGCGTCGGGGTCTCCATACGGTCGAGGACCTCGCCGTCGCCGGACACCACGGCACAGACCATCTTGGTCCCGCCGGCCTCGAGGGCGCCGAGCCTCATTTGCTTTTCGCTCATGCGATCCTCCTTACAAAGGGACGCCCGCAGTCATGGTCAACCGCGGACGCCCATAACGTTGGCTTGTTTCGAGGCGACCCTACCTGGGCACGCGGTCCTGCCTTGCGGCAAACGGGGCGAGCACGGCGTGCGGTTCGCTTTGGTACCAGTAGGCGACGGTGGAGATGTCGTCCTCGCGCTCGTAGAGCTTGATGTCGTCGTTGCCGAGGTCCTGGAACGTCACGCGCAGGTCCTCCTTGAACGAGATCGGGTCGGGAAGGTGCCACCTGTAGAGGCCGTGCCTGGGCAGCGCGTCGTCGTTGGTCGCGAGCATCGGGTTCGGGTTCGGCTTGCCCGCGCTGAAGCGGTCGCGCGTGGCGTCGCGCGTCGAGCGGTACGGGTAGCCGGCGAACAGTGTGTTGAAGCACTGCGCCTCGGGCAGCGCGTGGGGCGGCCTGTCGAGGAAGGCCCAGGCACCGCCAAAGTAGTCCTCGGCTCCCGTCGAGGTGACCGTGGGGAACTCCTCGTCGCCGTCGAGGAAGAACTTCATCTCGCCCTCGCCCCACCAATAGCGCTCCAGGGCGCACAGGGCCATGTAGGTGCCGACGTAGTAGCCCTTACCGCGCACGCCGTCGAGCACGGTGTAGTCGACGCCCCTGCGGGTGCTGCGCTCGCGGTTAAAACGGGCGTGGAAGTACATGGCGTCGTCCGGCACGTCGGTGAGCGCGTAGTTGAACGTGTAGAAGATGTACTTAATGAACCCGGGGTGCTCGCTCGTAAGCGTGACTTTGGCGTGCTTCCTGAAGGGCATCTCGAAGTAGCAGTTCATGCCGCCCGTCGGGTTCACGCAGATGGGCATCGAGTTGACGATGGCGCGCTCACCGAAGCCGTTGCAGAAGAAGTCGCCGACAGGGCACTCGACCGAGGGGGTCTCCTCGTCGTCCCAGTAGAAGCGCAGCACGAGGTCGCGCATGACGAAGCTGCCGGCGGCGGTCTTGTCGGGGACGGTCATCCAGATGTGGCGGATGATGCCGGGGCCCTCGATGTCCGCGAGCGTGATGGTCTCGCCGGACTCAAGGGGCACGCAGCACGAGCCCTTGCGGCCGACGCCGAGGTGGCTGGCCGACATGGCGGCGTGGCCCTTCTCGCCCGTGATGTTCTCGGGGGTGATGGCGCGGCTTTCTTCACCGCCGTGCATCCACACGTCTTTAAGGAACTCTCTCATCGTCGACCTCCTCTATTCGTCGTCTTCGCACTCGGCGGAACTGGCACCGTTCACGTAGACGATCTGCTGGCGCGCCTCGTCGACGAGGGCGTCGAAGTCGAGTTTCTCGTCGGGGCGCGCGAGCGCGACCGTCATGGCGAGCGGGAGGTTGACACCCGCGATCACGTGGATCCGGTCGGAGGCGAAGCGGGAGAAGCGCTGGTTCACGCTGCCGCCGAGCGCGTCGGTAAGGACGACGACCTCGTCAGTGCCCGAAAGCGCCGCCTCGACCGCCGCGTCGAGCCCCTCGCCGTTGTCGTTCACGTAGGCGCAAACGGCGGTGACGGCGTCGCTCTTACCCGTAAGGAACTCGAGGGTGTCCTTGAAGCCCTGGGCGAGAAGGGAATGGCTCGCCACAACTATCTTTCTCATTGATTCACCAATCTCTTGGGTCGAAGCTAGGCGAGGATGCCGGCGGCGGAGGCGACCATCGCGAGGACGATCACCACGAGGATGAGGGCCGTCATGCTCGCGTTCTTCTTGGTAAGAAGGTAATACGCGCTTCCCGTGATGGCGGCGGGGATCATGGCAGGCAGGATCTTGTCGAGCAGCGGCTGAATCTCCATCGAGACGTCGCCGAAGCTGAAGCTAATCGGGCAGGTGACGCCGATGACCGAGGCGATGAGGCAGCCGACCACGGTGAGGCCGAGCACGGAGGCGGCGGCAGTGAGGTTGGGAAGCTTCTCGCTGAAGTCGGTGACGAGCTTCACACCCTGCTTGTAGCCGAACTCGAGGGCGTGCATGCGGACCCAGAAGATGGCCAGGATGAGCGCGAACCAGATGCCGGCTCCCACGGGGTTGCCCTCGATGGCCATGTAGGCGGCGATGGAGCCCATGATGGTCGGGATCATGGTCATGAGCAGGGAGTCGCCGACGCCGGCGAGCGGTCCCATGGTGCCGATCTTCAGGTCTTGGACGGCGTCCGCCGCCGCGAGGCCGTCACGCTCCTCCATGGCCACGCAGGCGCCGAGGATGATGGCGGCGAGCCAAGGCTGGGTGTTGTAGTAGCGGAAGTGGTTGTTGAGCGCTTGCTTATAGTCCTCGTCGTTCGTGTAGATCTTCCTCAGGATCGGCGAGAGGGCGTAGGCGACCGAGGCGCCCTGCTGGGTCTGGTAGTTGAAGGTGCACACGCTCATGAGCCAGCGCCAGTTCGCGTTGCGCAGGTCCTTCTTGGTGACCTTATAGCCGGAGGGCTTGCCCTCGGCGACGGTGATGTTCTCGTTTTCCATGGTTACTCATCCTCTCCGATGAAGGCGTCTGCGGAAGCGTGGGCGGTGAGCTCGGCGTCCTTCTCGGCACGCTGATAGAACGCGATCGCGAGGGCAACGCCGACGATGGCGGCACCGATGATGGGCACGTTCAGGAAGGCCGAGAGGAAGAAACCGGCGAGCAGGTACTGGAAGTACTTGGCGGTTGGCATGTAGCGGAGCAGCATGGCGATACCGATGGCCGGGAGCATCTTGCCGGCGAGGGTGAGGCCGGAGAGGAACCACTGGGGCATGACCTCGAGGAGCCAGTTGACGGCGGGCTGGCCGAGCGTCACGGAGACAAAGACGGGCAGGGCGGCGCACAGGCCGAAGAGCGCGGGGCAGACCCACAGGATGGCGTTCATCTGATTGAACTTACCCTCGTTGCAGAACTTCTGGGACTTCTCGACGACAAAGCCGTTGAGGATCTTGACGACGACGTCGAGCTGGATGCCGAGCATGCCGACCGGCAGGCCGATGGCGAGGCCCGTGTCGGAGCCCAGGGTCACGCCGTAGGCGGTGGCGATGATGGCCATCGTGCCGTAATCGGGAATCGACGAGCCGCCGAAGCCCGCGACGCCGAGCTGCATGAGCTGGATGGTGCCGCCGATGACGAGGCCGGTCTGCCAGTCGCCCATGACCACGCCGGTGATAAGGCCCCAGAAGACGGCATAGTTGACGAAGATCATCGGGATGCCGTAGTAGTCCACGTGCTTGATGAAGGCAAGCAGGGTCAAAAGGACGACCTGCAGGATAGTGAAGTTGACCATGATCCCTCCTTAGATGAGGTCGGCGACGGAGACGGGCTTGTCGGCGGGCACGAACTGTGCCGTCACCTTGACGCCGTGGGCGATGAGCGCCTTGTAGCTTTGGACGTTCTCGGCAGAGGCATAGGCGCGCTGGGTGAGCTGGACGCCGCCCTCCTTGACAAGAGAGCCGCCGACGATCAGCGACGGGAGCTCGATGCCCGACTCGACCAGGTGAAGCATCGTCTCGGGTTCCTTGGCGATGACAAAGACCTTCTCGCGGTCGTACTTGCCCGCCGCGAAGTTCTTGAGCGCGGTCTCCTCGGAGATGATCGAGACGGCCATGCCCGCGGGGCGCGCCATCCTCATGGTGGACTTCAGGACCTCGTCGCCGGCGACCTTGTCGTCGATGACCATGACTCGGGTTGCGCCCGACACCGGGGCCCACTGCGTCACGATGATGCCGTGAAGCAGGCGATTGTCGATTCGTGCCATAACAACACTCATGTTTGCTCCTATCAAATCAAGTTTTTCATTCAGCACTGCCTTGGCGCTATCCGGATTCGCGCCGGGCGAGGGATTATCGGATTATTGAAGACGCGCGGTCAGCTCGTGACGGCGCGGGGGGGGTCACTCGTCGAACAGGAGGCTCGAGGAGCCAAGACGCTCCTCTCGCGCCGGGGCGGCGCTCACGCTGATGTAGTCGAAGACGTAGGCGATCTCGCTTACAGGAACCTCCACGCGATAGCGCGTCGAGATGCTCGAGAAACTCTGCCTGAAGGACTCGATGAAGTCGCCGTGCTCTTCCTCGAAGCGATCCTGGCCGACGTAGGTCTCGATGGGGTTGCGGGTGACGAGGCGCTCGACGAGGCAACAGAGGTGAACGTACAGCCCGATGATGGCGTTGCTGCTGATCTTCTCGCCCGTTCTGCGCTGAAGCTCGTGCACGGCGCTCTCGATCTCGTGGAACAGCCGCTCCGGGTCGAGGATGGTGATGGAGCGGATAACGTTCTGCAGCGTCATATTCGAAAGCAGCTTCTCGTGGAAAGAAGCGAGCTCGGAGACGTCGAGCCACCTGCCGAACACGGCATCGACCTTCGAGGCGGACGCCGTCGACATAATGTCTTCGAGGGCGACGAAGGGAACGGAGGCAATCCTGGGGTCTCCCGTGCCGATGACGGCGCAGACGCGGTGCTCGGAGAAAACGGCGTCGTTCGACCCGTTCGCGGCAAGCTGCTTGAAGGGCCTCGTGAGCAGGCGCGCGCCTATGGTGCGCGGGAGGCTCTGCGAGACGAGCTGACGTATCCTCTCGGCCGCGTCGACCCCGGACTCGGAGCAGAAGACGATGGCGTCCTCACGGTTGACGCGCTCGATTACCTTGCAGTGCGTCACGCACACGGCGGTCGCATCGCCAAGAACCTCGGCGATGGACTTGCCGCCGAGCAGCCCGGACCCGATCTCGAGCGCGAGCCCGGTGGAGACGTTGTTCACCACCCCGATGGTGGAGTCGGTAACGTTCTCGAGGGCCTTATAGGCCTCCTCCAAAGAGCCCATGTCAACAAGAAACACGACCCCGGTGCAGTAGGAATGGCGGTCGACGAGGCGCTGGAGCGGACCGACGATGTCCTTCAGCTGCTGGTCGTAGGGCATGTCGACCGCCTCGTACACATGCACGCCGAGCATACGGTTCGCCGCGTCGGCGATGCTCGTCGCCGTCGAGTAGCCGTGTGACACGATGACGCAGAGCGTCCGAAGGGCCTTCGCGTCGCGAGACTCCGATGCGACGCACAACGTCAGAAGCGTCTTCGTGAAGTGATCGAGCGGGATTCCGAGCGCCCCTTCCATGTCTGCGGCGACCTGATCGGAGACGCTCGAGGCAAACGGCAATTCGGAGGTCACGGCACCGAGGAGATGGGAAATTTGCTCCGCACAGGCAGACTTTCGCTTAGCCAGGCCGATGCCCGGCCACAACTGCAGGCAAATCTCCTGGGCCAGTAGAAAAGTGACCTTCCTCGAAAGCTCGATGCCATAAGAAGAGCCTGCGTCGGCAAGGACCGCGCCCACGACGCGCTCGAAGGCGCGCGACCTCGATGAGGCGACGCCGTGGCCGAAGATCAAGTGATCCTCAACGCCGCGCACAGCGGAGACAGCTTGCGAGACAAGCTCGGAGACAGAGAGCTCCCCGGCGCAGAATCGCTCATCGAGAGAGCACAGGGCATCGAGCGCCTGCTCGACCGGCCCTGTGCTCTCGGCGGCATCCAGGGACGCGTCGATCAGAACGCCATCGTCGGGCTGTTGATCGATCTGCGCGGAGGAGAGGAGCCCGCTGGGAAGAAGATACGGGCGAACGACGACGTAGTCGCCCTCGCGATTGAGGAACGCTTTGGCGCAGCAGTTCGTCACGCAGGCGCGCAAGCCGGCGATGTTATCGGAAAAGTCCGCGTTCACGAGGCAACGGTATGCGCCGCGGCTGATCTTCACATCAGAACCGATTCGGCACCCCTCGCTGCGCAGGAAGCTCAAGATGAGATCCTCGCGCTCCTCGGGGGTCCGCTCCTTGAGTGAGGGGACGCGGGCACAGATGGGCATTTTGCTGTAGGCCGAGGAAACCTTCGGGTCATCGGCGGAAAGCGTCGTCGAAAGAACGAGGCGAGCGCGCGGCGCATCCTGGGAGGCATCGAGCCCGAGGGCCGTCGCAAGGCAGTGTTCCATCGCAGAGGGAGAGAGTGCCTCGATGCCGTTGACAAAGACAACACCCCCGCGCGATTTCGCGATCGACTCGTCAAGAAGCCCGTTGAACGAGGCGGCGTCCGGGACCCCGGCGCAGTCGATGCGCACATAGGAGGAGTCGCGGGACAGCAAGCCCTGGTTCTTTCCGTACTCGTACACAAGGCGAGAAAGGAAAGACTTACCGACACCCACGCCGCCGCTCAAGAGGATGGGCAGGCCAAACGGAGGGTACTGAACCGCAGCCTTGCACTGCTCGACAACGGAGCTGAGGCTCAGGTCGAAGCCCACGGCACGCGCGAAGTCGCGGTGATCGGCGATTCCCGTCGCCTGGATGAGGTCGGCGAGCGAGGCGTACTCGCTTGCAGAGAGCTTTACCTGAAAACGCTTCTGGAACGCGCGGCGATGAAAATAACGGACACGCCTGCCCGCCACCTTAACCACAAAGCCGGCGCGAACAAGGTCGTTGAGGTACTGGCTCGCCAGGCTCCTGGAGATGATGAGCGTCTCGGCGATGTCGGAGGTGGACAGACGGGCAAGGTCGTCGAGCGAGACGGCAGAGGTGAGGGCCTCGAGATGCTCGAGAATCCTGTCCCTCATGTCGACGGGTTTCTTTGCCAAGCTGTCCTGTGCGGTCTTGTCCATGACTTCTTACCTCCTCGTACAAGGAGTATAAGGGGAACACAGAGAACGGAAAGGGGCGCGTGGGGGAATCAACAGCCCCGAGGAAAAGTCCACCACTTGAGGGGCAGAAAACAACGGCCATTGAACATTCAGGGCCGACGCTCAACACTTCGGCTCGACACTTCGCTTTGGAAAGGGCCCTGCGCGCCGGGGTCCCAACATAAAGAAGGGCCCCGGCGCGCAGGGCCTAAAGCTTAACCATGCGCGCGGCGATGCGGGCGCAGTCGCAGGCGGCCTTCTTCTCGAAGGTGTTGTAGTCGACGACCTGGCCCTCGGCGCAGGGCTTGTCGCTGATGGCGCGCACGACGACGAGGGGCACGCCGTTGAGATAGGCGGCCTGCGCGATGGT
>CAJLVJ010000045.1 GCA_905210085.1 uncultured Collinsella sp. | reverse complement strand
CCAGCCGGCAAACGTGTAGCCCTCGCGCGCGGGGTCATCCGGCTTGGCGGCCGCCTTGCCGTCCTCGACCTTCTGCGCGGCGACCGCGGAGCCCTCACCCGCGTCGAACGTCACGGTATGGGTAACAGGAGCCTCGGGCACCTCATATACCCAAGAGACATCGTCGCCGCCCTTGAGCACAATGCTGCTTGCACCGAGCTGCGCATACTCACCGTTAACCACAAGCGACCAGTATGCCCATCGATTGTTACCCATGTCGACGGTGCCGAGCACACGGCCGTCGGGCGACGTAATGCTATTGAGCCTCCAGCCGTACTGGGTGTCCGGCGTGGCGTCGTACACAAGACCTGCCTGCTCAAACAGAGCTTCGGAAAGGTCGGCTGCCGTCGCACCCTCGGGGAGCTCGAGCGTAGTCTTGTCTGTCCAAACCTGACTCTTGTTCTCGGCATCGACGCCAGTCACCGAGCCGGTAACCGAAATGGTTACGGGAACTTCCTTCTTGCTCCACTTGGCGTAGACCGTAACATCGGACGAAATGGCCGAATCAAAGTCAAACGACTGCGTCCCGTCCGCATCGGCAAACCAGCCATCAAAGACATAGCCTTCGCGCTCGGGGTCGGCAGGCTTTACGGCCTTGCCTCCCTCGTCGACCGCCTGGTCCGCAACAGCCGATCCCTCGCCCGTGTCAAAGCGGACGATGAAGGTCTTGACGGCAGGAGCCTCCTTGCCGGCGATAGCAAACAAATTGCCCGAGTCGTTGATGTAGTAGAGCGTGCCGTCAGCACCGACCGCGGGCGTGCACATGCCATAGTTCTGGTTGGCCGAAGCGGGGGTATAGATCTCCTCGGCGGCTGCATCCCCGACCTTGTATCGGTAGAGTGCCCCAGGATTGTTGTTGCCCGTGAAGTATACGTAGGTGGCATCGCCCTGCTGGGAGACGACCGGGGTGGACTTGACCTCACCCGAAATGTAGCCGGTCGTTGTCTTGGAGACAGACGCGATAACGGACATGTCATCGGTATCGATGACCGTCAGCTGACCGTAATAGCTGCCGTACTTACCCGCTCGATCAGCGCTCACACCGCCGACGTAGATCCTGTTACCGGCGAGAACCGGTGTCGAGGTGGGACCGAACGACTCGGCGCCCTTGCCATCTTTGCCGCTATTGGAAATCGCAACCTTGCCGAGCTCCGTCAAGACGCCAGAGGTACCAACACCGAGCTTGTGCAGATAGCCGTCATAGCTGACGACGTAGATAACCTTGCCGCCAGGCGCAACCGTGACCCCAGACCTCACGGAGGCACCAAGATTCAGGCTCGAGACCGACTTGCCCGTGGCAAGATCGACGGTCTCGACCGTACCGTCCATGTTGCCGACAAAGCCGTAGTCTCCCGACACACCCATGCCGGTCCAGTAGTAGTTGGCCATGGTGCCGACAGCCTGCTGCTTCCAGATAGTCCTGCCAGTCGCCAGGTCAAGGCAGACGGAGTAGCCACCCGGGCCGGACCAGCCAGCACTCGTCTGGAAATAGACCTTGCCGGCAGATACCGTAAGGTTGCCCTGGCACTGCTGTGCGCCGCCCTTGCCATCGGGCAGCTTCTCGCTCACCCAAACGGTCGTGAGAGCATCTGCCGTTAGCGCCTGCACGCGTCCGTCACCCAGCGGAACAAGTACCAAGCCGTCCGCATAGGCCATGCGCGATACAGACGAGATGGCGCTCACGAGCTTGGCGCTCTTAACGACATCACCAGTCTTGGCATCACGCTGATAGAGCGTATTACCAGCCACGATAAAGAGGTAGTCGCCGGCGGTAATCGGTTCGGAGACATACGTGGACCAGTCGGACGACTCCTTGAGCTTGGCAACCCATTTTTCCTCGGTAGCGCCCGTAGGAGTCGGAGCCTCGGTAGCACCCGTTCCGGCCGCGGGCCACGAGCTGCTCCAGTCGGGGCCCTTAGCACTCGGGTCGACGACAACGCCATCGACCTCGGTTGCCGGCTCTTTAAAGTTATAGAGATAGGTCAGGGACAGGGAATCGCCCGGCTTAACCTTGTAGCTCGAAACGCCCTCAGAGGCAGATACGCCGTTGACGTAGAAACCCCAGCTACGCGAGTAATCAGCCGTGGTGCCAAGCTCCACTCCGTCGGCAGACGTAATCGACTTGACGAACACGCCCCAGGACTCGGTGGGGGCATCGTATGCCAGACCGGCAGCATCGAGCGCTTGCTTGACGAGGTCCCAAGCAGTAGCGCCAGAGTCGGCAGCATATGTCACGGCGACGCTGTTGAGCCAGGCATCCTGCACCGGCGTCGCGGCATCCGGGTTTTTGACGCCCACAATCGAGACTGTGGCGACCTCATCCTTGGTCCACTTGGCATACAGGGTCACGTCACCGGAAACGGGCGTCGAGAAGTCGTAGGCCTGCGTGCACTCCGCATCGGAGTACCAGCCGGCAAACGTGTAGCCCTCGCGCGTGGGGTCCTTCGGCCTGGTGGCCGCCTTGCCGTCCTCGACCTTCTGCGCGGCGACCGCAGAGCCCTCACCAGCGTCGAACGTCACGGTGTGGGTAAGTGCCGCAAAGCCGTCAAAGTAACGGTATTCGATAGTGTCATTCGGCTGGACAGCATACTGCGTCGCACCGACATCCGCCATGGTGCCGTTGACGTAGAACGACCAATAGCGATAGGGAGCATTCCAATCAGAAGCAAGAATGCGGCCATCTTTGGTCTTCAGCGAAGTCAAGCCAAGCGAGTTGGTCTCAAAATCGGTGCAGCCGGCGTTCTCGAGCACTTGCTCGAGCACATCCTCTGCAGTCTTATGGTCATCATACTGAACGGGAACCTGAGTCAAAGGCACAATGGACTCGGGCGAACGCTCGGAGTCGCCAGCGTTACCCGTGAGCCCTGTCACGCCCGCTTTAACGATAATTGTCTTTCCGGCATTAGGATCTTCGACGCCAGTTGTACCCAAAACCGTCAACGTTGCCGAGACATCCTGGTTCGCAAGCTTGGCATACGTGGCATTGTCGGGATAGCGTTCGGCATAGCGAGCGTACTTCTCGCTCGTCAGGCGAGACGAGATCGTAACCTTCGTGTTGTACTGCGGCTGCGTAACCTTAAGGTTTTCGGCTGCGACAACGGAGCTGTTGCTCGACTTAAACAGACGCCAATCCTGCCCGGACATCGCGTCATAGCCAGGCAGATCGACCGGAACAATACCAAGGGACGTCGAATCGGTCGTTGCCTTGTTGTAGCTCCAGGCAAGGTTGCCGTCGGCATCAAGATAAGCCTTCTGGAACGCGTGCATGTCGGTCGAAACGGCACTAGCGTCCTGGCCATTCAGAATGGCGGCAGCATAGCCGGCCTTCGCCTTTTCCATAAGAGAAAGCTCGGCATCAAGCTCGTCCTGGTCCTGCGGGGCAATCGCAAAGTCGAGGGTCTTGCTTGCCGTGACCTCGGCGTTGGACTTGTCGGTCACCGTGAGAGTGATCTTAGTGCTTGCGGCCTTGGCCCCGGGCAGCGGCTGGTAAACCGTGCCCTTGTAACCGTTAAACGTAATGTCGTCGGTGCTGGCGGAGTACTCGACCTTGTAGTACTTGCCGTCGATATTGAGCGTGCTCGTGCGTGGCATCTGCAGGTCGGCGGTTAGGCCGTCCTTGTCGGCAACCGTATCGGTGCCGGAGTACTTGATGTTGTCGTAGGTAAAGGCCGCATCGACCTTCTCCTGCAGTGCCTTCTTGTCGGCGGCAACCTTCTCGGGATCGCCCTTGACGGTCACGGTGAAGTCGCGCGAGCCGGCAATCTTGATGTCGCCGCTCGTAACCGTTACCTTGGCGGTCAGCGTCACGTCTCGATCGCTCGATGCGCGCGAAACCTTACCCGTCTTATCTTCCCAGCTATAACCAGAAACAAACAGGCGCTCGGTGTCGGAGCTTGTCCATTCAACAGAGAATTTCTTTGCGGAACCCGCCTTGTACGGAAGCGTGACATTTTGGGTCACGCCATCGGCGGACTCGCCCGCCGCGTAGCCAATCTGCAGGGATTCGGCTGCACTGTCAAGAAGGTCTCGCAGCTTAGCCTCGTCCCAAGCAACCTGTACCGACTTGTTGGGCTGGTAAGACTCAGTCTTGCCATCGCGCGACAGCTCAAACACCACATCGGCGCTACGCAGACCGTCGATGTTGTAACCGGTGTAGTTGTTGGGGTCGATGTAGAAGAACGTCACATCGCCGTTGGTCTTATCCTGAGCGTCGGAGATGCCGACCGTGGCCTTGGCATCCTCTGCCTTAAAGAGCACGCCGCCCTCAGAGACCTTGACGTCGATATCGGTAAATCCCAGATCGGCAAGCTGCGCCTTCAGAACATCGTTGACGTTGCCGCCCTTGGCGCTGTAATCAACAGCGATTTGTTTATTGGCATCGTTGAGCTTTTGGGCTGCGGCCTCAAGCGAGCCTGCGGCGATCACGGGATTGGCAGAGACGAGCTCGACCGTCGAGTCGCCGCTCGTGGCGACAGCCTTCAGATACTTGCCAGCAGCAGATGCCGAGACCGTCGCCTCGGCGCCCGACATATCGGACAGCAGCGTCCAGTCGGCCTCCGGAGCCTTCGCGTCGTCGGCCGCATACCAGGCAACAGTCGCCTGGTCGGTGACATCGATACCGTTGGTGGCCGAACCGTCGGCGCGCTTGGCCTGCGCCGTCGCCTTAACGCTATCGCCCGAGACGAGATGAGTCGAATCGCTATTAATCTGCGGAGCGGCGATCACACGCAGCAGGTTATACTCCCCCGCCGCGGTAACGCTGTCCGACGATACCCACTCAACCGTGTTGTCGAGAGCACTCGCCGCAACCTTGATCTTCTTGCCGACAAGCGCATCCGTAAGAGTCAGGCTGCCATCGGTCTTATCGATGCCGTCGGTGAGCTCGGTCCAATCGGCATCGCCCTCGCCCTTGGCATACCACGCCATGGTGAGCTCGGCATCGTCGGGCACGTCCTTGGTCGAGCCCGACCAACTACCCGGAACCTGCACGCTCGGTGTGATCTTCGAGCCCACGCTCAGCGTAACGTTCTTATCGGCAAGCTCAATGCCTGCCAGCTTGTACTGGCCCTTAAGCGTCACGGGGCCGAGCGGGGCAACGGACTGCGTGTCGCCGTAGGAGCTCTTCTTCTGAGTGCTGGAAACGGTATTTTCGCTCGTCACCTTCACGCGCAGATACTTGCCGGCATAGGCAGCGTCAACGGTATAGGTGGCCTCGGTAGCACCGGGGATATCGGTATAGGCGGAGTCATAGCTCGAACTGGTATTTGCATACTGCCACTGATAGGTCACATTGTCGGTGCGGTCGATATAGCTGTAGCGCGAACCGTCCTTTTTGCGCACCTTAGTCTTGAGCGTATCGCCTACGTGCACGCCATTGGTGGCGGGAGAGCCCTCAAACTGTACGTCATAGAGCTCCACTTGGCCCGCGACGGAAACGGGACCCGCCGCATAGTAGGGCTTCTGCTCGCCATAGCCGCCGTTGGCCTTAGCCACAACGTAGCAGCCCTTAAGGGCGGCGGTCACCGTCAGGGTGTTACCGGTCTCACCCTCGATAGGCGTGTTGCACGAGCTTGCGGTGTTCGAGGTGCCCTTATACCACTGCCACGTGACATGTGAATCGGTGGTAACGTCGGTGGAACCCGCCTTGGCGGTCGCCGTAATCGTAGAACCAACCTCGACTTTGTCCGAAGTCGGGCTCATAGTCACGCTCGTGATATTAATTGAACCGGCGGCAGCAACGAGAGCGCCCGTCGAGTTGGTCATGCTCGAAGAGCCGATCTTCGAAGACACCTTGCACTTGAGGTACTTGCCGCCCAAAGCATCGGTTAGCTCGAGGGTCTCACCCGTAGCGCCCGCAATGTCGGCATACGTGCCACTCTTGGTGTCAGAGCACTGCCACTGATAGTTGAGCTTGCTCGCGTCGACGAACGCGCCGTACGCGCCGCCCTTCTCCTTGGCGCGGGCCTTAGCGGTATCCCCCACCGCAAAGACACTCGTGTTGTCCTTGGTGTTAACGATAGACACGGCCGAAATCTCGACCGCACCGGCCTGTTTGACCTTGCTGGAAGTGGTCTTGTTCACCGTGTTGACGCCAGCGTTGGCCTCGACCCTGATGTACTTGCCCTCAAGGTCGTCGCCCACCACGAGCGTAGCGCCCGTCGCGCCCTCGATCTTGGTAAAGCCCGAGTACTGCGAGGCAGATGCGGACCACGTGTAGGTAACCTTGGCATCGGCGGGAGCTTGCTGATAATAGCTTACATACGGAGTCGCCGTAAGGGTGTCGCCTATGCTCGGCGTGTCGCTACTGAGCTTGACGCTGTTGAGCTCCATCTGACCGGCGCCCAGCACGGGGCCGGGGATGTCTTTGGAGTTAATGCCCGAGCCGTACGCAGAGGGCCCGTAGTAATCCTTGCCATCAACCGTTACCTTGCAGATGAAGTATTTGCCTTCCATCGCGGCGGTGACGGTGAGCGACTGCTCGTGGCCTACGACCTCGGTGTAGTCGGCGACATTGCTGCTGTGCCTGGTCGTGCCGGCGAGCCAGGTGTAAGTCCAGGTGCCGGGATTGGCAACGGACTCAGTCGAAGTGCCGTACCAGTCGTCCTCGACCTCGTCGTACATGTTTGCCCAGAGCGTATCATCCGCGCTGAGCGCACCCGACTTCGTGGAATACGAGTTGTCCTTATCCTTGGTGTCCTGGATGAAGACCTTGGCCTCGCTGGAAAGCGTCGTGGCAGGAGCGGCAGCGGCCTTCGGCTCGCCCTGCTCCGAAGCGGCAGCAGGCATCGCGGCGGAACTGCCGGAATCAGCCGCATCACCTGCGGCGTCATCGCCCTTCGCGGCGCCCGAAGTTGCACCCTGACCGGCCGCAGCGTCACTGGTACCCGTGCCGTCCTCCACGGCAGCACCGTTCGCGCCGGTGTCGGCAGCAGTACCCTCGTCGGCCGCCGCGCCCTCGCCGTCCGTCGCAGCCTGGGCCACGGCCTCGGCAATGCCCTCGGCGCCCTCGGCCCAAAGTTGCGCCGGCGTGGTGCCAAAAGCCATGGCAAAAGCCAGGAACGCCACCAGACCGCGCTTGGCTACGCCGCGGGCAATCGCTCCATGACGACGCCACGAAGCGCGCTGGCACTCGTCCTCAAACATATCCATTTGTCTCCTACTGTCTGCACTTGGAGCATTGCCCAGCGGCTGCCCCACATCATCGCGCATATCGCGCTTGAGTACCCCCATCGGGATCCCCCTTCCCTCCAGAGCCCAACGCGTGCCGGCAACGTGCGCCGCGGCCGCGTACAAGATGGGAGGCGATCCGACTTAACCTTACCGACCCGGGCACGCCGTCCGATCTGCGACGCGAACATCCCGGGCCAAGAGGAATTACGGTTACTGGTACAGCCGGGGACTTGCACCCCGATTCTCCCAAACGCGCAGGAAAACCGCGCATTCGTGCGTCTCCGCACCACCATCTAGGCCATCGATTATTACTGTCAGTATGGTATCACGCAAAAGGGCCCCGCACACAGGCGAAGCCCAAGGTAAAAGCTATGGTTTGCGATAGGAAGGACTGTCGTCGGACCTTGAAAGAACAGCCCGTTTCAAAACTATGCCGGATTACGGGGCTGATTCAGCACTTCACAACCATATCTGCCATTTTCGAAAACCAACGACTCATCTACCTGCGGTTTTAAAAGCGCGAATTTCGGTATGCTCGAGGTTCGGAGCTCCAGCCCCGTAAACCGGCATAGTTTTGTTCGAACCAGCCCACGCCGGCGCGACGCAAGGCAAAATGATCCGTTTTCCTCCGTCCCCCAGGGGTCATTAACGCTTGCCGCCGTGGCTGTTGCGCCAAATCTCGCGGCCCAGCATCAGCGCCAGCACCAGCGCGCTCACGTAGCCCATAAAGCCAATGACCGGGATACCGAACACAACCGGCTCGATGCGTGCGTAGTACACCACCGACGAACCGATAAACAGACCGGCGATCACAATTGCCATCGACATGCGGTCGATAATTCCACCCAGCTGCCTCAGTGCCTTATCGCTGCTCATGATCTGCGTGTTTACCTTAAGCTGACCGCGCGTGAGCATGCGCGACGCCAAGCCCAGATACTCGGCCGCCTCGAGCGAGCCTTTTGCCGCGCGATAGCTGCTCGCGGCAAGATCGCGCCCCATTTCGCGGACGCGCGCATAGGTGCTCTTCTCGTTTTTGATGTGCGCCTGGATGATCTGGATCATGTTGACGTTGGGCATGTACTCGGTCAGCAGACCCTCGAGTGTCACCATGCCGCGGGCGAACATCGTCACCACACTCGGCAGCTCAACGTCGTTTTTGCGCGCCAGGTTTAGCAGCGAGGTCAAAAACTCGCCGATATCCAGGTCCTTAAGATCTAGGCCCGCAAAGTCGGCAACGATAAAGTCCAAATCGGACAAAAAGGCCGAATGGTCGAGCTCGGCGGAGTCGCCGCGCGTCACGGCAAAGCGCATAAGCGAATCCTTGAGCTTGGGCACGTCGCCCTCGGCCACGGCGAAAATCATATCCTTGACGATACCGCGGTCGTGACTCGACATGCGCCCGACCATGCCCAGGTCGATAAAGTAGACGATGCCGTCCTTGAGGATGATGTTTCCCGCATGCGGGTCGGCATGGAAAAAGCCGTCGTCGAGCACCTGCGTCGAGTAGTCCTCGACAATCGCCGAGCCGATCTTTTCCAGGTCATAGCCCTCAGTCACCAGGCGCTCGGGATCGGCAATCGAGATGCCGTCAATGTAGTCCATGACCACCACGTGCTCGGTGCAAAGGTCCAGGTAGGATTTGGGACACGACACGCCATGGACGCTCTTATGGAACTCATAGAAATCGTTGAGGTTTTTGGCCTCGGCCAAAAAGTTGGTCTCCTCGCGAAACGAGGTCCACAGCTCTTCGACCACGCCGTGCAGGTCCACAAACTGGTCGGTGTTGACGAACTTGGAAACGATGCGCACCACCGAGCGAATGATGTCGATGTCCTGAGCCATCACCTGTTGCGCGCCGGGGCGCTGTACCTTAACGGCCACGTCCTCGCCCGTCACCAGGCGGGCGCGGTGCACCTGCGCGAGCGACGCGCTTCCGAGCGGGTTGGGGTCGATCGCGTCGAACATCTGCCCCAGGCGCTGGCCGTATTCCTCTTCCAGACAGCGGAGCACTACCTCATACGGCACCGGCTCTACGTCGGAGCGCAGGCGGCGCAGCTCGTCGCAAAACCGCTGCGGCAAGATCTCAGAGCGGTTGGCCAGAATCTGCCCCATCTTGACGAACATGGGGCCGAGTTCTTCGAGCAGACGACGCAGGCGCACCGGCGTGAGGTTATCCCATACGCGGTACTTCTTGATCAGGCGAACGATCTGCCCAATGCGCTCACGGCGGCCCGCCGGCGTGAGCTGGTATTCCTCGTCCGGCGCCATCGCGTCGGGCTCCTCGGGGACCATATCGACAGCGCGCGGCTTCTTGCGAGCGCCCGAGACGGCGGCCTCGACCTCATCGACAACCGCCGTCTCGTCACCCAAGGGATCTAGATTGTTGTAATCGGTGGTGGAATCTGCCATCTGCGCTGCTACTCGGCCTCTTCGGTGTCCTCTGCATCGTCGGGCTCAACGGACTCGACGGGCACCGAGGTCACGTTATCCTCGACCGAATCGACGATGTCGCGCACATGGGCCAAAAAGGCCGTACGCTCGGGGGCGGTCATAACGCGGACGCGGGCCAGGATGAGCTCGTCGAGCACGCGCTGCGCCGCGGTCTCGCCCTGCATGCCCAGGCGCTCGGTCAGGTCGGAGATGGTGCCACCAGCCTGCTCGAACATGTCGGACACGCTGCGGGCGATATCGGGGGTGCCGGCGTCCTTGCGGACCTGCTCGCCCTTGGTATTGAGGTCGTCGAGGACCTTCTTGCCGCCCTCGACGGCAACGGCGGCGGCGCCGAAGCCCACGTTGATGGCACCGTTAACAAGCTGATCGAATTTCATAACCATGGTTGGCTCCAATCGTGAACAACTGCAATGGCCTTCTTGTACCCAAGATTGGGCGAACGACACAAAATCGTTTTACCGCCAAGATAGAAATCGAGCGGGGCAAAGCCTTTGACGGCGTTTGCCCCGCTCGTTCGCTGCAATGCGGCTTTTACCTAATGTTATCGTTCATCGCGAAGGAGTTCTTCATGGCACAGCTCGTGGTGTAGAGCACCTTGCCCAACAGGGCATCGGTCTCCACGTGCACGAGCTCAGCAAAGGCCTCGTTGGCGCGAGCGAGCTCGGCAGGCACCTCGGCCTCGGGCAGCACGGCCACGGCAGCGTCAACGTCGTGAATCTGCTTGTGGCCCATGCCGCCGACCTTCTCCTGATAATCCTCGACCGCGCGACCGCACTCGTGGAAGCGGACATCGGCCAAGGCACCGATCAGCCGATTTGCCCAATAGAAATTCTCGGACGTCACGCGAGCCTGCGTGTCGGCATAGTACTCGGGCATGGTCTCGACATTGGCGTACAGCGGCACGAGCGCGTTAAACGAGTTAGAGCCAAAGGCCATCCACTGTACGGCGCGATACGCCGGCTGTACATAGGGGCGCAGCTGCAGCACGGCGAGCTGACTGTTGCGGTTGATGCCGATGGGACGATAGGCGCCGCGCGTGGCGGGCGTGCCCTTGCTGCCGTAGCAGTCGTACTCCGTGCCCTGGTAGTGGCTCGAAAGCACGTACTTGACGTCCTCGATGGTCACCTTGCGCTCGGGCACGCGGCTCCAGGGGATGTCATCGCTCTCGGGCGTGTAGTCGGCCTCGGGACCGTCCCACACATCGCTGGGGTTGAGGCAGCGCTGCATGTACCAGGCGCGCGGCGTGTTGTAGACGTGGTCGCTGTCGCTGTGCGAGCCAAAGGCCTCGCGCGGGTTAAAGACCGCGGCGGGACCGTCGCCCTTAACACCCAGCGTCAGGTCCAGATGCCACTCGACCATCCAGGAGCGCAGGTCGGCGGAGCACATGTGGTCGGCCTGAGCGCCCTCGGCGTCGTCCAGGTCAAAGCTGTCGATACCAAGCTGGTTGGGCATGGTCACATAGGCGTCATCGGGCACGCGCTTGGCGATCCAGTGGTGGCCGCCGATGGTCTCGAGCCACCAGATCTCGTCCACGTCACTAAAGGCGATGCCGTTGTTCTCGTAGGTGCCGTAACGCTCGAGCAGGTCGCCCAGAATGCGCACACCGTCGCGGGCGGACTTGGCGTACGGCAGCACCAGGGTCACCATATCCTCCTCGCCCAGACCGCCGGGCTGCGCCGGCACATAGCCGTCCTCGCCCTCGTTGCCCTTAGCGGGTACATAGTCCACGAGCGGATCGGCGCCGCGGACGCGCTCGTTGGTGGTAAGCGTCTCGGTTGCGGACATGCCAACGTTGAGCTCGTTGAAACCAGCCTCGGCCCAAATGCCATGACCCGGGACAACGTCGGGGACACTCGTATAACGCATGGGATTGTCGGGCAGCTCAACGGTCAAGTGGCTCAAGACGCTCGTGTAGACGCGCGGCTGCTCGTCGGGATGCACTACGCGCATGCGCTTGGGCTCAAACACCCCGTTGGACGAGTCCTCGTTGCGGGCGACCAGCGTCGACCCGTCGTAGCTCGCGTTCTTACCAACCAAAATCGTTGTGCACGGCATGCGCATCCTCCTTGAGCGAAGAAATCAAACGGCAACAGTGTATCGCTTCGGCGCAAAAAGGGCGAAATAGCCGCCTCGGCAACCCCTGTGGTCAAAAACGCCTATTTCGATGCGCGCTCCGCCGCCTCGATCACGTGCTTAGCGAGAATCGCCGTCGTTACAGCCCCCACGCCGCCCGGCACCGGAGTAATTGCGCCAACAACCGGCTCCGCAGCATCAAAATCGACGTCCCCGACCAGCTTGCCGGCGGCCTCGTCCCAATTAATGCCAACATCGATGATTGTCTGGCCCCCACGAACCGCATCCGCGCCAATCGTGCGCGCGCGTCCAACGGCCGCAACCACAATATCAGCTGCACGGCACTCAGCAGCCAAGTCGCGAGTATGTGTATGGCACGTCGTCACCGTGGCATTGCGAGCCGTAAGCATGGCGGCAACGGGACGACCAATCACCAGCGACCGACCGACGACCGCGACCTTGGCCCCATCCAGCTCAACGCCGTAATGGTCCAGCAACGCCAACACGGCTTCAGCCGTGCAGGGAGCAAAGCCCTCGCCTCGCCCCGAAAGCGTGGTAAGCAGCGAGGCCGGCGTCATGGAGTCGACGTCCTTGGCGGGATCGAGTGCCGCGGCAACCGCGTCCTCGTCAAGCCCAGCGGGCAACGGACGAAACATCAGGCAGCCATGAACAGCGGGGTCGGCATTGATGTCCTTAATAGCCGCCAGCAGCTCATCCTGCGAAACATCGGCAGGGAGTAAAACGCGGCGAGCCTCAATGCCAACCTTTTCGCAGCGCTTGAGGGCGCCACGCTCGTAGGATAGATCGTCCTCGCGCTCGCCCACGCGAACGATGGCCAGCGTCGGTACGATGCCCCGTTCGCGCAGGGCGGCGCAACGAGCGGCGAGTTCCTCGGTCAAAGCGCGGGCAACGGGAGCACCCTTGAGCAGCTCTGCCATGACTATCCCCTCTTCCTGGCTGCGTCGGCAGCACGGCGCGCCAGCGCATCGGCGCGCGGCAGCCACGTATCCAGCAGCTCATCGCACGCCGCCTCGAGCTCCTCGGCGCGCGCTCGGTCTTTCATAGACGAGGTATTGGCAAAGAGTGTCAGGCTCGCGCCCTGCATGGCGGCGCGGCAGAACACGGCACCGCACGCCACGTCGGACAGCAGTTGGCGCGAGCCTTTGTCTGCCATGTCCTCGAGCAGCGCCAACGCGCGCCCACAGGTGTCCATGATGCGATACGGCGGCATGGCCGCCACGCGCAACGCGTCCTGAATCGCCACGGGTCGAGCCGGGTCATCACGAGGAATACCGTATGCCGCAGACACCTGGCCGTACGCACGAACATCCTCGGCAACCAGGCCCACTAGCTCCTGTGCCAACTCGCCTGCCTGGGCAAACGCGCGCGTCAAATCGTCTGCGCGATCGGCAAGCGCGGGATTGGTCGCCCCATAGCGAGCGACCATCCCGCAAAGCGAGGCGCCCAGCGCGCCCACAAAGGCGCTCGCGCTACCGCCGCCGGGAACCGGCTCGCGCGCGGCAAGCGCCTGGGCAAACTCGCGACAGGTTTTATCCATCATCTCTTGGCTCATACGCATGCACCCTCAATGCTTGCCAAGCTAATCGGACAGTCGGCGCCGCCCGAACGCATCGTGTATTTCGTGGTGCCTAGTCTAGCCCATAAGAGCATTCGCGTCAGTGCGCCCGGTTATCGCTCTTTTCTATGGTGGGCGATAGGCGCAACATCGCTGCGTCTATCGCCAAGCGATCAATCCCGACCCCCGTCAAAGTCAGTCTTGCGTCCAGTCCATCGGGCCATAGACACGCGAAGTGCCATCGCGCAAACCACACCGGCAAAACAAATGCATCTTTGCTGCGCAATCCGATGCAACAAAGATGCAGGTATGCGGCATAAAAATGCAAGAAGCGCGAGAAAGATTGGCGTACCGATACAGGCGCGAAATAGGGATTTAGTAAAATGTCAGAAGCGCTATAATATTTATGCTGATTTTATACTTTTAGAGGCAAAGGAGTTTCAGCATGAAGTCATTTTTGAAAACGGCCTCTCGTGAGGTCGCAGCGCTGTTTGCCGTTGCGCTCATCGCGATGGGCGTTGCATAGCCTGCTTTTGCAGACGACGCTACCGGACCGATTACTACCGGATCGATCACCATTGAACACGACGGTAAACCCACCGGTGTGACCTACAATGATATTAAGACCGCTACCACCGCGGCGCAGAGCGGCGACACCATTAAGCTCGGCAAGGGCAACTACACCCTCTACGGCGAGAAGTCTGAGGGTCTCACCAAGGGCAAGGACCTTACCTTTGAGGGTCTGGGCACGGACAAGACCGCATGGAACATCGGTGCAATTGTGCCCGATCCTGCAAACTATGGCACCGAGTATAATGGCGACTATTCGTTTGACGGTGCCGGTACCGTTACGTTCAAGAACATGACGATGCGTTCCGGCAGTGCCGACTATCTCGGCTTCATTCGCGCCAACAAGACCGCGCTCGACGGCTGCGTCGTCAACGGCAAGACGTTCTACTGGGGCTACGAGTCCGCCGAGTTCAAGAACACGACCTTCAACGCCCCAAACGGCGACTACGCCATCTGGACATACAGCTCGCCGACCATGACGTTTGACGGCTGCACCTTTAACGCAACCGGTAAGGTCATCAACGTCTACACCGATTACGGTGCCGGCAAGCAGGACATTACCGTTAACGTGAATAATTGCACGTTCAACTCGAAAAGCAGCTGGTTTGCCCGCAAGCAAGCTTTGAACATCAACGACTCTAACATGGGGAACCACAAGTACATCCTCAACATCACCAACAGCTCTGCCGCGGCAACGCGCGACAACACTACCTGCTCGCAGCTCTTTGGCTTTGGTGGCAAGTCGGGCAACAACACCGGCCGTACCGATGTCACCATCGACGGCACGAAGGTGTGGTCCAACAAGACGATGCTAACCCACGACTACACCGACGGGCAGCACGAGGACAACTTCGTTGACCAGAACGACTACATTTGGAAGAAGGAGGATGACGGCTGGTATTGCACCGGCCACGCCAAGTGCGGCTACTGCGGTCGACCGATCGAGGAGACCGTAAAGGCGACCTTCGTGGACAAGACCGATTGCACCGAGAAGGGCGAGAGGACCTACACCGCAACCTTTACGCACGAGTGCTTTGAGCCTCAGACCAAGACCGAAGCCCTCGACCCCATCGGCCACGACTGGGGCGAGCCCGAGTACAGCTGGTCCCAGAAGGACGGCAGCTGGTACTGCACCGCCAAGCGCACCTGCAAGCGCGACGCCTCCCACGTGGAGCAGGAGACCGTGAAGGCTACCGTCGAGCACGTCATCGACGCGACCTGCGAGACCGCCGGCAAGGACGTCTACACCGCCACCTTCGAGAACGAAGCGTTCAAGCCTCAGACCTGGGACGTCGCCCTCGGCGTACTCGGCCACGACTGGGGCGCGCCCGAGTACAGCTGGACCAAGCAGGACGGCGAGTGGCTCTGCACCGCCAAGCGCGTCTGCAAGCGCGACGCCTCCCACGTCGACGAGCAGACCGTGAAGGCCACCGTAAAGACTACCCCGGCCACTTGCCTCGAGGAAGGCGAATCGGTCTATACCGCCAAGTTCGACGGCGACGCCTTCGAGACCCAGACCAAGGCTGAGAAGATCGCCGCCCTCGGCCATGACTGGGCAGAGCCCGAGTACAGCTGGTCCCAGAAGGACGGCAGCTGGTACTGCACCGCCAAGC
>CAJLVJ010000044.1 GCA_905210085.1 uncultured Collinsella sp. | reverse complement strand
GGTGAGGGCGCTCGCCACGAGGTGAAGAACCTCAAGGGCAAGAAGGCCATCATCGTTTCTGGCGGCAGCTCTATGCGCCGCGGCGGGTTCCTGCAGGACGTCGAGAACGACCTTAAGGAAGGCGGTTTCGAGGTCAAGCTGTTCGAGGGCGTCGAGTCCGACCCGTCCATCGAGACGGTCATGAAGGGCGCCGAGGCCATGCGCGAGTTCGAGCCCGACTGGATTATCGCCATCGGTGGCGGCTCGCCCATCGATGCCGCTAAGGCCATGTGGGTCTTCTACGAGTATCCCGAGGAGTCCTTCGATAACATCATCCAGCCGTTCAGCTTCCCCGAGCTGCGTCAGAAGGCTCATTTCTGCGCCATCTCCTCTACCTCCGGCACCGCTACCGAGGTTACTGCCTTCTCCGTCATCACCGACTACGCCAAGGGCATCAAGTACCCGCTGGCCGACTTCAACATCACCCCTGATGTCGCCATCGTCGACCCCGAGCTCACCTACACCATGCCCGCCAAGCTGTGCGCTCACACCGGCATGGATGCTCTGACCCACTGCATGGAGGCCTACGTTTCCACCTGCGCCTCTATGTTCACCGACGCCAACGCTCTGCACGGCATCCGCGAGATCGTCGAGTGGCTGCCCAAGTCCTATGCTGGCGACCATGAGGCCCGTCAGCACATGCACGAGGCTCAGTGCATCGCCGGTATCGCCTTCTCCTCGGGCCTGCTCGGCATCGTTCACTCCATGGCTCACAAGACCGGTGCTGCCTTTGAGAACGGCCACATCATCCACGGTGCCGCTAACGCCATGTACCTGGGCAAGGTCATCCAGTGGAACTCCAAGGATCCCCGTGCTGCCGAGCGTTACGCTTACGTGGCCAAGGAGATCCTGCACCTTCCCGGCGAGACCAACGAGGAGCTCATCGCTGCGCTCGTCCAGAAGATCCGCGACCTCAATGACCAGCTCAACATTCCGCAGTCCATCAAGGATTACGCGAATGGTGGCGTGAAGGTCGACGCCGAGAACCCGCAGATGGTTTCCGAGGAGGAGTTCCTCGCCAAGCTGCCCGAGATCGCCGCGAACGCCGAGCAGGACGCCTGCACGCCGGAGAACCCGCGTGAGACCAAGGCTGCCGACTTCGAGAAGATCCTCAAGGCCTGCTACTACGACACCGACATCGATTTCTAATCGACTCTTGTTATCGTAACGAGGGGCTCCGCACGTATCCGTACGGAGCCCCTTTCTTTTTTCTTTTAGAGAATGGGATAGTTATGGCTGCAATTTTCAATAGCCCCAGCAAGTACATCCAGGGTCCGGACGAGCTCGCCAAGCTCGGCTCCTATGTCGAGCCGCTTGGCACTAAGGCCCTCGTCATCGTGACGCCTTCGGGCAAGAAACGCGTCGGTGCCAAGATCGAGGGCGGCTTTGCCGAGGCTAAGGCCGAGCTGCTGTTTGAGGATTTTAACGGCGAGTGCTCCAAGGGCGAGGTCGATCGCCTGGTTGCGCTCGCGCGCGACAACGGCTGCGACATCATCGTCGGTGTCGGTGGCGGCAAGATCCTCGACACCGCGAAGGCCGTTGCCTATTACCTGGAATCCCCGGTTATCATTTGCCCCACCATTGCTTCGACCGATGCCCCGTGCTCGGCGCTTTCGGTGCTCTATACCGACGACGGCCAGTTCGACAAGTACCTCTTCCTGAAGGCAAACCCCAATATCGTCCTTATGGATACGACGGTTATCGCGGCGAGCCCGGTGCGCCTGACGGTTTCCGGTATGGGCGATGCGCTCGCAACCTATTTCGAGGCTCAGGCGACGCACGATGCCGACGGCGGCACCTGCGCCGGTGGCAAGGGCGGCATGGCTGGCTTGGCACTCGCCAAGCTCTGCTATGAGACGCTTATGGCCGATGGCGTCAAGGCCAAGGTTGCGCTGGAGAAGGGTGCGCTCACGCCTGCCGTCGAGCACATCATTGAGGCCAACACGCTGCTTTCGGGCATTGGCTTTGAGAGCTCGGGCCTTGCTGCTGCTCATGCCATCCACAATGGCCTGACGATGCTGCCCGAGTGCCACGGCATGTATCACGGCGAGAAGGTCGCCTTTGGCACTATCGTCCAGCTGGTACTCGAGGATGCCCCGACCGAGAAGCTCGAGGAAGTCTTGGGCTTCTGCATTGAGCTGGGCCTGCCGGTCACGATGAAGGAGCTGGGCGTTGCCGAGGTTACGCGCGAGAAGGCCATGATTGTTGCCGAGGCCGCGTGCGCGCCCGAGGACACCATGTGCAACATGCCGTTTGAGGTGACGCCCGAGATGGTCGCAAACGCCATCCTGGGTGCCGACGCGCTGGGCCACTACTATCTCATGGATGAGTAAATCAAGCTAAGGAAGGGGCAAAGCCAGCAGATGGCTTTGCCCCTTTTTGCTATGGTGCAAGGGGGTCAGGTTGCTTTGCACCAATGTTGAGTGAATGAAGGGGCGGATTCTCGTATGGCACTTCCCATGGTATATGGCGGTCCCGGTCGGTATGTTCAGGGGCCGGGCGAGCTCTCGCGTCAGGGCAGGTATTTGTCATGGTTGGGCTGCGCTGCCTATGTCTTGTTTGACCAGGGCACCGAGGATCGGCTGTGCAGGCAGATCGTCGATGGATTTCTGGACGAAGATCTAAGCGAGCCATTCTTTAAGATCTATAACGGTCCGTGTACGGAAGAGGCCGTTGTAAAAATGGCTAAGGAAGCCCGGGCCGAGTATTGCGACATGGTGGTGGGTATTGGCGGCGGCAAGATGCTCGATATCGCCAAGGCCGTTGCGTTTTATGCCGAGTTGCCGTTGTGCGTGTGCCCCACGGCGGCTTCGATGGATGGTCCGTGCAGCGCGATTTCGGTGCTGTATCACGAGGATGGGTCGTTCGACCGCTACCTGATGCTCGAGAAGAATCCAGACCTGGTCGTGGTCGATACCAACGTGGTCGCGGCGGCCCCACTGCGTATGACGGTCTCTGGTATGGGCGATGCGCTGGCAACGTATTTTGAGGCGCGTTCGTGCGCCGCGGCGCACGGCGCCAACGAGCACGGTGGCGCGCCGGGACACTTGGCCTTGGTTGCGGCTCGTGCCTGCTATGACACACTCATGGAGTGCGGCGTCGCTGCCAAGCGCGATCTCAAAAAGGGCCGTACATCGCCGGCAGTTGAGCGCCTGATCGAGTGCAATATTCTGCTCTCGGGTGTTGGCTTTGAGAGCGGTGGCTTGGCGTTGGCGCATGCCATCGCCAACGGGTTGACGATTCTGCCCGAGTGCAAGGCAATGCATGGCGAGGCCGTGGCATTTGGCCTGGTGGTGCAGCTGCGCCTGGAGCGTGCACCCGAGCTTGATCAGGTGCTCGAGTTTTGCCAGCGCGTCGGCCTACCGACGACGCTCGAGGAGCTGGGCCTTGGCGAGATTTCCGATGCCGACCTGATGAGCGTTGCAGATGCGGCCTTTAGAAACGAACGCAATATGGCTAACGAACAGGCCAAGGTGACCAGGCAAAAGCTTGTCGAGCTCATGCGCGAGGCATAGCTTGGCACTTGATTGATCTTGTGCAATCGAGGCAGCGATAGGCCATGGACTATTTGCCGCAAAGATGAGCCGCGTGTAATTTGCCCGAGGCGTGGGCCGATAGCGTATCATTATCTCTTGCTTGTTTGCACTGCTCAGGGAGGGGCCGCGCATGGCGCAGGAACACGATCTGTTTGATGACATTATCGAGATCAGCAAGGGTTTCGATTTTCTTAAAAACCCGCTTGGCGGCGTGACCGATGCACTCGATCCGTCGGCGCCGCAGTGGAATCCTGCCGACTACAAGGAGCGCCCACGCGGCAACACCATTCCGTGTCTGACCTGCAAAAACGAAAAGAGCGGCTGCACCGCGTGCATGGACGTGTGCCCGGTCAACGCTATCGAGGTCGAGGAAGACGCCATCGAGATCCTCGACTCCTGTCGCAAGTGCGGCCTGTGCGCCGCTGCCTGTCCGACCGAGGCGATCATCTCGCCGCGTCTGGCGCCCAAAAACCTGTATGACGATATCGTCTCGGCGGCAACGAGCCACGAGACCGCCTACGTCACCTGCACGCGCGCCCTCAAGCGCATGCCGCGCGAGAACGAGGTCGTCGTCGCCTGCGTGGGCGATATTACGGCCGAGACTTGGTTCTCGGTGCTGGCCGACTATCCCAACGTGAGCGTCTACCTGCCGCTGGGCGTGTGCGATAAATGCCGCAACACCGGCGGTGAGGACATTCTGGGCGAGGCGATTGCGAAGGCCGAGGAGTGGTCTGGCACGGGTATGGGCTTGGAGGTCGACCCCAAGAGCCTCAAGTGCCATAAACTTCGCGAGTACGAGCGCAAGGAGTACATGGAAAAGATTGCCCGCACGACGGGCCTGACGGTGACCAAGCTCAATCCGGCGACGGCGGCGCTGGCCTCGGTGACGCAAAAGCTCAAGGCCCATCGCCATCAGATTACCCAGCTGGAGCGCACGCTCAACACCATGTGCGGCACCACGACGACCAAGCGTCGTCGTTCGCTTACGCATGGGCGCCAACTGGTGCTCTCGACGTTGCAAAACCACCCCGAGCTTGCCCAGAACATGCAGGTGAGCACGCCGGAATGCGATTTTGACAAGTGCACGTCGTGCGGCGAGTGCGTCAACGTGTGCCCCACGTTTGCCTGCGATTTGGTGGGAAGCGGTCGCTTTGCGTTGGAGTCCACGTATTGTTTGGGCTGCGGTGCCTGTGTCAAGGTGTGTCCCGAACATGCGCTCAAACTTGTTGAGCACGACGCGTCCAACTTGGTCGTTGTCGATCCCGAAGTCGAGGAAAAGGCTGCCCAGAAGGCGAAGGCTCACGAAGAAGCTGAGAAGGTCAAGGCCGAGGCAAAGGCCAAGCTTGACAAGATGCTCGACCAGGTGGAAAAGCTCGCGGACTAGCTAAAAGAGCGTACATGATGGCCGGTGGGACAGATACTGCCCCGCCGGCCAAAAAAGTTGCGGTGGAATAGTTCCCGTTTTGCCCTTAAGCTGGCCATTCTAGGAACTATTTCACCGCAACTAATAGACAGTTAGCTCATACTGCTCTGATGGGTCTCACTGCCGTTATTGCGGCGGGTGACCGTTTCGTGGAGTAAAAAGAAGCTGGGAACCTGCTTTGTCTCGGTGTATTCCATAAGGATGCCGTCGGCGTTGTAGGTCTGTCCGCGTACAACGGCGAGTGCGTTAAAGTCGTCGAGATCGAGCACGCGTGCATCCTCGGGTGTGGGATGCTCAATCGTTACATCGCGTTTGCCCGTGGCAATCTTAATGCCAAGGCCTTCTTCGAGGTAACGATAGATTGAGTCGTTGACTATCTCGGTTGTCAACCCCGGTACCTGTGAGCTTAGGTAATAGGAGTCGTCGGAGCACACGGCTCGTCCGTCTGCATAACGGATGCGTTTGGCACGCGTGAGCTCACAGCCTTCGGGAAACCCGGTAATCTTGGAGAGCGCCTTGTTACAGACGAGGAGCTCAAAGACAGTGGTAACCGTTTTGAGCTCAAAGCCTCGGCTGGCTGCGATTTCCTTAAAGGTCTCGAGTCCGCCGCCGCCACGACTCGTCTCGTCACTGATGTTGCGAATGACGCGCATGCCTTTGCCTTGCTGGGGGAGCACGTAGCCATCTGCCGCAAGCATCGAGATGGCGCGACGGACCGTCATGCGCGAACAGCCAAACAGCTGCGTGAGTTCAGTCTCCGAAGGCAGATAGCTTAGATAGGCGTATGTGCCGTCGTCAATCGACTGCTTCACGCTGTCATAAATGGTTTGGAAGATGGCTCGCGCCATGACGGTCTCCTAGAGTTGAGTGCGCGAGCGGCGGATGAGGACTGCTCGCGCAGGTGTCGATCGATTTACTTGCTGGGGTCAATTATATATTTGCCCATGGCGCGCAGCGCCGGGTCCGATAGGATGGCACCGAGTTCGTCGAGGGAAGCCACCTTGGCGACCATCGAGGATACGTCGAGCCTGCCAGAGTCGATGAGCTCGAGCGCGCGACGCTGCGTATAAGGGTTGATGTAGGACGAGGTAAGCACAAGCTCCTTCTGGAAGACCTCGAAGGGCTTGACGGTGATTGTCTCATCGGGCTTGGTGAGGCCGAACATCATGACCGTAGCCTTGTGGCCGGCGATCTGGATGGCCTGCTCGATGGTGACGGGCTTGCCAACACACTCGATAACGACATCGACGTTGCCGACGCCCTCCTGCTTCAGGCGGGCCGGGACGTCCTCGTGGATGGAATCAATTGCCAGGTCGGCGCCGAGTTTGAGCGCAACCTCGCGCTTGCCTTCGACAGGCTCGAGCAAGACGACCTTGGTGGCGCCGGCGTTTTTGGCGAGCTGCATCATGAGCAGGCCGATCATGCCGCCGCCGATAACGACAACTGTGCTGCCGGGCTTGATGTTGCACATATCGATGCCGTGCAGGCAGCAGGCGACGGGCTCGGTCATAGCACCCTGCTCAAAGCTGGTGTGATCGCCCAACTTGTAGACTTGCTGCATATCGACGGAGCAGTACTCGGCAAAGCCGCCGTTAACGGTGGTGCCGTAACCGGTCATATGCTCGCAGTAGTGGTTGATTCCGTCGCGGCAGGGTTCGCAGCAGCCGCAGGGATGGTTTGGGTCGATGCACACGCGATCGCCCGGTTTAAAGCCAGCGACGTCGCTGCCTACGGCCTCGACAACGCCCGCAAACTCATGGCCAAGGATCGTGGGCGGGGTAACGTCGGCTGCGCCCTTGTCGCCTTCATAGATATGCACGTCGGTACCGCAGACGCCGCAAGCTTTGACGTTGATCAGAACGTCGCGCTTGCCCACGGCCGGCTTTGCCGATTCCTCGACTCTGAGGTCGTGCTTTCCATAGAAGACCGCGCTTTTCATGGTGACTCCTTAACGTGGCGGTGAATATTGTAATGAAGTATAGGTATGTCTAGAGGAATAGACAAGCACATCTAGACAAGTTGAAAAGAAATATAAAATGCAGCCATCAGATATGTCAGATTTAGCAGGCAAAATACTGGACTTATACCGTTTACGGCCAATAATCGACCGCTGACCGAACACAGAAACCGTATTAACTTGTCTAGATAAGTGATATGATAAAAATAGAAGCGCAAGAAGCCGGGGACACGGGCCCACCCGTCCTATTGCACGAGGTACACGCAAACGGCGCGTCTGCGGTCTCGAGTGAAGCCAAAACCGCAGCCGCTCCGAATGAAGAGAGGGGGATTCCCCGTCATGATGCAAAAGATACAACGTTTCGGCGGTGCAATGTACACGCCTGCAATTCTTTTCGCATTTTCCGGAATCGTCGTTGGCCTGGGCACGTTGTTTACCACCGAGGCGATCTTTGGCGAGATGGCCACCGCGGGCCATCTTTGGTTTGATTGTTGGAATGTGCTGCTCCAGGGTGGTTGGACGCTCTTTAACCAGATGCCGTTGCTGTTTTGCGTAGCGTTGCCAATCTCGCTCGCGAACAAGCAGAACGCTCGCTGCTGCATGGAGGCTTTGGCCATCTACCTTACCTTCAACTACTTTGTAAGCACAATCTTGGGGCAGTGGGGCCCTGTCTTTGGGGTCGACTACTCTGTCGAGGCGGGCAGCGGTACTGGTCTTGCCACTATCGCAAGCATCAAAACGCTTGATATGGGCATCATGGGCGCGCTCATTATCTCTGGTATCGCCACGATGCTGCATAACAAGTTCTTCGACACCGAACTTCCTGAGTGGCTGGGCGTGTTCTCGGGCTCCGTGTTCATCTATATGATCGGTTTCTTCGTTATGGTTCCGGTCGCTCTTATCGCCTGCCTGGTGTGGCCGCATGTTCAGGCTGCTATCTCCGCCTTCCAGGGATTCATCCTTTCCGCCGGTACGTTTGGCGTGGGTGTCTTTGCTTTCTTCGAGCGCGTGCTGATCCCTACAGGCCTGCACCACTTTATCTATACGCCGTTCTATTACGACAACGCGGCGGTCAACGGCGGCATCTTTGCTGCTTGGGCCAACATCCTGCCCCAACTGGCTGCCGATCCGAGCATTGCTCTTAAGGATGCTGCACCCTGGGCTGCCTATACCTGCCCTGGTTGGACTAAGGTCTTCGGCTCGCTTGGCGTCGCCATTGCGTTTTATATGACCGCCAAACCCGAGCGCAAGCAGCGCGTCAAGGCTCTGCTGATCCCGGTCACCCTTACCGCTATGCTTTGCGGTATCACCGAGCCGCTTGACTTCACCTTCCTGTTCATCGCGCCCGGCCTGTTCGTCGTCCACTGCGTGCTCGGAGCGCTTGGCTGCATGGCTCAAAACCTCCTTGGCGTCGTGGGCATCTTCGACGGCGGCATCATCTCGATGCTCTCGTGGGACTGGCTGCCCCTTTGGGCCGCACACGGTCTGCAGTACGCCATCTCCATCCTTGTCGGTCTGTGCTTTACCGCCCTTTGGGTCGTGGTCTTCCGTTTCCTGATCGTCAAGTTCGACTTTAAGACCCCCGGTCGCGAGGATGACGATGTTGAGGTCGAGCTCAAGTCCAAGGCCGACTACAAGCAAAAGCAGGGCGGTGCTGCTGCTGGCAAATCGGTCGCCCAGAGTAAAGATGATGAGCGCTTGGTGCTTGCCGAGAACATCCTCGATCTGCTCGGTGGCACGGATAACATCATCGATGTAACTAACTGCGCTACCCGTCTGCGCGTTAACGTCAAGGACAAGAGCGTCGTTGCACCCGAGGCTTCCTTCAAGGCGATCGGTACGCATGGCTTGGTGGTCCAAGGTCAGTCAATCCAGGTCATCATCGGCCTTACCGTCCCGCAGGTTCGCGAGAAGTTCGAGAGTCTTCTGAAGTTCGAGAGTCTTCTGTAAACCATCGTCCATCGAAACAATCGGCCTTGCAGAGCCGGTATGCACCGCAAGGCCGATTCTAGAGATAAAAAACTCCACTTCTAGGTAACAATTCCAAACCGTACAGGCCGCGTACGGGGATGGATTGAGCAAGCGGCCAGAATGAGGAGGACATCATGTCCAAGAAAAACTATGCCGTTACCATTGCCGGCGGTGGCTCTACCTTCACCCCGGGCATCGCCCTGATGCTGCTTGAGGAGCGCGACCGCTTCCCGGTCAACAAGGTGACCTTCTACGACAACAACGCCGAGCGACAGGAGACCGTGGCCAAGGCCTGCGAGATCTACTTCCACGAGAACGCCCCCGAGGTTGAGTTTAGCTACACCACCGACCCCGAGACCGCATTCACCGGGACCGACTTCGTGCTTGCCCACATCCGCGTCGGCCTGTACGCCATGCGTGAGCTCGACGAGAAGATTCCTCTCAAGTACGGCTGCGTTGGCCAAGAGACCTGCGGTGCCGGCGGTATCGCCTACGGCATGCGCTCCATCGGTGGTGTCATCGAGATCCTCGACTACATGGAGAAGTACAGCCCCAACGCCTGGATGCTCAACTACTCCAACCCCGCGGCCATCGTCGCCGAGGCCTGCCGCGTGCTGCGCCCCAACAGCCGCATCATCAACATCTGCGACATGCCGATCGACCTCATGGATAAGATGAGCCGTATGTGCGGCATCAAGGATCGTCGCGAGCTGCAGTACAGCTACTACGGCCTCAACCACTTTGGTTGGTGGAGCAAGATCTACGACAAGGAGGGTAACGACCTCATGCCGCAGATCAAGGAGCACATGGCAAAGAACGGCTACTTGGACGGCATTGAGCACGAGGCCGGTAAGGAGCAGCACGTCGAGGAGAGCTGGATTCACACCTTCGGCAAGGCCAAGGATGTCTATGCTGTCGATCCCGAGACGATTCCCAACACCTACCTCAAGTACTACCTGTATCCGGACTATGTCGTCGAGACGTCTGACCCCAACTACACTCGCGCTAATGAGGTTATGGACGGCCGCGAGAAGAAGGTCTTTGGCGCTTGTCGCGACATCATCGCCAAGGGTACTGCCAAGGACGGCGGCTTTGAGCCAGATGTACATGCCAACTACATCGTCGACCTTGCCTGCGCGCTGGCCGAGAACACGCTCGAGCGCTTCCTGCTGATCGTCCCCAACGATGGTGCTGTGCCCAACTTCGACCCGACGGCCATGGTCGAGGTGCCTTGCATCGTCGGTTCCAACGGCTTTGAGAAGATCTGCCAGGGCCCGATCCCGCAGTTCCAGAAGGGCCTGATGGAGCAGCAGGTTTCCGTCGAGAAACTCGTTGTCCAGGCTTGGGTCGAGGGCAGCTACCAGAAGCTCTGGCAGGCACTCACGCTCTCCAAGACCATTCCTTCGGCAAGCGTTGCTAAGCAGATCCTGGACGAGCTCATCGAGGCCAACAAGGATTTCTGGCCCGAGCTTAAGTAAGGACTGCTGTCTCGAACTCTCACGCATCTCTGCTTCATTTGCGCCGCCGTGGTGTCCGGATTCGCCCGGATGCTGCGGCGGCGCTATACTTATACGGTTTGAAGTACCTGTACCAAAAGGAGCTGTCGTGTCCCTTTCCATCGGTATCGTGGGCCTGCCCAACGTGGGCAAGTCGACGTTGTTCACCGCGCTTACCAAAAAGACCGGCCTTGCCGCCAACTACCCGTTCGCCACGATTGACCCCAACGTGGGTATCGTCGATGTGCCCGATAGCCGCCTGCAAAAGCTCGCCGACATCGTCAACCCCGGCCGCATTGTGCCGGCTACGGTCGAGTTCGTCGACATCGCAGGCCTGGTAAAGGGCGCCAACGAGGGCGAGGGTCTGGGCAACCAGTTCTTGGCAAACATCCGCGAGACCGACGCCATCTGCGAGGTCGTGCGCTACTTTAAGGATCCCAACGTCATGCGTGAGGTGGGCCGCACGGGCGAGTTCGTCGATCCTGCCGGCGATGCCGATACCATCATGACCGAGCTCATCCTGGCCGACATGGGCACGCTCGAGAAGCAGCTGCCCAAGCTCGAGAAGGAGGCCAAGCGCGACAAGGAGCTCATGCCCAAGTTTGAGGTGGCCAAGCGCCTGCTTGCCTGGCTCAACGAGGGCAAGCGCGCCGCATCCATGGAGATGACCGACGAGGAGCGTGCTGCCGCCAAGGGCCTGTTCCTGCTCACCATGAAGCCCATCCTGTATGTGGCCAACGTGGACGAGGATATGCTTAACGACGATCTGGCACCCATCGACGGCGTCAAGCCGCTGCCCATCTGCGCCAAGATCGAGGCCGAGCTTTCCGAGCTCGATCCCGAGGACGCCGCCGACTACCTGGAGAGCCTGGGCCTGGAGCAGCCCGGCCTGGACGTGCTCGCTCAGGCGGCCTACAAGCTGCTCGGCCTGCAGTCGTTCTTTACGGCCGGCGAGATGGAGGTCAAGGCCTGGACGGTTCGTCAGGGCGCGACCGCCCCGCAGGCCGCCGGCGTCATCCACACCGACTTTGAGCGCGGCTTTATTAAGGCCGAGGTCATTGGCTACGACGACTACATCGAGCTCGGTGGCGAGCAGGGCGCCAAGGCCGCCGGCAAGCTGCGTATCGAGGGTAAGGACTATGTCATGGCCGATGGCGACGTCGTGCACTTCCGCTTTAACGTGTAAGGACGACGCATATGTTTAAATATGGCAAAAAAGCTGGCTACATGGGTATCGCGCTGCTCGTGCTTGCGGTGATTCCGCTGGTGGTCGCAGCGTGTGTTATCCCCAACATTGGTCCCGAGGTGGCAACGAAGTTTAACGCCGCCGGCGAGGTGACGCGCTGGGGCAAGAGCTATGAGCTGCTGGCGCTTCCGGTGCTCAACCTGCTGCTGAGCGTGGCGACGTACTTTACGGCGGGACGCCAGGCAAAGAACAATGATGACTCCGCCGCCATGGCGCGCATCGTGTGCGAGCGCTACCTGCGTAACGGCTGCATCACGGGCGTGTTCCTCAACGCAATCAACGTCTACTTTATGTATTCGGCGATTACTGGAACGGGCTTTGGCTTTGGTTTCTAGCTTGTCCTTTTAGGCAACGAGCCTGCACGCATATTCAATGGCTGCTGCGAGGCCGCCGCTCGATCGTGGTTTAAAGACCATGTCGGCGGCGGCCTCGTTTTCGTATCCGGCGCCCCGAAGGGCAAGTGCGATACCGGCTTCCAGGAGAAGGGGCAGGCCACGTTGACTGGTTGCGATTACGGCAGCCTGCTTGAGCGAGCAGCTGTGCGCTTGGCATTGGATGGCAAGTTCACCTTGCGCCGGGCAAGGGACCAAAACGGCGGTGACGCGACTTGACAGCAATGCAAATGCTGTGCGCTCATCGGGCGAAAGGCATTCTGCTTCAACGACGACGAGCTTGGGCGGCGCGCTGTTTGTGCGAAGCGTGGCTCGGTACATGCGGACCGAAGAACCCGACATAGAAAACTCCTGTGTATTCGGCAAAACGTAAACTATAGTTTACGTTTATGTTCGGCTCCATTTCAAACTCGGCTGCATGGACGAACGTGCGAAACAGATTCTTGGCAGGCGGGTCGAAGAGACACGCAGGGACCTTGGTATCTCCAAGGTTGATTTTTGTGTGGCGACAGGAATCAGCCGACCCTACCTCGACCGAATCGAAGACGGGACGGCAAATTTCACGCTCAAGGTTCTATTTAAGATCGCACCCGCACTCGGCATGACGGTGTCAGAGCTTCTCGAGGGTATCGAATAGGGCGTTCCCCGCTGCTAATTGGCGCTCTTTGGGCGGGTCCCCCTGGTTGCGATGTGCAAAATCGCGAGTATTCAGCACCTGTTCAGCCGTAGATGGTAGCTCGGGCGGCTGGCTTTGCTTTTTGACAGTAGTTAATCCACACGCTTAATAAAAATGTGGAATAAATATTTACTAGACGGCCTCTTCGCCCTAAAAGTTCGTCTAATAGTCGGCCGATTCTATGCCTCCGGCGGAGAAATTGCAGAATACTCCGATTTTTGCACGGCCCGAGGGGGACCACCTGTCGTTTGAGGCTGCGATAAGTGGAACTGCCTTAGGGATTACGCCATCGGGATGCGGTCGTGGTTGACTTGGCTGTAGAACAGGCGCTGGATCTCGGCGGCATCGCGTGACTGGCCGAGTGCCCACATGGTCTTGGCCACGAGCGTCTCGGTGGTCATGTCGTCGCCGCGCAGAATACCCGGATGATCGGCGTAGGCACGGCCGACCTCATAAACACCCAGGTCAAGGCCCTCTTCGGGGACCTGCGTGGTCATAACGACGGTGCGGCCCGAATCGACCCAGCGGAAAATCGCCTCTTGGAACGACTCGCCCGACTCACCAAACTCGGGGATACCGCCGATGCCAAAGGTCTCCAGAATCACGGCGTCGTAGCTATCGGCAAGGGCGTCGAGGATGCCCGGGTTCACGCCGGGCGTAAGCTTGAGTACAAATACGCGCGGGTCGATGCTGTCGTAGAAACGCACCGGGTTTTCGCCCTGACGAGTGCCGTGGAGCCCGTTGCGCACGATGCGGTCGTTGCGGATGTAGGCAATGGGCGGATAGTTGACGCTGATGAACGCGTTAAAGCTCATGGTGCGCTGCTTGCGGGCGCGCGTGCCGGCAATGGCGACGCCGCCAAACACAATCGACACATCGTGCGAATGCTCGTCGAGCGCATAGAGCAGGCTCTGATACAGGTTGAGCTTGGCGTCAGTAAAGGGGTTGCCCATGGGCTTTTGCGAGCCGGTGAGCACGATGGGCTTGGGGCTGTCCTGAATCAGGTAAGAAAGCGCTGCTGCGGTGTAGCTCATGGTGTCGGTGCCGTGCAGAATCACGAAGCCGTCGCGGTCGGCATAACCCTCGACGATGACGTCGCGGATACGCATCCAGTCGCTCGGGCGCATATTGGTGCTGTCGATGTTCATGGGCTGCACGACGTTGAGCTCGCAGAGGCCCGAGATCTCGGGGACGCTCTGGGCGAGCTCCTCACCGGTCAGGGCGGGGGAGAGGCCGTTGCCGTCCTCGGTCGATGCGATGGTGCCGCCCGTGGCGATGAGAAGGATGCGCTTCATGCTGGTATTCCTATCGTATTTGCCGCCGCAGAGGCGGAGTCGTTCGGCAGTATTGTGGCACAGGGCGTCCAATGTTCAAACGTATTACATCATCTGTAACGTTGGTAACACTTCAATTGCCGTCAAATAGGGGCCCAGGTCGTGCGTTTGCCGTGCGCTGATGGCTGCGAGGGACGAGAAACCCCATATAACGTGTACACTATGGAGGTTATTTTCGTTCATTCACGCGGGTGGGCACCGGCTCCCCGCCAACAAGAGGGGGAACCATGGATCAAAAGGCTTCCGCAAAGGTCCTCGTACTCGACTTTGGTGCGCAGTACGGTCAGCTCATTGCCCGTCGCGTCCGCGACCTCAACGTGTATTCCGAGATTGTCCCCTGCGACATCTCGGCCGACGAGATTCGCGAGATGAACGCCTCTGCGCTCATCCTTTCTGGCGGCCCGGCCTCCGTGTACGCCGAGGACGCTCCGTCCATCGACCCCGCCATCTTTGACCTGGGCCTTCCCGTCCTGGGCTTTTGCTACGGCCATCAGATCACGGCCGTGACGCTCGGCGGCAAGGTCGGCCACTCCGAGGTGGGCGAGTACGGCCGCGCCACCATTACGCGCACGGCCGACGCCAAGCTCTTTAACTCCACGCCCATGGAGCAGACCGTGTGGATGAGCCACCGTGACGCCGTTTCCGAGGTGCCCGAGGGCTTTACCGTTACCGCCAGTACCGACGTGTGCCCGGTCGCTGCGATGGAGTGTCCAGAGCGCAAGATCTTCACCACGCAGTTCCACCCCGAGGTCAAGCACTCCGAGTATGGTCAGCAGCTGCTGAGCAACTTCCTGTTTGAGATCTGCGGCCTGGAGCCCAACTGGAGCATGGACAACCTGGTCGAGACCATGACGGCCGAGTTCCGCGAGAAAGTCGGCAACGACCGCGTGATTCTGGCTCTGTCCGGTGGCGTCGACTCCTCCGTCGTGGCCGCGCTGGGCGCCCGCGCCGTGGGCAAGCAGATGACGTGCGTGTTCATCAACCACGGCCTGCTGCGTAAGGGCGAGCCCGAGCAGGTGGAGGAGGTCTTCACCAAGCAGTTTGACGTCGACTTTATCCACGTTCACGCCGAGGACCGTTATGCCGAGCTTCTGGCCGGCGTGACCGAGCCCGAGGAGAAGCGCCGCATCATCGGTACGCAGTTCTGGAAAGAGTTCTTCGCCGTGGCGCAGCAGCTCGAGACCGATGGCAAGCCGGTCAAGTATCTGGCTCAGGGCACCATCTACCCCGACATCATCGAGTCCGGCGCTCGCAAGACGGGCGGCAAGACGGCCACCATCAAGAGCCATCACAACCTGATCCCGTTCCCCGAGGGCGTGCACTTCGACCTTATTGAGCCGCTCGACCACTTCTTTAAGGACGAGGTCCGCGCGCTTGGTCTGGCGCTTGGCCTGCCGGGTCACATCGTGTTCCGTCAGCCTTTCCCGGGTCCGGGTCTGGCCATCCGCATCATCGGTGCGGTCGATAAGGAGAAGCTCGAGATCCTCAAGAATGCCGACGCTATCGTGCGTGAGGAGCTGGATGCCTACAATCAGCGCCTGTTTGAGCAGACCGGCGAGCGCAACTCCGAGCACAGCTGCTGGCAGTACTTTGCGGTCCTGCCCGACATTAAGTCCGTCGGCGTCATGGGTGACGAGCGTACCTACCAGCGCCCGATCATCCTGCGCGCCGTCGAGTCCAGCGACGCTATGACAGCCGACTGGGCCAAACTGCCCTACGACGTGCTTGCCCGCATCTCCGGCCGCATCGTTGCCGAGGTTCCCGGCGCCAACCGCGTGTGCTACGACATCACGTCCAAGCCGCCCGCGACGAT
>CAJLVJ010000043.1 GCA_905210085.1 uncultured Collinsella sp. | reverse complement strand
CTGATCGGAAGCCTTGTTGACCAGCTTTGCAGCCTTGGAGAGGCCCTTTGCCAGCGAACCGGATGCGTCGGTCAGGCCGCCTACGGCGCTATCCAGGTCGCCCGAGATGCCATCAAGCGAGTCCAGAATGCCCGAAACCGTCTTCTTGAGCTCCTTGGCCTTAACCGAGAACGTGGAATCGTAATCGGATTTGGCACCCGCGATGCCGGCCTTGGCATCAGCGATGGCCTGATCGACCTCGGCACGCGAGTTGTTGACCTCGGCCATGCTATCGGAGAGAGACTTCGCGGTAGCCGCCAGATCCTTGGCATTGTTGCGGTACTCAACGGCGATTCTGCCCAGCGACGTCGCGGCGGACTTGAGGCCGTCCTTCAAATTCTCATCGCTCACCTGGTCGGCAAGGCTGCGGAGCTGATCGGCCATCGCATCGATATCCTTGGCGCGCGCATTGAGGGCCGCAGCGGCATCGTTGAGTTGGGACACCGTAAGGTCGACATGCTGGTTTGCGGTGTCGAACGCCTTCGCGAGCTCGGCAGACACATTGTCGAACGAACCCGCACTTCCATCGATTGCGGCATCGATGGCATCGTTTGCCGCCTTAAGCGCTTCTTTGGAATCATCGATGCCGCTTTTGGCATGTTCCATGAGCTGCTTTGTCGACTCATCGACGGCACCGGTCTGCTTGAGCATGCCGCTCGCCGACGTCAGCGAATCGGACGTGGAGCTCAAAATGCCCGCCAGCGACGAAGCATTTGCCTGAACGTCTCGCAGGTCCTCAATCGAATCGCCAAGCGTCGAGGACAGGTTGGCGATAAAGTTGCTGACCTGGTCGGTGCTCATGTAATCGAGCAGGCTGGACACCGTCTTAAGACCGATGCTCGTAATGGTCTCGGTAAAAGTTTCGTTAACCTGGCTCTGAACGGCACTCGAACCCTTCTCGGTCACGATCTGCGCAATGGCGTTGGCCTTCTGGTTCTCGTAGAACTCGATATCGGCATGCTTCACGTCGGTCGAAAAGAGCGTCATCATATCGGCACTAAACGTCTTAGGGATAACGACAGCCGCATAGTATGCGCCCGATTTGACGCCCTCGATGGCCTTTTCTCGATTGTTGAGTACAACCCAATCGAAGCTCTCGTTGCCGCGCAGGGTGGCGGTCACGTTTTCACCCACGTTGACCTCAACGGGGATCAGATCGCTCTCGTAACCCTCATCGGTGTTGACCACGGCGATCTTAAGATTGCCGGTGTTGCCGTACGGGTCCCAGCTGCCGGCGATGTTAAACCACGCGTACAGGCACGGTACGATAACGAGGCCCATCACGACAACCAAGCCGATTACGGAGCGAGACACATTTTGGACATCGCGCTTAAACAGATGCAGGATGTTCTTCATTTATGCCTCACCTCCTTTGGAGTGCTTGCTGAGCGGGGCGGTTTCCCCGTCGTTTCCGTTTACGTTGTCAACGCCGTCGGCATCTTGAGCCTTACGATGCGCACCGATATGCGGCAAGCGGCCCGTGGACTGATCGCCGCCCTTGGCACCACGCTCGCTGGCGTTGAGGCCAAACATGTGGCGGGCGGCAGGAATGGCGGCCGTGTGTTCGCGCATCTCGCGACGCAGGTCCTCATCCGAAAGCGCCGAGATGCGCATCTGGGTATTGAGGCTCGCTCGGATATATTCGATATTGATCAGCCAGCCGCAGATGGCAATAACCGAGATAATCCAAATGACAAGCAGGATGATCTTGCCGTTATTGTCGATATCGAGAACCGTCGACAGGACAAAGAGCAGGACCTGAACGCCCACCACGGCGGCAAAACCGCCCTTGATGTAGTACGGGTAGCGATGTTCAAAGGCGACCGCATGATCGAGCAGTTCGCGACGGTACGAATCGGAATCGAGCATGACGCGCATGGCCGTGCGCAGCGAGTAGCGCTGGCGCGGCAGGTCGTTGGACTCGCAAATCATCATACCGGTCGTGGAGAGCTGTTTATCAAAGAGCAGGTTAAGGTTGAGCAGCAGCGGACGCAGCTGCAGGCCGATAAAGAGCGCCACGATCAAGAACACGCCCAGAATGCACAGGTTAAACAGGTAGTTAAACGAGTACATGCCGCCGACCGTCTCGCGCAGCAGATTGATGCCGTAGGTAAAGGGCAGCAGTGGGTGCAGCCACTGGAAGAAGCCAGGCATCATCTCGATGGGGTACATGCCCGATGAACCCGGGATCTGCACGATAACCAGAATGACGCCGATTGCCTTGCCGATGTGCTTAAACGTAGTGGACAGCGCGTAAATGATGTTGACGTACGTAAACGAGATGGCGATGCCGCCCAGCACGAACAGCAGCGGGTTGACGCACTGTACGCCAATGACCAGATCACCCACCGTAACGATGATGGCCTGCAACGCGCCCAGGATCACCATGAGCAACCAGCGGCCAAAGTAGCCTTGGCGCGCCGTAAAGCTGCCGATGCCTTCGCGATCGACCTCGAGCTTGTAGATGGCGATAAGCACGTAGCCGCCCACCCAAAGCGCCAGGTTGGTATAGAACGGGGCAATGCCCGAGCCGAAGCTCTTAACCGGATAGATCGACTTGGACGCGAGCTCAACCGGAGATGCCATGAAGTCTGCGACGTCATTGACGTCGACGCCCATCAGGTCGGCCAGCTCGCCCATGGACTCGGAGGTCTGTAGCGCCGCGATGTCGTTGGCGGCGGTTGCGAGCTTGTCCTGGACCTTGGCAAGCGAGGAATCGGTCTGGGACAGCGTGGTCTTGGCCTGGCCGAGCGTAGCGTTAAGCTGCGAAAGCGTACCGCGCGCGCTTGCAATCGTGGGCGTGAGGCCAGATACGATACCCGTCAAATCACCCGAGACGGCGGCAAAGGAATCAAGCGCGCTCGAGGCCTTCGGCAGCGCGTTTTGACCCAGGTCCGTCTGGGCCTGGCCAAGGTTGGTCGCACCGGTCTGAATTGCGTTATTGATAGCGTCGCTGGCACCCGAGACAGCCGCGGCGTCATTCGCCATGGCGCTCGACTGCGCAGACAGACCGTCCTTGATGCTCTGCAACTTCTCGTTCTGCTCACGGAGCGTATTGATGGTCGATACAATGCGCGCGTCAATTTCCTCGGAACCTGTCGACGTGTCATTGGCGAGAATCTCCAAGTGCCCGATAACGGCCTTATTGTGGTCGATCGTCGCTTGGAGAGACTCGAGCGAGTTGTCGATACGGGTGGTCGTAGATGTGACCGTGCCCGTCAGCTTGCCGATGGCAGCGTTCGCGGAGGCCGACGTCTTGGTGAGCGCAAGGCTGCCTTCCGAGAGCGCCTTGGAGAGCGAGGCGATAGAGTTGCCCGCCGTGGTGCGAGCTTCACCCAGCAGGTCGTTGCCCTGAGAGATCGCTTGCGTCAGTGACGGCGCCTGACCCTGCATGCCGGCAAGTGCCGCATCAGCCGAGGCGATAGCGCCACTCGTCTTATCGATGGCGGCATTCATGTCGCCAATCGAATCGCGCACCTCGCCCAAGGTATCGGATGCCTCGGAGACAGAACTTGCCAACGAATCCTGAGTCTGGGTTGCCTTGTCCTTTAAATCGACTCCGGCATCCTTGGCAATGCTGGCAACGGTCTCGCCCACCGTGGAGACAAATTCCGAGTTGATCTGCTCCTCGATGGTGCTTGCACCGGTGTCGGTAACCTTGGGCGCAATAGCGCTCTTCTTCTCATTGACGTAGTACGTAAGCTTGGGCTGATGGTAGTTACCGTCGAGCATCGAAACCAGGTTATCCGAGAAGTTCTTGGGGATTACGATGGCCGCATAGTACTCACCGCTCTCGACGCCCTCCTTGGCATCGGACGCCGAATCGACGAAGGTCCAGCCCAGCTGATCGTTCTCCTTGAGCTGATCGACAACCTGGTCGCCCGCGTTGAGCTCGCCCACCAAGTCGTTTTGGGTGCCCCGATCGTTGTTGGCGATGGCAATCTTGATACCCTGGGTGTTTCCGTACGGATCCCAGTTGGCCACGATGTTGTACCAGGCATACAGCGAGGGAATAACGCACACGCCAAGGGTAACCACCAAGGCGACGGGGTTCACAAGCAGTCGCTTAATGTCGCGCTTAAATATCGCAAAGGACACCTTTGCATTGGATAGTTTGCTGCCGAGACTCACGCTTGGACCATCCATCCTGTCGTTAAATCGAATCGTACTATCGACAACCATTGTACGTAGGCGCTTTAGCGTCTCAGAGCACAATGGTATTGAGTTTTGCGGGTAGCAATATACTACGAAGACAAATTAACGTACAGTTGTACAGTATCCTAAATTTCAGCAGGTCACAAAACCACAACCCCGACAAATAATTGATCCCTTGGGGACGGAGGAATCATTCAAAAGGAAACGAGAGTGGAAAATCTCCCACTTCAAGCCCGCATTCGAGCCAAAAGTGGGAGATTATCCACTCTCGTTCTAATCTAGTTACGGTGCCGTATCCCCGAACTACATCAAGTTGCAAACAGCCGCCGCGAAGGCTACGGGGTCCTCGGGGAGGATGCCCTCGACCAGCAGAGCCTGGTCATAGAGCAGACCGGAGTACTGCTTGATCTTGTCGGCGTCGCCTGCCTTCTGGGCAGCGACAAGCTTGTCAAAGACCGGGTGCTTGGCGTTGAGCTCGAGCACGCGCTGGCTCTTGGGCATGCCGTCGGGCGCGCCCTCGGGTCCCTTCTGGAGCACCTTCTCCATCTCAAGCGAAAGCGGGCCCTCGGTGGTGATGCAAGCGGGGGCATCGGTCAGGCGCGCGGAGACGGCAACTTTCTCGACCTTGTCACCGAGCGCCTCCTTCATAGCGCTAAAGAGATCCTCGTTTTCCTTGGTGGCGTCCTCGGCCTCCTTCTTCTCGTCCTCGGTCGCCAGATCAAGATCACCGGTTGCGACGTTCTTGAGCTCCAGGTGACGATCCTCAACCTCGGGCTCGGCACCATCGGCCACGGCCTTCTCGGCAGCCTCGCGGGCGGCATCGTCCTCGTAGATCTTGGGCATATCGGCGGCAACGTACTCACGCATAGCCTGGAAGGTGAACTCATCCACGTCCTGCGTCAGCAGCAGCACGTCATAGCCGCGGTCGAGCACGCCCTTTACCACGGGCATCTTGGCCAAGCGCTCGCGCGAATCGCCGGCGGCGTAGTAGATGGCCTTCTGATCCTCGGGCATGCCCTTGGCATACTCGGCCAGGGTAATCATCTTCTGTTCCTTGGCAGACCAGAACAGCAACAGGTCGGCGAGCTCATCGGCCTTCATGCCATAACTCGAGTAGATGCCGTACTTGAGGCCGCGGCCAAAGTTTTCGAAGAACTTCTCGTAGGCCTCACGGTCGTTGTCACGCATATCCTCAAGGTCGGCGGTAATCTTCTTTTCCACGCGCTTGGCGATGGCCTTGAGCTGACGGTTCTGCTGCAGGGTCTCGCGCGAGATGTTGAGCGACACGTCGGCGGAATCCACGACGCCGCGGACAAAGTTGTAGTAGTCGGGCAGCAGGTCGTCGCACTTCTCCATGATCAGGACGTTGGAGCTGTAAAGCGCCAGGCCCTTCTCGTAGTCCTTGCTGTACAGATCGAACGGCGCGCGTCCCGGCACAAACAGCAGGGCGTCATACTCGAGCGTGCCCTCGGCGTGGAAGCTGATGGTGCGCGCAGGATCGTCAAAGTCGTGGAACGTGGACTTGTAGAACTCGTCGTAGTCCTTCTGCTCGACATCGGAGCTGCGCTTCTTCCAGATCGGTGTCATGGAGTTGATGGTCTCGAGCTCCTGGTAGTCCTCGTACTCGGGCTTGTAATCGTCGCCGGCGTCCTCGGGCTTGGGTTTCTGGCGGCTCTTGGACACCATCATCTGAATCGGGTAGCGCACATAGTTGCTGTACTGCTGAATCAGGCTCTTGAGACCCCACTCGGTCAGGAAGCGATCGTAGGTCTCGGCCTCGCCGTCGGCATCGAGCTTCTCGTTCTCGCGCAGCGTCAGGATGACATCGGTACCGTGCTCGGCGCGTTCGCCGTCCTCGATGGTGTAGCCCTCAAGACCGTCGGATTCCCACACATGGGCGACATCCTCGCCATAGGCGCGGCTGACGACCTTCACATGGCTGGCGACCATAAAAGCCGAGTAGAAGCCCACGCCAAACTGACCGATGATGTCGACATCGGAGCCCTGCTGCTCGGCGTTCTCGGTCTTAAACTCCTCGGAGCCGGAATGGGCGATGGTGCCCAGATTGCGCTCCAGCTCCTCGGCGGTCATGCCAATGCCGTTATCCGAGATGGTAATGGTGCGGGCGTCTTTATCAAAGGAGACGCGAATGGCCAGGTCGCCCTGGTCGATCTTGACGCTCGGGTCCTGCAGGCTCTTAAAGTTGAGCTTGTCGACGGCGTCGCTCGCGTTAGAGATAAGCTCGCGCAGGAAGATTTCCTTATTGGTGTAGATGGAGTTGATCATGAGGTCGAGCAGTTTTTTGCTCTCGGTCTTAAATTGACGCATGTGCAGTCCTTTCGCGCTACCCCCGTCCGCAAAAACGGCCCGGTCGCCCGAGCCGCATCGCAGACCTGCTATGTTCAGACTTAGATTTTATAACCCATTAGCGCGCATATATACATACGGAATCGAAAAACTGTATGTTGAAACGACCGTGCGGCGGATGCCAAGGAGTGTCCCCAGCTGCCGGCAGAAAAGGAACGTCCCTATCTGCCATCTACGCGCTTGGCCATCCAGACATGGGGCTGGCCCTCGTCTTCGTAATCTACCGGGGCGATTTGCGTGTAGCCCGCCTTTGCATAGAGCGGCAGCACGTATTCCTGCGCATGCAGCTTAATAAGCTTAGCGCCGGCATCGCGTGCACACGAAGCACTGGTATCGACGATCGCACTCGCCAGTCCGCGACGACGCATAGCCGGCAGCACGGCGACGCGCCCCATAATGTAGGTCTCCCCCGCCACAACGCCTTCGTCCATGTCGCATGCCGGCAACACCGGGGCCTCTGCGTCAGCCACGCGCTCAAGCTCTTCGGGAAACACGCGCGAGCAACCGGCAAGCTCGCCGTCTACATAGAGCGTCACATGAATGCAGTTCGGGTCCTCGTCGATAGCGTCGAACTCATTCTCGTAGCCCTGCTCGTCCATAAAAACGACGCGGCGCACCAACGCCGCGTCATCAAAGCATCCCGTCTTAAGTTGGATATCCATGGCTGCCCTTTCATTCAATGCGAACGTTAGGGACAGATATTAGCGAAAATGAGCTCCGCGCACACTAAACTTCGCGCGAGCCTTCGCCAGGCAGTCGTAATGACCCACGTTATGGGCATCGCTCGCGATGAAGCTGTACAGGTTCTGATCGAACAGGCGCTGTGCCGGCTTTTTCTCGCGACCAAAGCGACCGCCGGCAATAAAGTCCGCCGAAGCCTGCAGCTTGCAGCCCATATCGACCAGGCGCTCCGCCACGCTTACATCCTTTTGAACCGCACGATAGCGCTCAGGATGAGCGATGATCACCTGGTAGCCACGACACTGCAAATCGTAAATCGTGTTCTCGTACTCTCTAAACGCATACGCATCGGCATGCGTCGAAAGCTCGAGCAGAAACTCGTTGGTCCCATCGAAATGCAAGTGCTCCGCGGCATCGATACCAAGCTCAACGAGCTTTCGATGGTTGACCTCGAAGCCCATCTGGAGCGGAAAACCGTCAGCGTTATCACGCAGCAGCTCAAAGGCATCCCACATCTTGTCGTAGTCAAAATAGGGATCACGGCAGTGAGGAGTGCAAACGATTCTGGTTACACCGGCCCGCTTGGCAGCCTCGAGCATCGCCAAGCTCTCATCGAGATCGGCGGCGCCGTCGTCTACACCCGGCAAGATATGGCAATGAATGTCACGCATAGGTCAGCCTTAATCAACTAAACGTTTGCTCGGTTGGTGAAGATGCCCTTTTTGGAAGTCCCCTGATCGTCGGAGCCCTTCTTAACCTTCTTACCGTCCTTGGTGTAGTAGGAGTAGTAGTACTCGCTGGTCTCGGTCTCGCAGTAGTTCATGACGGTACCGATGAGCTTAACCTTCTCGGACTTCTTAAGCTGGCCGATAGCGTTGAGTGCCTCCTCGCGCTTGGTGAAGTCCTCGCGCACCACGAACAGCGTACCGTCGGTCAGGCTGGCAATCTCGGCAGCATCGATGAAGGTGCCGACCGGAGGAGCATCGAAGATGACGTACTGGAACTTGGCAGACAGCGCCTTGACCAGTTTGGCAAAGCGGTGAGAAACGATGATGTCGGCAGGATTGGGAATGTGCGGCTCGGCATCGAGGAAGTAGAAGTTCTTCTGACCCGTCTCGACAATTGCCTGGTCGATGGAGATCTGCTCGGAAAGGACCGCATAGAGTCCGCCGCGCGAACGAACGCCGAGCATATCGGAAAGAGACCTGCGGCGCATATCGGCCTCGACCAGGAGCACGGACTTGCCGCTCGTGGCGATTGCCTGAGCAAGGTTAATGGAAACCGTAGACTTGCCCTCGTTGGGAATCGAGGAGGTAACGGTGATGGTGCGGATGGGGTCGTCCACGCTCGCAAAGCGGATGTTGGCCAGAAGGGTCTTGGCGGCATTCTGTACAACGAGCTTGTCGGTGTTCTTTGCCTTAGCCATGCCTATTTACCACCTTTCATAGCCGGAATTCGGCCAACAACGGGAATGCCCAGGAGCTCTTCTGCCTCTTCGGCACCGCGGATGCGGGTATTGAGCATGTCTGCCAAAACGACATAGGCGACTGCGATAAAGATACCGGCGAGGAACGCGACGGCAATATACAGCGTGCGCTTGGGGCCGCTGGGGGCTTCGGGGGTCTTAGCCTCGTCGATAACGTTGATGCTCTGGGCAGCGCCGACGTTCTGAGCGACCGTACTCACCGAGCTGGCCATGGCCTTTGCGACCTTAGCCGTCTCCTTGGCATCGGTGCCGGTAACCGAAAGCGTAATGACACGCGTGGTGGTCTCGGAGGAAACAGACACCTTGTAGTCATCCAGATCAGTGAGGCCCAGTTCATTGGCTGCGCCGCTCTTAACGCTATCGCTATCCAGCAGCGTGGCGATATCGTTGGAAAGCATCTGACTCGCCGAGAGATCGTTGTAGCTCATCTGACCGCTATCGTCGGTCTTGGCGAGAATGTACATGCTCGTCGTCGCGGTATAGGTGTTGTCCATCGCAACGAAGGACACGATGCCCATGGCGATCGCGCAGACCACCGGAAGGGTGATGACCAGCTGAAGGTGCTTCTTCAGCAGCTGGAACAGTTCGAGAAGGGTCATGCAGCTTGCCTTTCATTTCCCCAGTTCGGATTGACAAAACTGTCCGTATGTTATCGCATCTTTTTACCGAGACCAAACTCTATACATAAGAAACAGGCTCTCCTGTAAAAATGTCGGAAGCAATCGTAAAATTGCACAACAACGCCGCACCCGAAAGTCAAATGCGGCGTCTGCATCAATATCTATGTTGTATCGCTATGCGAATGGCTCGTCCTGCCGTATGGGAAACGTCACCGTAATGGTGGTTCCCACGCCCAACTCACTCGACAGATCGAGCGTGGCGTGATGATACAGGGCCGCATGCTTGACAATTGCAAGCCCCAGACCGGTTCCGCCGCGCGCCTTGGACCTACTCTTGTCCACGCGATAGAACCGCTCAAATACCTTGCCCTGTTCTTCAGGCGCGATACCGATTCCCGTGTCGGCGACCGCAAGGAACGGATGGCCTTCGTCGTTGGTGCCGCACTGCAGCGTAACCGCACCGCCGGGTCGATTGTAGCGGATGGCGTTGCTCGCCAGATTATAGATGAGCTCGTCAATCAAGCGCGACACGCCTTCGATGACCACAGGCTTGGTCTCATGACTTATCGTCACATTCGCCTGACGGGCGACCTGTTCAAGACGCTGCTCAACCGCGTAGATGGCACGCGAGAGCTCAATAGGCTCCGTGGAACCAATGGGCACCGCCTCGCCCTCAGTTGCACGCTCGGCCTCGTCCAAGTTAGACAGCGTAAGGATATCGTTGACAAGCGCTGCCAAGCGGCCCGCCTCACGATAGATGCGACCGCCAAAGTTGCGCAGGTCGCCCTCGCCCTCGACCATGCCGTTTGCGATGAGCTCGGCATAGCCCGAAATCGCCGTAAGCGGCGTCTTGAGCTCATGGGTGATATTCGCCGTGAACTCGCGGCGCATACGGTCGTTGTCCGCTAGCACCGCCATTTGGCGCTTGAGTTCCTGGCGCTGCGACTCGATACGCTCAAGCATGGGGACCATCTCGGCATAGGCGTGCTCATAGCTACGGCGTGGGTGGTCCAAATCCACCTCTTGCAACGGCGCGATGATGGCACGGGACTCGCGGCGCGCCATAAAAAACGAGAGTACCGCACCCGCTGCTGCGATAAGCAGCATCGGCGCCACCATCGACAGCAAAATCGCCGTAACGCCAGGCTGGGCCTGCGCCAAGCGGACAACCTGGCCGTTATCAAGGGCGACGGCGCGATACAGCATAATCTCGTCGAGCGTAGAGCTTGCGCGCTCCGCGGAACCCAAACCACTCTCAAAGGCCTCGATGACCTCGGGGCGATCGCCATGGTTGGGCAGTGCGGAAGGCGACGCCTCGTTGTCGTAGGCAACCGATCCATCCTTGTTAATCAGCGTGATTCGCAAGTCCTCGCGATCAAGGCTACGCAAGAACGGGATGGGCTCCTGCTGTTCGTCGAGAGCGGCAGCAATGAGCTCGGTTTCCTGCGCCAGATTGGTACTCGTGGCATCCGCCAAGGTGTTTTGCACAAAGAACGCACCCAGCACCGTAAACGCCACGATAACCGCCATGGCGCAGACAAAGATCGTCACAAAAACGCGGTGCGACAGCGTATGTTTTCCCTGGGGGGCGAAGACCACGGGTTACTCCTCCGATGCGGTGGCCGCGGTGTCGTCACCTTCGGCACCATCACCGGCAGAAGGCTCGGCCAAGCGGTAGCCCACGCCGCGCACGGTTTCGATGGCGCTGGCATGCTCGCCCAGTTTTTGGCGAAGCGTCTGCACGTGCACGTCAACGGTGCGCGAACCGCCGTCGAAGTCCCAGCCCCACACGCTCTGCAGCAACGACTCGCGGGTAAAAACCACGCCGGGCTTGCGCATGAGGTACTCGAGCAGGTCGAACTCGCGCAGGGTGAGCTTAAGCGGCTCGCCGGCAACGGTCACCTCGCGATGGCTGGGCGAGAGCACGATGTCGCCCACGCTGAGCACATCGCTCGCCTGCTTGACCATGCCGCCGCGACGCAGCAGTGCGCGGCAGCGGCTCGCAAGCTCCATGAGCGAAAACGGCTTAGTCAGGTAATCGTCGGCACCGCCATCGAGCGCCATCACCTTGTCGAGCTCGGTATCCTTGGCGGTAAGCATCATGATGGGCACCGTCGCCGTCAGGCGATCGGCACGCAGTCGACGCATAATCGCCAAGCCATCGGTATCGGGCAGCATGATGTCGAGCAGGACGGCATCGGGTGCCCGTCGCGCCACGGCAGCCTTAAACTCACCGTCGCACGAAAAGCCTTCGGCCTCAATCCCCTGCTTGCGCAGTGCATAGACCGTCAAATCCCTGATGTTGTCATCGTCCTCGACGTAATAGATCATGTTGAACCCCTTTGCGGCCGGCATGACCGCATCTTAACCCTAAAGGTGCCTGTACTAGATGGTATCAGCCAAAACGTCCCGTCAAATAATCCGCCGTGCGCGGATCGGTCGGATTCTTGAAGAGTTGCGCGGTGGGCGCGTGCTCCACCAGCTCACCCAGCAAAAAGAATGCGACCGAATCGGAGATACGCGCCGCCTGCTGCATATTGTGCGTAACGACCACGAGCGTGCAGGTCTCTTTGAGCTCGCTGGCCAGCTGCTCCACCACCAGCGTCGACACAGGGTCGAGTGCCGAGGTCGGCTCGTCCATCAGCAGAATGTCGGGCTGCACGGCAAGTGCGCGGGCGATGCACAGACGCTGCTGCTGGCCGCCCGAAAGACCCAGACCCGACTCTTTGAGCTTGTCCTTGACCTCATCCCATAGCGCAGCGCGACGAAGGGAGTCCTCGACCAGCTCATCCAGCGCAGCGCGATCGCGCACACCCATACCGCGCGGACCATACGCGACGTTGTCGTAGATGCTCATGGGAAACGGGTTGGGGCGCTGGAACACCATGCCCACGCGCTGGCGAAGGCGGCAGATGTCGTAGTCGCCCAGGATATCTTGACCATCGAGCGCAATCTTGCCCTCGATGCGGCAATCCTTGATGCCGTCGTTCATGCGGTTAAAGCAGCGCAGCAACGTGGACTTTCCGCAGCCCGAAGGCCCGATGAACGAGGTGATCTGCTTGTCGCGGATCTTGATATTCACGTCCTTGAGCGCATGGTGGTCGCCATAGAACAGGTCGAGGCCCTCGACGTCGATGCGCGTCGGCGAGGCGGCAAGATCCTCTGCCGTGGGGCGAGTCGCATCCCCAACCTCGCGCTCGCGCGCGGCCTCGGCCTGCGCTTTCATGAGTTCTTCAAGCTCCGTGGGCTCCACAGCCGCAGCAGCCGTCATACCGCATACCTCCACATCGATATCAATTCAGCAGTATCGATAGTAGGAATCGCGGCTCATATGCACGTGAGCGCATTGTCAAGTGTTTGTAAGGGCACACTGGCTATGCGGCGGGCAGCTCGATGGTGAATATCGTGTGTTCGGGCGTCGATTCACATGCAACGGTACCGCCGTGCGCGCATACGATCTCCTTGGCGATGGCAAGCCCCAGTCCAGCGCCGCCGCGATTGGTCGCACGCGCCGCATCCAGGCGATAGAACTTCTCAAAGATCACCTTGAGCTTTGCCTCAGGGATGGGATCGCCCTGATTGATAAAGCGCACGCGCACGCCACCGCCGTCCCGGCGTCTGGCCTCGATCGTGATGGTCGAGCCCTCATAGCTATAGGCAATAGCGTTTTTCATGATGTTGTTGAACACGCGAGCCATTTTGTCGCCATCCACGAGCACCGTCAGGTCCTCGCGAATATCAACTTGGACTTCCTTATGCTGCTCGTTGAGGATGGGATAGAACTCGTCAGCCACCTGAGCCAGCAGCAACCCCAGATCAACATAGCCGCGCGTGAGCACGATATCGTGGAAGTCAAAGCGCGTGATATCGAAGAACTCTTCGATGAGCGCATCGAGCCGGTGCGCCTTGTCGAGAGCCACGCCCGTAAAGTGCGCACGTTGCTCAACCGGCAGCTCAGGAGCCTCTTGCAGCAGCGAAAGATAGCCCACTACGCTCGCAAGCGGGGTGCGTAGGTCATGTGCCAAGTACGTAACCAGATCGTCCTTGCGATGTGACTCGTCACGCAGAGCTTGCTGCACCTTGCGCTCACGGTCACGCACGCGGTTAAGGGCGCCCTCGACCTCCAAGAAGTCGCCGTCGATGTTGTCCCAGGTGTCGGGGTGATCGATCAGGCGATCTTGAATACGAGCGGCCAGCACACAATCGGCATGCTGCTCGCCCTGTTCGTAGCCCTGGTAGTACAGGGCACGGCCGCACAAGAACAGCACGCACGCGGCAAGCGCCAGCACAAAGCCAAGCATGTTGAATACAAAGCCGGCATCGAACAGCACCGGCCCTTCGATGCCGCCGAGCGCCATGGCGCCAATCGCCAACGTCATGGCCCACGCGGCGCCGCCAATCACCACGCAGCGGCGCACGATCTCAAATCGATCGATCAGCAAAAAGCCAACAAGCAGCACCGCCAAGATTCCGACGATGTTGTCGATGCCAATCAGCAGCAGGCTCAGCAAAAAGAGCAGCACCGTTGCAGGCGCACGGTTGTCGACGACCGACCTCACGTAATCAAAGAGCCGATCGGGTACCTCGAATGCCTGCCTATCGTCTTTTGTCATATCCACTTCCCCACCATCAAAGGCGTTATTCGATTATGTAGCCGACGCCCCAGACGTTTTTGATAAAGCGCGGCTTTTGTGCGTCGTCGCCGATCTTTTCGCGCAGGTGGCGAATGTGCACCATCACCGTATTGTTGGAGCCGGGCATAAAATCCTCGTTCCACACCGCACGGAACAGGTCCTCCACGGCCACCACGCTGCCGCGATGCTCGACCAGATACAGCAAGATTGAATACTCGGTGGGTGTGAGGCGTACCGGTGCACCGTCCACCGTCACGGAACGAGCGTCGCGGTTGATCTCCAAGCCGTCGAGCTGAATGGTCGGCGACTCGGCCGCCTGTGCACGGCTACCGTAACTGGTGTAGCGGCGAAGCTGAGCGTGCACGCGCGCGATGAGCTCCAGCGGGCGGAACGGCTTAACCACGTAATCGTCCGCGCCAAGCGAAAGGCCCCCGATCTTGTCTTGCTGGGCATCGCGCGCCGTCAGCATGATCACGGGATAGGTATGGCTGGAACGGATCGTACGCAGCAGCTCAAATCCATCGATATCGGGCAGCATGACATCAAGCAGCGCCAGATCGAACTCCTGCTCCAAAATCGCCTTGGCAGCATCGGCCCCGCTATAGGCAATCTGGACATCAAAGCCCTCTTTTGTAAGGTAGATGCCAACCAAGTCGGCGATGGCCTTCTCGTCATCAACTACCAAAATGCGCTCGTTCATGCGTGCTCCTCTCGCGCTCCATTATGCCTGAGGCGACGCACGCCACACACAACAAGCGTGGGTGATTAAGTCGGCCTTAAGCACCCTTGTGCCCGTTCGGGTGCGGATGTGGGCCAAGCGCGCACGCGATGATCGCCGACGCCGGCAAACGATATACTCTAGTTTCAGAAGAGACCATCCCGTCGAAAGCGAAATCCGTGAAGTCCCTCACCTCTTTTGCAAAGCGCTCAGCCCAGCTTGCCGCCGGCTTTGTCTGCGCTATCGCCCTTGCCGCTGGCGCGCCCACCGTCGCCGGCGCCCAAGTGCTCACGACCGACAATGTTTGCGGCAAAACCGCCGATGCGCGCGGCATCACGGCCGAAAACCTGCCCGATATCGATGCGACCAATGCCCTCGTCATGGGCAAAGACGGCACCGTCTACTATGGGCGCGGCGCCGATGAGCAGGTCAAAATCGCCTCGATCACCAAGGTCATGACCGCAATCCTAACCGTCGAGAATTGCAAGATGGACGAGAAGGTCACGGTGAGCAACGCCGCAGCCACTGTGGGTAATTCGACCGCCGGCTTGCTCGAAGGCGACGAGCTTACCGTGGAGCAGGCACTGCGCGGCCTGATGATTCCCTCGGGCAACGACGCCGCCATCGTGCTCGCCGAATATGTGGGCAAGAAAATCGACCCTAAGACCAAAGACGCCGAGGCCACATTTGTGAAGGCCATGAACGAGCGCGCTAAGAAGCTCGGCTGCACCGGTACGCTTTTTGAAAACCCGCATGGTCTGGACTTTGATGAGTGGGCTGGCAATATGCACTCAACCGCACACGACGTAGCGCTGATGATGCAGGAGGCCATGAAAAACGACACGATCCGCGAGGTCGTAGCGAGCGAGGATTCCTGGATCGAGGTCACGGGCGCCGACGGCGCCGACCATTCGCATTCCATGGACACGCATAACTATTTGCTGGGCCAAGATGGCAACATCGGCGGCAAGACCGGCACCACCGACGACGCGGGCTATTGCTTTACGAGCGCCTACAACCGCGACGGCGACGAAATCTACACCGTCGTTTTGAACTCCACCACCACCGACCAGCGCTTTACCGATACCGCAACCCTTGCCAATTGGTACTACGGCCACAAGGTCACGGTCGCGATCGCCAGCACGCAGGAAAAGACCGCCAACGGCAACCCGCTTATGGCACGCATTAGCCAGACAGATTGGACGGACAAGACGATCGACGCCACGCTCGCCGACCCCACGGCGCAAGCGACCGTGTTTTCCCTTGCCGGCGAGGTGACCGAAAAGGTTAGCTACGACGATCTTTCGGGCACGGTGCATGTGGGCGACAAGGTGGGCAGCGTTACGCTCAAGCAGGACGGCACCAAGATTGCCGTCGTGGATTTGGTTGCCGACGAGGAAGGCTCGGGGCCGAATCCCATTGAGTGGCTCCTCGTGAAGCTCGACCGCCTGGGCCGCCGCATCGACAACCGCCCGCTCACAGCCGAGAGCGAGACCGTAGCCAAGGCACCCGAGGTGTAAGGTCGAAGAACAATACACTCGCTGAAAGGAGGTGTCCGAAAGGATGCCTCCTTTTTTTGAGGGTTCGAATCCCCAGCCTCCTTTCTCCGCACAAAAAAAGGGCCCCCAATGGGACCCTTCTTTAAAGTTAAACTGGCGGAGAGCTGGGGATTCGAACCCCAGATGCCCTTTTGGGGCATACTCGCTTAGCAGGCGAGCACCTTCGGCCTCTCGGTCAGCTCTCCGTAACAGCCGT
>CAJLVJ010000042.1 GCA_905210085.1 uncultured Collinsella sp. | reverse complement strand
GTCGTTGATGGCCTGCTTGGCCTTGATGGTCGAGTAGGTGATGACGTGGGTGACCTTCTCGGGGCCATAGAGCTGGCGAACGTGCTCCACGACCTCGAGGCGCCGCTCATCGTCGAAGTCCATATCGATATCGGGCATCTCGGTACGCTGCGGGGACAGGAACCTCTCGAACATCAGGCCGTTCTCGAGCGGGTCGAACGCGGTGATGTTCATGGCGTAGGCGACGATAGCGCCGGCGGCCGAGCCACGGCCGGGGCCGACGCCGATGCCGTTGTCCTTGGCCCATTGCACGTACTCGGCGACGATCAAAAAGTAGGCGGCAAAGCCCTTGTCGCAGATGACCTTGTATTCGTACTCAAAGCGCTCTTTGATGTTGACGCCGCCGATCTCGCGCGTGGCCCAGTCGTCGCCGTAGTGCTGGCGCAGGCCCTTCTCACACTCGCGGCGGAACTGGCTCTCGTGCGTCTCGCCGGGATCGAGCAGCGGGAAGCGCGGCAGGATGATGGAATCCCAGTCCAGCTCCACGTAGCACTTGTCGGCGATCTCGAGTGTGTTGTCGCAGGCCTCGGGGCAATACGGGAACATCGCCCGCATCTCCTCCTCGGTCTTCATATAAAACTCCGAGCCGGTCATGCGCATGCGGTTGGGGTCGTCGACCTTGGCGTTCATGCCAATGCACATGATGACGTCCTGCACCGGCGCGTCCTCGCGGCGCAGGTAGTGGAAATCGTTGGTGGCGATGACCTTGACGCCCACCTGCTTGGCGATATCGATGAGCGTGCGGTCCATCTGCTCGTCGGTCAGGCCGTTGTCGGTGGTGATGCCGTGTTCCTGGATCTCGATGTAGAAGTCGCCGGGCTCGAAGGTGTCACGGAAGGTCTCGGCCCATTTGATGGCACCCTCCATGTCACCGCGGTCGATGTACTTGGGGATGATGCCCGCGATACAGGCACTGGTGCAGATCATGCCCTTGGCGTGGCGGCGCAGGTTGTCGAGCGTCACGCGGGGCTTATAGTAAAAGCCCTGCACGGCGGCCTCGGAAACCGTCTGCATCAGGTTGACGTAGCCCTCCTGGTCCTTGGCCAGAAGGATCATGTGGTAGAGCTCGGGCTTGTGGTCGCGGGCGAGCGTCTCGTCCGGCGTAAAGTAGACCTCGCAGCCAAAGATGGGTTTGATGACCAGAGGCGGCTTGAGCTCGTCGATGTTGCCCTTCTCGTCCCACATGGCCATGTCCTTCACATACTGGGCATGCTCGCGCGGGTTTGCCTCGGGATCGGGCTCCACCAGCTCGTCGCGGCGGTCCTTTTCCAAGAAGGCCTTGTCGTGGCTCCAGGTTTTGTACTCGGGCGTGTTGTGGTTAACGGCGTCGCAGGCCAGCGCCAGGTCGGGCACGCCATACATGTAGCCGTGGTCGGTAATGGCAACGGCGGGCATACCCAGCTCAACGGCACGGTTGACCATATCCTGGATACGGGTTGCGCCGTCGAGCATGGAAAAAACAGTGTGATTGTGCAGATGGACGAATGCCATGTGATGAGCTCCGATGTGGGTTCGTGTTCTGACTGAACGATTTTACCCCACGGCACGGACAGCACCCGAACCTAGCCAAACCCACACGGCTCCTCTTGCAGTTGCGGTGGAATAGTTCCCACTTGGGCCACCTGGGCCGCAATACAGGAACTATTCCACCGCAAGTTATCTGAGGGCTAGAGATTGTAGGTGACTACCTGAGGTTCGGCGGGTTCGACGAAGATGGCTGGATTCGCCTGTTCCACGCGGACGAACTTGACGGTCACGGCCTCAAAGCCCGCCTTGTGCAGAACATCAGCGTAGACGCGCGCCTGCAGGGCGTGCTTCTCCTGCAGCTGTTCCGGCGTCTCGTCCGGCGTGCCGCCCGTCTTGTAGTCGATGACCAGTGCGCGCGACGGATCGGCCGGGTTCGTCGCCAAAGCGTCGATGGCGCCCTCGGCATATGCACCGTAGCGAGCGATGTCCTCGTCCTCGCAGCCCAGCGAAAAGAACGGCACCTCGGCGCGAACACACGGCCACGCGAGCAGGTCGGCACGAACAGCCGACTTGAGCCAGCGGTCCAGGGCAACGTCGAAGCGTTCGCGCTGCTCCGGCGTCAGGCGCCACAGGCGCGCCAGCGCATCGGCGCGCGCGGCGGGCAGCGCATCGGCACCCATCTCGATGAGCCACTGGCAGGCAGCGTGGAAGGCCGAGCCCAGCGCCATGGGGCTGCCGGTAGGCTCAACGGCGGCCACGTCTGCATCGGCCATCTCGGAACCATCCGACTCCGCATCATCGCCGGCCTCGTCCATGGGCACGTGTGCCTCGGCGGCACGGTCCTCGGACTCGGCATGCAGCGCCGCGGCAATTGACGAGTAGCTGTACGAATCGCGCGCCGGATACGGACAGATACCCATGCGCACGCCCACCGCCTGGGGATACACGAGCTCAAACGCATCGGGCTCGGGGTCGGCAGGGCCGGGAACAGCGGCGCGGGCATCTGTACCGGCACCCTCCGGCTCCGCATCGCCGCGGACAAGCCTGCCCTCGGCATCCAGTGAAGCGTTGGCCTCAAACGCCTGCTCGCCAAACGTAAAGTCCGCCAGCGAGATGAGCTCGTAGTCGCCCGGCTTGGAGTTGTCGAACGTCAAACGGTCACTATCGAGCTGCGGCATGTCCAGAGCGTCGGTCGGCAAAATACGGCGCAGCACGTCATAGGTCAGATCGGTCTCGACGTCGAAGGTCGGCGCCGTCACCTTGCCACGACTCACGCCGGCATCCATCGCCAGAATGACCAGCTCACGCGCACGCGTCATGGCGACATAGAGCAAGCGGGCCCGCTCCTCGAGCGAGAGCTGCAGGTCGTCATTGCGCAGGCGAGCAAATGCCTCGGCGGGAGAACCCGTCGCGCAGACATCCTCCATGAGCTCCGGCGGCAACCATAACGACGTGCCCTTGCCCTTAAACGCATGCTCAAACTGCTTTTTGACGTCATCGCCCTTTACGAACGTGCCGTCCGCGAGCTTAACGCCGTCGAAGCGTGCCGGCAGCGCCACGACCTGTGCTCCGCCCTCGACGCGCCCCATCTGAGCCACACCGGACGATTTGCGCACGCCAAAGCACTCGGCGACCGCCACGACCGGATATTCCAGACCCTTGGAGGCGTGCACCGTCATGATGCGCACCGCGCCGTCGCCCTCCTCGTTGAGGGCACCCGGGGCCTCCTTGCCCGCCAAGAAACGGTCGAAGGCCAGCGCGATGGAACGCGGCGAGTTTCCGAACTCGGCCTCCGCCTCGGCCACGGCGTCGAGCGCCTTGAGCACGTTGGCGGCAACGGCCTTGCCCTCGGGACCACGCTGCGCCAGACGCACAAACCAGCCGGAGGCGTTGACCACGTCGCGCGCGATGGCGGCGAACGAATCGCGACCCACACGACGAAGCGCATAGCGCAACACCTCGCGGGCGCGCGTCACGAGCGGCAGGTCTTGCAGGCCCGGCACATCGGAATCGCTCATGATGCCCGCATCGATGTTGCGGCGCGAGGTCTCCCCCGTCTCGCTATCGAGCTTGGTCGCCAGCGCCAAAAACTCCTGGGCGCCGAGTGCAAACATCGGCGAGGCGAGCAGCGGCATAAGGCCCTGCGCCGTATCGGCCGGGTTGGCGAGCGCGCAGACCAGGGCGCGCACCGTCTGCACCTCGGCAGCCTGCGCAAAGACCGAGCCGCCCGCGATGACGCAGTCGAGCCCCTGGTCACGGAAGGCCTGTGCGTAGACGTCTGCGTTGGTCATGCGGCCCAGCAGCAGGACCATGCTGCCCTGGGGCTGCCCCGCTTTGACGAGCGCATGGAAACGCTCGGCGATCGCACGGGCCTTTGCCAGCGTGCGCTCCTGCGTACTGCCGCCGGCAACAAAGAGGGCCTGGCGACGCGAAGCGTCTGCCACCAGCGTGTCCTTGCGGCCGTCGCTCGCCTCAAGATCCAAAAAACCCTGCATCAGGCCGCCGTCATCGCCGTCGAAGACGCGTGCCACGTAACGCAGCACCTCGTCGTGGCTGCGGAAGTTGCGCACGAGTTTGACGAGCTCGCCAGCGGGGGCATCGGATGCGACAGCCGTCTCGGGCGCAGCAGAGGAGCCCACCTTGCGCTCCTGGCGGCGAAACACCTCGACCTCGGCGCCACGGAAGCGATAGATGGACTGCTGTGCATCGCCCACGGTGCACAGCGCGCGCTCCCCCGCACCCGTCAGGTAGCGTATCAGATCGACCTGCATCTGGTCGGTATCCTGGAACTCGTCGATCATGACCATCTTAAAGCGGCCCTCGTATGCCGCTCGGATGGCCGGGTAGTCGCGCAGGGCCTCGTAGGCCATGCGCAGCAGGTCGTTGTTGTCGAGGGCAGACTGGGCAGCCTTCAGCGCGCGGTACTCGGCCTCGACGGAACGGGCCAGACCCACCAGCGCATCGAGCGCCGGGCCACCGCAGGCAAGCACGATATTGATAAACGCATCGGCGGCCTCGGCCTTGAGCAGCTCGACCTGTTCCTTGGGGAATGCCTTGCTCGCGCGCGGCATGGTGCACGACATCATGAGTCGCGCCGCATCGACCATGGTCTTGCCGCTCGCCTCGAACGCGTCGATGGCATCGAGCGCCACCTGCGCCTTCTCGGTCGCGGCCTTGCTTGCGCCCAGCGCCGCGCGATAGGCATCGGCGAGTGCCGAGGTATCGGCCTGGCCGCGCGCCACGCGCACGTCGTCCATACCGTCCGGCAACTGGCTCGACAGCTCCAGCAGGTCGCGCACCAGACCCTTGATGGTCGTACCGCCGCCAAAGGAACCGCCCTCGCCCGCCATGGGATACCAGGCATAGAGGGCCTTGAGCGATGCCGCGAGCTCGGGGGCGGCATCGGGTGCCGTCGCGCGACCCAGCACATGCTCAACAGCCTGGTCCATGAGCTCGTCGGTATCGGTGAGCACCGTGAACTCGGGGTCGATGCCCAGCTCCAGCGCGTGCGCGCGCAGGATACGCGAGCACATGCCGTGAATAGTCGAAATCCACGCGTCGTCGACGGTCAGTGCTTCCTCGTCCATGCCCTCGTCGATAAGCGCACGGCGCACGCGGTCACGGATCTCGGCCGCGGCATCTTTGGTAAAGGTAATGGCGAGCACCTGGTCAAGATGTTCAACGAACGGACCGGATTCAGGCGAGAGCGCGTAGACGATGCGACGTGTGAGGGTAAAGGTCTTGCCCGAACCGGCGCCCGCCGAGACAAACAGCGGACGGTCGAGCGTTTTGACAATCTGCAGCTGTTGCGGCATCAAAGTCGAAAGATCCATGGTCTACACGTCCCTCCTTACAAACGTTCCTTCGTGGTTATACGAGCAGCACGCATGCGCGGCCTGAGCCGACGTCGGGTCGACGGCGGCAACGTTGCCTGCCTCGAGCTCGCGCAGGCGCTCGGCGATGCCGGCCTCAACGCGATCGAGCAGGGCGTCGAAGTCCATGCTGCCACCCTCGCCGGGGAAACCTTTCTTAAGGCCCGGGATGCGACCGTCGCCGCGCTCTTCCTCGAGCAGCTCGGCGCTCGCGGCACCGCGCAACGCCGGCTTGCCGCCCTTGGTCGAAAAGTAGAGCGCCGCGCGGGTGTCCAAATCCAGCGCCCGGCGCATGGCCTGGGCGTAGATGAGCGTTTGGGTATGTGGTGGCAACCAGCGCGGATCGTCGATGGGCGCCGTGCCCGATTCCTCGTCGCGCACCGTGGGGTCGGCGAGCTTAAACTCCTCAACGCCCGTGCGATGCTTGTAGTCGATCACCACGGCACGATTCTCGGCGTCCACGTCCACGCGGTCGATGCGCCCGCCAAGCGGCCAACCGGCATACTCGACCTTGAGCTCGTTGAAGGCGAACTCCAGGTAGCGCGGGGCAAAGGGGGCAAGTGCCTCGGACTCGTAGGCAAGCACACCCTCCAGCTGCGGCAAGATCTCGGCCACCTGGCGTTCCTCCACCGCAGAGAGCGGCACCAGCGGGCCCTCCGTGCCGCGCTTGCCGGCGTGCTCGGCCAACGTCTCGTCAAAGACCTCGTGCAGCAGCTCCTGTGCGCGCGGCAGATTCTCGGGCGTCACGCGCTCCATGCCCTCTTGGGGCAGACGGGCATGCAGATGCTCCAGCACGTCGTGGACAAAGTTGCCCTTTTCCATGTTGCCAAAGCCCGCGTCGATCGACTGGGGCTTCACGCGGTACGAGACGAACCAGCATAGCGGGCAGGTCGAATAGGCCTCGATCTGCGAGGCGGACGTCAGACGCGGCACGAGCGGCGCGTCCTCACCCTCGCCATCGCGACGGCGCAGGACCAAATACGGCACGGCCTCGGCACTCAGATGCTGAGGGGCTTCACAGGTCACGCGCTCGCGCTTGAGGCCTTCACCTGCCGCGGGATCAAAGTCGGCGATGATATCGCCCTCGCCCACGCGCATGGGCTTGGCAGCGCCAGCGGCCTCGGCATGTGCCCACAGCTCGGTCCATACGGCTGCCGGGTAGCACTCGCGTGCCTGGCGATCGTGCGTCACACGGGCGAGCGCGACCGGACCGCTCGCCGCCTGCATCGCACGGCCAAAGCGCACGCGCAGCAGGGCAGCGGGCTCCAAAGACACGCCGTCGCGGCGCAGCTCGGCTGTCAACGTGGCAAGCGGGCCCTCTTCGTGCGAAAGCGGATAGCTGTCCAGGTCGACATCGGCAAACAGCACGGCATCGTAGCTGCCAGGGCGAAGAACCGACGCATCGGCAAGCGACGCGAAGCGCACTTGTGCTCGTGGTGTGCGATCGACCTCATAGGTCTCGTAATCGTAGGCGGTACTGCGCTTGTCCACCTTGGTTCGAACGCCGTCGAGAACCGGCACGGTCGCGGCCTGCGACACGTCGAGCGCGCGAGCATCGTTCATAAGGATGTCGATGGCGTGGCGCAGCAGGGCTACCTCCGCCTGGCGACGGGCCTGGCCATCCAAGCTGCCCAGCGAGCGATCGGGCAACGCCTCTGCAACGGCGAGCATGGCCTTGAGCGCCGTCACGGGTTTGTCGCGCCACAGCGCCTGAAACACGTCCGAGACCACGCACGGCACATTCTTAAACCAGTTATCGTCGTTGGCGGCCTTGCGGGCGCCCCTCACCTGGCCCTGCACACTCTGCAGCAGGCTCTTGACGCCCGCAGTGGTCTTGCTGCGCGACAGGCGCATGTTCTTGTCGAAGCCGCGGGCGCTCGCGGCGTCAGTACCCGAAAGCGGGCTGTAAATCCAGTCGGTAAGCTCCGGAGCGGGCCACCACTCAGTCTTGGAAGCTGCCCCTTCGTCGGCGGCCTTCATACGCTCGATCAGGTTGGCGAGCGCCGTGAACTGCCTGCCCACAATGGATTGAGAAAACGCCGTGAACTCGGTCGTCTCGGCAGCAACGTGGCGCGCCGCCAAACGAGCGGCGAGCTCACCGAACAGCTGGGGTGCCCGGGCAGAAACAACGAGCACGCGCACGGGATCGGCGGGCGCGGAGGCGGCATCGTTGACCTTGGACTCCTTGTGCGCTTTCACCATCTTATCGATGACGTCCGCATAGACACGGGCACGAGCATGGGGGCCGGCGACTTCCACAAAGGCAGGACGTGCGACGGACTTTGGAGCAGTCGCGGGAGCGCCAGCATCCTCGTCCAGCGGTGCAACCTCAAACAGCACACCGCGGGTATCAAGGGCCGTGGCCAGCTCCTCACGCATCGCCGCTTGCTCGCGGGCGAGCAGCACGACAACCTCTCCCCCGTTGTTTGCCACGGCGGACAGCAGCTCGAGCAGGCTATACGTAAATGACGTGACGCCGCGCACGCAAACGGCGCGGGCGCACGCCGGCAGGCTGTCGGTCAAAGCGCCGGCCATAATGTCAGCTGCCTCGCAGGGCTCGACCATATCTCGACGGTCCAAGCCGCACGCATAGGCGCACAAAAGTTCAAACACGCGAGCCTCGGCGTCGCTTTTGGGCTTGGGCTTGCAAACGTTGTCGCAGCAACGCTCGGCACCTGTCCCCGCCACACCCGGAAGCACATCGCGAGCCATGCGCGCGAGCATGCGCACCGTGCCCTGGCTACGCGAAAGCGGCTGCAGGTCGGCATCGTCGCGGCGGGCAATCATATCCGAAAACAGCATCTGGCGTTGCAGGTTGTCGACGAAATCGCGCCCGTCGCCCAAAAGCTCCCAAAGCGAGCGAAGCCATGACGAAGGTGTCTTGTAGTCGATACCCAGCGAAGCCCCGGCTTCCGCCGCATCATGACGGCACAGGTCGAGCTCGGCGAACGTTGGTGCCAGCAGCACGGCACGCCCGCGGCGGGCAATAAGGTCGGCAAGCAGTGCCGACTCGGCATCGCTCAAATCCGTGCCGGCAATGGTGGTATAGATTCGAACAGGCATGGTCCTCCGCTCAAACTGCTCGCAATAATCAATGCATCCATCCTACCCGCCCAAGCGGACACATTGCCACCGCAGCTCCATCTTTTGGTACAAAGCAACTTGGCCCCAACGAACCAGCCGATTGCGGGCATATAAAAACCGCCCCCGGAGGGACGGTTCTTCGTAATTCAATGTTGTCGCCGGCCTACTCGCCATCCTCCAACTTAATGAGGATCTTGCGGTAGCCACCGTACTCGCCGTTCAGCGCCTTTGAAACGCGGCTCACCGTGGTGGACGAAGCGCCGGTACGGGCCTGAACCTCAACATAAGGCTCGCCCTCGTCCAAATAGCGCGCAACCTGCAAACGCTGAGAAAGGTCGCAAATCTCGCGCGGCGTGCAGATATCGGTCAAAAACGCTTGGATATCCTTCTCGTCGTCCAAAAGGCTAAATGCGTGGACCAGCTGCTTGACATCAGGCTTGTCAAACATGTTCTCGATATTCATCGATCACCGCCAAACCCGCCAAAAGGCATCGAAGTTGATACTGACATCGGGCATCGTTCGCCCGTTCTATGCAATAGGGCAACGCCTGTGGCTTTTGCCCGTAGCAGTGTAGCACACCACCAAACTAAAGCGACAAGACTCTCTGCCAGCGGCGCGTTTTTCAGGACGAACGCCGTTTAGAAACCATATGCGCACGTAAGCTCCACGAATATTTGAGACAATGGGCGCCCAAACACCGCGGCGTGCCCGCGCAACCATCCAGGTCGCCGCCGCAAGCCGCTTCACGCGACGCCAGCAACCCCGGCGCAAGAAAGGATTCACGCCATGCGCTTTATGCTTAACTGGCTCTTCACCTCGATCGCCATCGCGATCGCCACGTTCCTCGTCCCCGGTATCCAACCCTTCGGCTTTGCCGAGGCTTGGGTCTGCTTTGCCTTCGTGGGACTGTTCCTCAACATCGTCGACTCGCTCGTCAAGCCGTTCCTGACGGTCATCTCGCTGCCGCTCACTATTATCACGCTTGGTATTTTTCAGCTCGTAGTCAACAGCTTCATGCTCGAGCTGGCCAGCTATCTGTCGGTCAATCTGCTGGGCGCGGGTATCTCCATTGCCGGCTTTGGATCGGCCTTTATGGGCAGCATCCTGGTATCCATCATGCGCAGCATTCTCGACAGCATCGCCGAGGGCTAGAACTGTTCAATACGAACCGTCATATCGACCCAAGACAAAGGCCGCCCATCGCAAAAATGGGCGGCCTTCTTATTTGCCAAGTCTCAAAGGACGAGAGGATCTACCATTTCTACCCCGTCCCCAAATGCAGGTGTGGGTTAGATGACGTAGTCGTAGCCATGGTTGGGAGCGACAAGTTGATCGAGCGTCACACCGTCGAGGTAGTCGTTGATGAGCTTGTCCAGGTTCTTCCACACGTCGAGCGTGGGACACTCATCCGAACGCGAGCAGCCCTTGCAGTCGCCATCCAGGCAGGCGACCGGCGCCAGACTGCCCTCGGTCAGGCGCAGGATCTCGCCCACCGTGTACTGCTCGGGCGGGCGCGTAAGCACGTAGCCGCCGCCCTTGCCACGCATGCCCGAGAGCATGTTGGCGCGCACAAGCGTAGCCAAGATGTTCTCGAGATATTTCTCGGAAATCCCCTGTCGCGCCGCGATCTCTTTGAGCGGGATGCGACCGGCTGCCCGGTGCTCGGCTAGGTCGACCATAACGCGCAGGGCATATCTGCCCTTAGTAGAAACCAACATGTATAGTGCTGCCTTTCGGTCATTTAGCCCGTAGAAATTCTAGCCGAAAAATTGGTTTTGAAAATACCCATTCCCGTCAAGATGGTTAATCGACTCGTAATAATCTTCTATTTCCTATTGCGTTACTAGGCTTTACTATCTACTATGCTTGCCAACAGCAAAACAAACAACCCATAAGGTTTGTGGGTTTCGCTGCTACACACACCGTAAAACCACACGGTATCCAGTCATTTGAACACTTTGGAGGTTCACCATGAGCAATGTTTACACGTCCATCGATCAGCTTATCGGCCACACTCCGCTTCTGGAGCTCACTCACTTTGAGGCCGATGAGGACCTCAAGGCCCGCGTGCTCGTCAAGCTGGAATACTTCAACCCCGCCGGATCCGTCAAAGACCGCGTCGCCAAGAACATGATCGACGAGGCCGAGAAGGCCGGCAAGCTCGTGCGCGGTGGCGACTATACCATCATCGAGCCCACGAGCGGCAACACCGGCGTCGGCATCGCCTCGGTGGCGGCGGCTCGCGGCTACAAGGTGATCATCACCATGCCCGAGACCATGTCCGTCGAGCGCCGCAAGCTTATGCAGGCATACGGCGCACAGCTCGTGCTCACCGACGGCTCCAAGGGCATGAAGGGCGCCATCGCCAAGGCCGAGGAGCTGCAGAAGGAGACGCCCAACAGCATCATCGCCGGCCAGTTTGTGAACCCCGCCAACCCCGCCATCCACAAGGCCACGACCGGCCCCGAGATCTGGGATGACACCGACGGCGAGGTCGACATCTTCGTCGCCGGCGTTGGAACCGGCGGCACCGTGACCGGCGTGGGTGAGTTCCTTAAGGAGCAGAACCCCGAAATCAAGGTCGTCGCCGTCGAGCCCGCCACTTCCCCGGTGCTCTCCAAGGGCCAAGCCGGCCCGCACAAGATCCAGGGTATCGGCGCCGGTTTTGTGCCCGACGTCCTCGACACCCGGGTCTATGACGAGATCATCCCCGTCGAGAACGACGACGCCTTTGCCACCGGCCGCGCCGTGGGCCACAAGGAGGGCGTGCTCGTGGGCATTTCGTCCGGCGCCGCCGTGTGGGCCGCACTGCAGCTGGCCAAGCGCCCCGAGAACGAGGGCAAGACCATCGTGGCGCTGCTCGCCGATACCGGTGAGCGCTACCTGTCCACGGCACTCTTCCAGGACTAGGGCCCGTCGCCCATAGGTTGAGCTCAGGGACGAGCCGGCCTCCTCTCTCCCGGCAGTCTGAGCCCATCCAATCAGGGTGTCCCACGAGACGTCCGAACTTGCTACAATGTCTGCGGCGCGGAACCAGCCTCCCGCGCCGCTTTTCTTTTTTGGCCACATGCCACCAAGGAGAACCTCCCCATGCACAACAAGCGCGTGCTCGTCGCCATGAGCGGCGGCGTCGATTCCAGCGTGACCGCGTACCTGCTCAAAAGCCAGGGCTACGAATGCGTCGGCGCCACCATGCGCCTCACCTGCCCCGCGCCCGATCCCGTCACGGGCATAAGTAAGGTCGACCGCGATATCGCCGATGCAAAGGCCGTCGCCGATCGCCTGGGGATACCCCACCATGTGCTCGACTTGCAGCAAACCTTCGACCGCAATGTTATCGAGCGCTTCGTGACTGCCTACCAGGAAGGGTTGACGCCCAATCCGTGCATCACCTGCAACCGCCATATTAAGTTTGGCGCGCTGCTCGATGCGGCACTCGATATGGGCTGCGACTACATCGCCACAGGTCACTACGCCAAAACGAGCCAGGCGTCCGACGGCACCTGGCAGCTGCATCGCGGCGAAGACCCCAAGAAGGACCAGAGTTACTTTTTGTATTCGCTCACGCAAGAGCGCCTGGCACGCACAATCTTTCCGCTGGCAGGCCTGGACAAGGAGCGCGACGTGCGCCGCATTGCCGCCGAGCAGGACTTCATCAACGCCAAGAAGGCCGAAAGCGAGGATATTTGCTTTATTCCAGACGGTGACTACGCGGGCTATATCGAGCGCCGCTGCGGACACGCCGCTGCACCGGGCGACATCGTATGGCGCGACGGCAGCGTGGTCGGGCGCCACAACGGCGCACTGCGCTATACCATCGGCCAGCGCAAGGGCCTGGGCGTCGCGATGGCGCATCCCGTGTACGTAACGGGCGTCGATGCCGCCAGCAACATTGTGCATCTGGGCGAGGTCGAGGACCTGACGGCCACAGCGCTCACGGCCAACGACTGGATTTGGAGCGCCCCTGCCGACCGCATGGAGGCAGAACTCGATGCCGGCGGCATTCGCGTGGGCGCCAAGTACCGCTACCGTCAGAAAGACCAGGCAGCGACCCTTACGCGTGACGAAGACGGGCAAATGTTGCTAACTTTTGACGAGCCGCAGCGAGCCATCGCCCCCGGCCAGGCCGTCGTCGTCTATCGCGGCGGCATCGTCCTGGGCGGCGGTACCGTGACCGGCGCACTTAAGTAGCCGCGGGTTTATCGCTGCACGTGTCGAAGTACCTCAACAGCGGCACTAACCTCGATTACGCGACGCTCGAGGCCGCGGCGAATGGACTCGAGCCGGCCCTCCGCCGTGGCCCATTTGCTCTGCGAAAGAATCTCGATCGCTTCATCAACAAATCCGTTGAGTCGTGATGAATCGAACCAATCGAGCGAGTCCGCAAGCGCCAGCTGGACGGAAGGGTCGGGCCCAAACGGCTTAGCGGAAAACCAAAACTCCCCAGCTGCGAGCACTGCAGTTGGTACGTTGTACCACAGGCAGTTGCCGCTATCGAACAGCGGAGCAGGTTTTATCTCCAGGGTGTCGACATTACGGATGATGCCGAAGTTTCGCCAATGGCGGTCGTTGTTGGCCAAAAGGGCATCGCAGACAATCATCTGCGACATAGACCTTCTCACAGCGGCCTCATCGGCACCATGCTTGCCAAGGTAGCGACAGTATCGATCGTATGTCGAGCTTCCTCGCTGGCTACCAAGTGCGCCCTTAACGTAAACGGCCGGAACGTATTCCTCGCGGCCATCAAGAAAGTCGTCGCACAGACAGACAGGGCCATCGAACATCCGCTCAACCGTATAAGGAACAAACTCGCCCTCCGACAGCAAGCGACGATGTAGAGCCGTTGCAACCGCCTCGTTAAAGGGACGCTGATCGTCCATCCCGCAACCTTTAGCCAAAACGCGAATGCCGTTTCGGATCATCCACGATTTAGGGAGCTCGCCCTCGGACGTGTTATCCGGATTTTTAAGACCGATGCCTTCCAGCCAACCCGAACGCTCCTCGGGCGCCGATCGCTCAAAATCATTCTCGAAGTAATTGAGGTTTCGCCATTCGAGCCCGTCGCATTCTGCCGGTCGCAGCCAATAACAATCCGAAAGCGAGAGGCCCAGGCACCGAACCGGAACCTCGATGCCACTGGCAATTCCCAGTTCACGATAGCGCGAGACGAGTCCGGGGCGGGCGTCAGGCACCGACCGATGGCTCCACCACACGTTGAGCTCCCGTTTATTCACCGTAGGAGAAGAGCTCGAGCACGTGCCAAACGGCATCCTCTGCGCATCGAGTACCTCGGCGATTTCGAAGGAAAACTCGCGCATCGGATCAAACGAAACACGCGCAACCTCGTAATCGGCGGACATCAGCGTAAACTTGCGCCCCACATCGGCCGCAGGACGGCGTCCACGTTTGCGGACCTTTTGATAAGCGACCGCAGAATCATACTCAACCATCTTCCGGCCGCCCACAATATCGCACACAAGCGTCCCCGATGCGGCAAGTTGCGATATGCGGGCTTTCGTAACGCCCAACAGGCGGGCAGCATCACCCATAGACAGGTACTCAGACGTATCCATACACCGCATCACCTCGTTAAGTAATTTACACGTTTAGTTAATAGATTACATACATCATAATACTAAACAACCCAAAGCGAAAAAAGGCCCGAGAAATCAGGCCTTAGTGATTGGTCAGCCGAGTCGCAAGCTGCTCCTCTAGCGTTGTACGTAGGCGCGGACCAGCTCGTAGGTATTGCGCACGCCGTCGATGTGGCTGCGCTCGTAGTTGTGGCTCGCGTACACGCCGGGGCCGATCAGGCCGTGACGGATGTCGTAGCCGGCCGAGAGCGTGGCCTCAACGTCCGAGCCGTAGTGCGGATACACATCGATGGCGTAATCGAGCTCCAGCTCGCGCGCGATGTTGGACAGCGTGGTTACCAGGTCGTAGTTGTACGGACCGCCCGAATCCTTGGCGCAAATCGACACCATGCGCTCGGTGCAGCCCAGGTCGTCGCCCACGCAGCCCATGTCAACGCTGATCATCTCGCGCGTGTCGGCCGGCACGAAAGCACCGCCGTGGCCGACCTCCTCGTACACGGTAAAGAGCAGCGACACCTTGCGCGAAAGCGACACCTCGCCGTCAGCAACAGCGCGGGCCAGACCCAGCAGAATCGACGCCGACAGCTTGTCATCCAGGAAGCGGCTCTTGATGTAGCCGCTCTCCGTCACCGTGGTACGCGGATCCATAGCGATGATGTCGCCGGTCTGAATGCCCAGCTCAAGCACATCGTCCTTGCTGTCGACATTCTCATCGAGCAGAATTTCCATGTTCTTCTCGATGGTCTTGACCGGCTCGTCGGCCACGTGCGCCGAAGGCTCGGTGTTAAGAACCACGCCCGTGTAGACATTGCCGTCGCGCGTGTAGACGGTGCAGTTCTCGCCATCGGCCGTAGACCACTGATGCCCACCGAGCGTCGTGGGGCGCAGGCGGCCATTGTCCTTAATGGAACGCACCATGGCGCCCAGGGTGTCGACATGGCTCGCCAACACAAGCGGCTCGCCCTCGCCGCCAAGCTCAACGAGCACGTTACCCTTATTAGAACGCTCAGGCCCAAACCCCATATCGCGCAGGGTCTCCATCAGATAATCAGTCGCCGCACGGGTATAGCCCGTCGGCGAAGCAATAGAAGTCAGCGTCTTAAGCTGTCCCGCGATATAGGAGAGCGTCTCCTCTAGAGAAGCATCGATTACAGAAGCCATGTGCATCCTTCCAAGCAAAACTAAGACCGAATCCCGATTTTAACCGTTCTGCACGCGCAAGGCTCTGGGAGCCGAGCCACCTCTAGACGCCCTCGCGCCGATTTTGCGCACGCGCACGGCTTACAATCCCAATCTTGCATAAATTCTATCGGTATCTGCATAGAAATGAGGACTCTTTTTGCTTCGTCTCAGGGTACCCCACCTTGGGCCGTGCAAAAAACGGAGTATTCAGCACCGTGGGCCCCAACGACCCCATCGCGAACGACAAAACGACGCGGTTACAGCAGTGTTGCAGGTCGTCGCAAAGCAGAAACTCAGTAACAACCCCCTCCGCTCATCGATAGCCCGCCCACAATGGCTGTCGATGGGCGCCTGCGGGCCACTACGGGCCATTCAAAACGTTATGCATTTTTAAGAGCTTGCTGAATACTCCCAAAAATGCACGCTGGGAAGTGTACCACCTATCCGCAGCGGGTAGCATGCCTTGGTTTTGCCCATCTCGGGGCATCGACGAGGCACAAAAAGCCCCGCCGCGCGTAGCGCGGCGGGGCCAGTGGCAAGTCAAAAGACCATACGCCTACAGGCGAAAGAACACCAAACTAGGCTAGGCAGCCGGGCAGATCTTCTTGAAGAGCTCGATGACGTCGTCGAGCGTCGCCTCGCGCGGGTTGCCCGGGAAGCAAGCGTCGGCCATGGCGTCCTTGGCCAGGACCTCGATCTCGTCAGCCTTCATGGCCTCGCAGACGTGCGGGATGTTCACGTCGGCGGAAAGCTGCTTGACGGCGGCGATAGCGGCGTCGGCGGCCTCGTCGGTGCTCATGCCCGTGGTGTCAACGCCCATGGCGACGGCAACCTTGGCCAGGCGCTCGGCGCAAACCGGCTTATTGAACTCCATGGCGATCGGCAGCAGCATGGCGCAGGCGACACCGTGCGGGGTATCGTAGTGAGCGGACAGGGTGTGAGCCATGGCGTGGTCGATGCCCAGGCCGACGTTGGAGAAGCCCATGCCGGCGACATACTGGCCAAGAGCCATACCCTCGCGGCCGGAGCCGGGCTGACCGGACTTGGCCTCGGCGACAGAGTCGCGCAGGTTCTCGCTGATCAGCTTGATAGCCTCAAAGTGGAACATGTCGGAGAGCTCCCAAGCGCCCTTGGTGGTGTAGCCCTCGATGGCGTGGGTCAGAGCGTCCATGCCAGTAGAGGCGGTCAGGCCGGCGGGCATGGAAGCCATCATATCGGGGTCGACGACGGCGACCTCGGGGGCGTCGTTGGTGTCGACGCACACGAACTTGCGGACCTTCTCGGGGTCGGTGATGACGTAGTTGATGGTCACCTCGGCAGCGGTACCGGCGGTCGTCGGCACAGCGATGGTGAACAC
>CAJLVJ010000041.1 GCA_905210085.1 uncultured Collinsella sp. | reverse complement strand
GACGCCACCTACTTTGGCACCATGATGGTCAAGATGGGCGACGCCGACGGCCTGGTCTCCGGTGCTTGCCACTCCACCGCCGACACCCTGCGCCCCGCGCTGCAGATCCTCAAGACCGCCCCGGGCACCAAGCTGGTCTCGGCCTTCTTCGTGATGTGCACCGACACCCCGCAGTTCGGCACCGACGGCACGCTGATCTTCGCCGACTGCGGCCTCAACATTAATCCGTCTTCTGACGAGCTCTCCGAGATCGCCATCGCCTCCGCTCACTCTTGGTCCACCTTCATGGGCAACGTTGAGCCGCACGTAGCCATGCTCTCCTACTCCACCATGGGCTCCGCCGGTGGCGAGGTCGCCAAGAAGGTCCAGGAGGCTGTAAAGTTCTGCAAGGAGAAGGCTCCCGAGCTCGCCATCGACGGCGACCTGCAGCTCGATGCCGCTATCGTCCCCACCGTCGCCCAGCTCAAGGCTCCCGGCTCCTCCGTCGCCGGTAAGGCCAACGTGCTCGTGTTCCCCGACCTCGAGGCCGGCAACATCGGCTACAAGCTGGTCCAGCGCTTCGCCGGCGCCGACGCCTACGGCCCCATCCTGCAGGGCATCGCCAAGCCGGTCAACGATCTGTCGCGCGGCTGCTCTGCTGACGACATCGTGGGTGTCGTGGCCATCACCGCCGTCCAGGCTCAGATGGCTGAGTAGCGTACATATCCCCTCGGGACCCTACAGGGTAAAGCTCTGAAAACGTCCTCGGACATGCATGAAACCCCCGCTGCGCACTTCGTGCGGCGGGGGTTTCATGCGTCCTGCGGAAAGTTTTCAGAGCTTTACCCTGTAGGGTCCCTGCCGCCACGTGGTGCTCAGGGGATCTGGGGCGGACGGCGGCTTGGCTACGAGCTGGGGCTGAGAATCTGAATGGATGGGTGCCGTTGCTGGGGGGCAAACGATGCGGATATGGTCACTGTGGATTTGAAAGGCTGATAGGGCCTCGGCGGTTGTTGTGCCGGAAAGCGTGTCCCGGTTTGAAGGCGGATTGTGGGATGCAGCTTCCACTTGGGGGCTGTTTGGGAAACTGTGGGACGTAATTTTGCTTTATTGTGGGTCGTACTTTCCGCAACGCGCCTCAACCGGAAAGCGTGTCCCAGAATTTGTGCTCGAAATGGGATGGAGTTTCCGCCGCCCACCTGCTAGCAGAAAGGCCTCCGGAGCTGTTGCTCTGGAGGCCTTTCGTTTAAATGCAAATGAGCGCGTTAGTTGTTCTTGGTCAGACGCTCGACGTCGTGGGCGATCATGTATTCCTCGTCGGTGGGGATGACCATGACCGTGACGGCAGAACCGGCGGCACTGATGACCTGCGGTCCGTTGCCCACGGCCTCGCGGTTCTTGTTGTTGTCGATGCGCACGCCCAGCCACTCAAAGCAGTCGCAGAAGGCCTTGCGAATCGACCAGTCGTTCTCGCCAATGCCGGCGGTAAAGGTGATGGTGTCCACGCCCGCCATGGAAGCGATCATGGAACCGGCCTGCTGCATGGCCTTGTAGGCAAACATGTCGAAGGCGAGCAGGCAGCGCTCGTCGCCCTCGGAGGCGCGTGTACGGATGTCGCGAGCGTCGTTGGAGATGCCCGAGATGGCAAGCAGACCAGACTGCTTGTTCATCATGTCGTCGACTTCCTGGTAGCTGTAGCCGCCCTCGCGCTGGAGGTAGCACACGGTGGCCGGGTCAATGGAGCCACAACGGGTGCCCATCATCAGGCCGTCGAGCGGTGTGAGGCCCATCGTTGTGTCGCGGCAAACGCCGTCCTCAATGGCGGCGAGCGAAGCGCCGTTGCCCAGATGGCACGAAAGCAGACGGTGGCAGCACGAGCCCAGAATCTCCTTTGCCATCATCCACTCGTAGCGGTGGCTCGTACCGTGGGCGCCGTACTTGCGCACATGGTACTTGTCGCACACGTCCTTGGGCAGCGCGTAGGTGTAGGCAACCTCGGGCATGGTCATGTGGAACGAGGTGTCGAAGACGGCCACGTTGGGCAGCTCCGGATACTTCTCGCGGCAGTATTCGATTGCCGCGGCCTCGCCGTAATTGTGCAGTGGGGCGAGCGGGGCCACCTCAAGGATCTTAGCCATGACCTCGTCGTCGACGACCGCGGAATCATCGAAGTGCCAGCCACCCTGAACGATACGGTGGCCGATGCCATCGATTGTAAAGTCGGTCTTCTCAAGCTCCTCGAGCACGCGAGCGATAGCAGAGCGATGATCGGGGAAGGGAACCTCCTCGGTCTGCTTGGCGCCACCGTTCTCGGAGTGGCCAAAGATGCCCATCTCCGAGCCGATACGCTCGCAGTTGCCCTTGGCGAAAACCTCGCGGGTATCGGTATCCAAAAGCTGATATTTAAGACTCGAGCTGCCGGCGTTGACAACAAGTACGTTCATGAGACTCCTTCGTGATTACAGTACGGTCGGCAAACCTATAGGGCGGCCGTACCCTTAATAAGAAGTTATCAGAATTCAATAAATATCTATTAAACTCTTCGCCCAAAGAGCATAAAAGGGGGCTGAACGGCGCAAGGCCATCCAGTCCCCTCCCCTTGCATCAATTACTTGCCGCTGACGATGCGCTCGACGTCGGAGGCGATCATGAACTCCTCATCCGTGGGGATGACGAAGATCTTGACCTTGGAATCCTTGGCGGACAGGCACCAAGCGCCGTCGCCGCGCAGGGCGTTACGAGCGTGATCCATCTTGACGCCCATAAAGGCCAGACGGTCGGCCACGCCAGCGCGGACAGCCGGAGCGTGCTCGCCGATGCCGGCGGTAAAGACCAGGGTGTCCATGCCGCACATGGAAGTGGCCATCTCGGCGGCCTTGGCGGCAATCTTGTAGACGAACATATCGAAGGCGAGCTGAGCCTCGGGGTCACCGGCAGCGGCGAGCTCCTCAACATTGCGGCAGTCGTTGGTCTTGCCGCCGGTCACAGCCAGAAGGCCGGACTTCTTGTTCATCATCTCGTCGACCTCGTCGAAGGTGTAGCCGCCTTCGCGCTGCAGGTAGCACACGGTAGCAGGGTCGATGGAGCCGCAGCGGGTGCCCATCATGACACCGTCGAGCGGCGTCAAGCCCATGGTGGTGTCCATGCACTTGCCGTCCTCGATGGCGCACAGGGAAGCGCCGGAACCGATGTGGCACACGACGACCCTGCGGGCCTCGCCGTTGGTCATCTCGGCAACCTTCTTGGAGATGTAGCGGTAGCTGGTGCCGTGAGCGCCGTACTTACGGATGTGCAGCTTGTCGCAGACGTCCTTGGGCAGGGCGTAGGTCTTGGCGACCTCGGGCATATTGAAGTGGAAAGCGGTGTCGTAGACCGTGACGTTGGGCAGGTCGGGATACTGCTCCAGGCAGTACTCGATAACGTTGGCCTCGGGGTTGTTGTGCAGCGGGGCGAGCGGAGCGACCTCGCGGATCTTGGCGAGGACGTCCTCGTCGACGAGGGAGGAATCGCCGAAGTACCAACCGCCCTGAACGATACGGTGGCCGATGCCCTCGATCTTGACGCCGTTGGCCTCGAGGTCCTTCAGGACGACCTCGATGGCGACCTTGTGATCGGGGAACTCGATGTTCTCGGTCACCTTCTTGGAACCGTTGGCAGCGTGGGTGAAGGTACCGCCGGTAAAGCAGACGCGCTCGCAGGAGCCCTTTGCGGACACCTTGTGGGACTTGGTATCGATGACCTGATACTTAAGGGTCGAAGATCCTGCGTTGACGACCAGAACGTTCATGTGTCTCCCTACTAACAGGCGGTGTGGCGCCGCCAGGTTACATACGCTTCAATAATAAACCCAAACGCCCTCGCGCTCGGGTTTATAGCGTTGATATATAAGTTATCGGTGCCCAAATACTCATGGCCTTTGACTTGTAAGACGAAAGAGCGCGGGGATATACACCAAAGAAGATATCCCGAGCGCTACAAGCAATATGACTCGAATGCCCGCGATGCTGATCAACGCAGCATTGAACAGATAGAAAAGGATGGCACCCACCGCCACCATCTGGCTTTGGACCGAAATCAGTGAACAGCGTATCGAAGAATCGACAGCATTTTGAAAAATTGAGTATTTAATGGGAGCAAATAATGAGTAAGCGACCGTCTGCAGTACATAGAACACGGGCAGCAAATAGACCGGAGTAAAGGGAATCAAAAACAGAGCAGTCAGGGAAAGGCGCACGATGCCGCAAATACGCGCAAAACGGCCCTTGTCGACATGAGCAATCACACTGGGCACAATAAGCCCCATGGAGGCCGAGGCAAGGAGCTGGACCGCAATGATCACACCCGAAGCGACGGCATTCATTCCGCGACCCGCAAGCAACAGTGAGAAAAAGTCTTCCAGGGCAACAAAAGCAAATGCCTGAGAGCAGTCCATGATGAACGCCGAACGAAGAATGCCGTTACGCGCAATAGCGGCACCGATCATCTTCGGGCTAATTCCACGCTTAGGTGTCGCTGCAGTGTCCCCTCTTCGCATCTCAGGAATGCAGGCAACGACAACCAACGTCAACACCATTGCGATGATATCTGCCGAAAGACCAATGAGATATGCACCGACAGACGAAATGAAACCGCCCACGCAAGCGGAGATGGCATAAGAGGCATAGAAAACAAATCGCTCAACGACATTAAGTCTTACGAGCTGGTCCTGAGAGACGCTGTCAATGTAGATCGCTTCTATGGATCCGCTCACACATGCAACTGCAAATCCTTTGAGAGCAAACGCGCCGATTAAAAGCAGAGGAGAACGGGCGAAAAGTAGGGCGGCGTAGTATCCAAGCATTCCCACGACGCCAACGAGACCGCTTGTCTTTCGTCCAAACCTTTCAGCAATATAACCAGTAGGAACCTCAAGAATGAACTTACTCACTTGGTATGCAATCATCATGCTAGAAATCGCTACCATCGAGAATCCGACGAATTCAAGGTAAACCGTCAGAAAATACAAAATGGTGCTGAAGTTAGACAGAAAAACGAACGTCATATAAAGCAAAACCGTACGGTTTTTCATGCTCCGCCCTCCAAGAGCCAATAGCCCAAACCGAAATCTTGGAAAAGCATGAGGGCAAAGCCGTCAGTCATGTGTTACAAGGCGTCAACATTCACTTGACGCCACGAGGCCAAATGGCCTCACGAAGCGAGATGACGCAATAGGTGAAGAAATACCGTCTGGTGTCGATCGGTCCAGGCATTTTGTCGATAGCAAAAATAGATGGGCAAGGCCACGTCATGCGAGGCTTCAATGGAGCACTCGCTCACTTCCAATCCATCTGATGCGAGAGAAGAGCCAGAAAAACTCAATATCAATCCCCCGGCTTGAAGAAACTCAGCCTGCGCCCTGTTTCCGTATTCGACGTCGCGGAAGCGGAAATTAACCAGCTGAGCCTCGGGACATTGGTTAATCGCATTGAGACAGGGTGACAAATTAATGGGAACAGCGAGCCTGCCGCTCAGTAACTCGCGAATGGTCATGGCGCCCACAGATTGATGACCCGCTGGACACGAAAGAACCTTGAGCTCCTTTTCACCCAAGTATTTCGAAGAAAGGACGCTGTCCCTTGGTTCCTCAAATGAGATGGCCGCGTCCGAAATTCCAAGCACAAGTGATTCAAAGCATGTGGCCGTTGGCTGATGCCAAACATCAAGGTGAATCTGGGGGTGCGAGCTTTCAAACGAGTCGTACCAGTTTTCGGAAAAAAGACGCCCCCGCCCGTGAAGACAGGGGGCGTAAAGACGGAAGTGGCCGTCGGGCGAAACGCCACCGTTCCCCGATTGAGCGTACTTTTTGAGATCGTCGACTTGTGCCAGGACCACGCGTGCACGACGCGCAAATTCCCTGCCCGCCGGAGACAAAACAGCCTCCCCCGCCGATCGGTCGAGCAAAACAATCTGATACTCAGATTCCAACTTTTTGATTGCCGACGAAACAGCCTGTGGGCTCACGTGAACGGCGCGAGCCGCTTTGCGCACGCCGCCGTAGTTCGCTACCGCTTGAAGGTATTCGAGTTGAGAAAGCTGCATAGGTTACTCCAAAGGCAGCCAAGGCGACGGGCTGTGCGTCCTCAGATGAGGTTCTCGCCCAGGTTCTTGCCGCCGAGAACGTGCATGTGGAAGTGCATGACGGTCTGACCGGCATTAACGCCCTTGTTGGAGATGACGCGGAAACCGTCCTCCAGACCCTTGGCCTTGGCGACCTCCTGGATGGCGTGAGCCATGGCGCCCATGGTCTCGGCAGGCACGTTGTCGGCGATGTCGCTGTAGTGCTTCTTGGGAATCACGAGCGTGTGGACCGGCGCCTGGGGGTTAAGGTCGTCGAACGCGATGACCTGGTCGTCCTCATAGACAACGGTCGAGGGGATCTCGTGGTTGGCGATTTTGCAGAAGATGCAATCACACATGGTTGGTTCCTTTCTCACAGACCAAGGTAATTATATTTGGTCGGGATGGTTAGAACGAGAGGTTGTCGTCGGTGTTGGCAGCCTCGCCGTCGGCGAGCACGTCGTTGCCGTCGACGTCCTTCAGGAGCACCGAGACCTTCTGCTCGGCATCGGACAGGCGGGTGCGCAGGCTCTTGAGGAGCTCGACGCCGCGGGTATAGCTCTCGAGCGACTCCTCGAGCTCCATATCGCCCGACTCCAAGCTACGGATGATGAGCTCCAGTTCCTGCGAGGCCTGCTTGTACGTAAGCTGCTCGACCGGGGTCTTCTCTGCCATATCTGTTTCCTTTCCTAAGGGTCTATCACTGTGAAACGCGGTCTACTCGACCGTATCGACCGTTGCCGCCACGTTGCCGTCTACCATGCGCACGCGGATGGCGTCGCCGGGCTTAAAGGTCTTGGCGCTCGTAGCCACACCATCATCGCAGTACGCGATGGAATAGCCACGGGCAAGCACCTTGAGCGGCGACAGGGCATCGAGCGACGCAGCAGCTCGGCCCAGGTCGGACGCAGGTTTGTTGAGCATCGTGCGCCCCTGATGCTCCAGGCGGGAGCTCGCAAGCGTGAGCGCATGGCGCTTGCCATCGAGCCCCGAGGTGCTTGCGATCAAGCGCTCGGGCAGACGCTCGAAGTTGGAGCGGAAGGCCCCAACCGAACGCGTTATGGCGCCGGACAGACGATCGGCCGTCAAGGCAAGCTCAGACTCGCGACGCTCGACCATAAACGTTGGATCGTTGAGGCACGGGCGGCACGCGGCCGCATCGAGCGCGTCACCCAGACCAGCCGTATAGGTATCCCAGGCGCGGCGACCGCGCTGATCGAGCATCTCCAAATCAACCTGATTCGACCCAATCATCGATGCCATCGCAGCACCCAGACGCTGATGACGTGTCTCGAGCACATCGGCCAGCTCCGTCATAGCCGGCGCCACCGATTCGGCCGCCGCCGTGGGCGTGGAGGCGCGACGGTCACTCACCATATCGCAGATCGAGGTATCAGGCTCATGCCCAATACCGGTCACCACGGGCACGGGACAAGCTGCCACCGCGCGGGCAAGCTCCTCGTCGTTAAAGGTCATGAGGTCCTCGAAGGAACCGCCGCCACGCACGAGCAAAATGCAATCGGGCGCCGGCGTAATGGCAGCGGCGCGGTGCAAGCCTTCAATAAGCTCTGCCGGCGCACCCTCGCCCTGGACCTTTGTGCCCACGCAGACAAGCTCGACGAGCGGGTTGCGACGGCGCAGCGTACGCTTGACGTCGTCGATTACGGCGCCCGAAAGCGAGGTGACGACCGCCACGCGCGAGCAAAACACCGGGATGCGACGTTTGCGCGCCTCGTCCATCAGGCCCTCGCGGCGTAGCTTTTCGGCCAACTGAGCCACCTGCTGACGCAGCAAGCCCTCCCCCGCCAGCGAGAACGAGCGGGCGACGAAGCTCATGCGACCCGTAGGCTTGTAGAGATTGAAGCTGCCCTTAAAGCTTACCTGCATGCCGTCGCGCAGATTGAAGGTGCGCTTAAGGTAGGCGCCCTTCCAGATGATGCAGTCGACGGCCGCCGAGTCGTCCTTGATTTGGAAGTAGCAGTGGCCGCTTCGGGCATTGGGACCACGAAAACCCGTGACCTCACCCAAAACGCTCAGCTGCGGAATGGCATCGAGCGCGCCGGCGGCGATCTCCACCGCTTGGCTCACGCTGAGCTCTTTGCGCTCTTGCTCGTCCGATCCGTCGAACTCGGCGGAAACGGTATTGCCGGTCAGATTCCAGCCTGCCACGCAGCCTCCTTTCGTTATCGCGCACAGAGGCTCCGGCCCCGTGCATATTTAAGTCCAACACATAGTACAGCGCCGCGTGGACACGAATCCCCGCGGCGCCTGCCTGTCCTATTTGTTATCGGTTGGAGTTTCTGTTGTAGCGAGCCATAAGGTAGAGCAGTTGAATGATCGAAGTGAGCGCTGCGGCCACATAGGTAAGCGCGGCTGCCGTCAGCACCTTCTTGGCGCCGTTGACCTGCTTGGAACTCATGCCCGACTGCTCGATATACGCCACGGCGCGGCGACTGGCATCGATCTCGACCGGCAGCGTAACCAGTTGGAACAACACGCTAAACGAGAAGAAGACCAGCGCGAGGGTCGTGAGTCCCGCAATGTTCATGAACAGGCCCATGAGCAGCACGATCGTCCAGGTGTTTTGGGTAAAGTTGACGACGGGGACCAAAGCGGTACGTACCTTCATCATGGCATAACCACTTTGACGCTGGGCGGCATGGCCCGCCTCGTGGCAGGCGACGGCAACGCTTGCAACCGACCCGCCCGAATGGTTGGCATCCGACAGATACAGATTGTTGTCCTGCGGGTTGTAATGATCGGTGAGCTCGCCGGCAACGCCCTTGATGCCCACGGCGCTACAACCGTTGGCATTGAGCATGCGGCGAGCGACCGTGGCACCCGTATCGCCGTCCGAGCGCACCTTGGACCAGGTCTTGTATGTCGAGTTGATATAGCTCTGCGCGGCAAGGCCAAGCACCGTGCAGACAAGAACAACCAGCAGGTACAGCGGGTCGATGCCAAAGCCGTAACCATAGTAATAAGGCATGCGAATTCCTCCGAATCGAGTTACACGTTGGAGGCATTCTACCCACTCAGCCGACTAGGCTTCCCTATAACAACTCAATCTTTCCGTCCTTCACGGTGAGTCCCATGTTGCCCGAGAGCAGATCGTCCAGGCGCGAGCCCACGAGCTCAAAGCGCCAGCCTTCGCGCAGGGGGCTCTGCTCGGGATGCTCAATATAGTCGGCCAGGTCATCGCGCGAGGCAATGACCGAGGTCGCCACGCCCGAGCGCTCGGCGACCAGGCGAATGAGCGCATACATCAGGTCCGTCACGCTTTCCAGCTCCGGCGAAATTTGGCGATGCCCGCGCACCATGAGCGGCAGGCGATCGTGCGGGCAGCTCGCACCGCGCTTGATGGCCATAAGCGCGCCGTCCACGTCGCGCTCCCCCAGCTGGTCGGTACCGCGAATGCTGCGGAATTCCTCAACACGCACGGGATTACGTTTAACCAGGGCCAGCAGCGTATCGTCGGACATGACCCACTTACGCGGGATGTTGCGGCGCTCGGCGCGGTCCTCGCGCCAAGCGGCAAGCTCGCGCGCGATGCCCAACTGGTGACGGCTACACGAGTTGATGCGCTTGACCTTGCGGAATGCCTCGTGACGATCGGCGCGATAGTGCGACTCGTCGGCCAGCGGACGCAACTCGTCGAGCACCCAGTCCACCCGGCCCAGCTCGCGCAGGCGACTCATCATCTCGGTATAGGCAACGATCAGGTACTTGACGTCATCGATCGCGTACTCGATCTGCTTATCGGTCAGCGGGCGGCGCGACCAATCGGTCAGCGACTCGGTCTTAGGCAACGAAACGCCGCAAAACGTCTGCACGAGCGCGCCGTAGGAAATCTGCTGACGCTCGCCCAAAAAGGCGGCGGCCACCTGCGTGTCAAAAATGGGACGCGGCAGCACGCCCACGGTATGGAGCATAACCTCCATATCCTGCGAGCAGGCGTGAAACACCTTGGCCACGCTCTCGTCGCCCATAAGCTCGGCGAGCGGTGACAGGTCGTCGATCACCAGGGGATCGACCGCGACGCTCTCGGCAGGGGTGGCGATCTGGACCAAGCACAGGCGCGGGTGGAACGTGCGCTCGCGCAAAAACTCGGTATCGACGGCAATCGCGTCGAACTCGCGGGCACGTTGGCAAAAGTCGAGCAGAGCCTGATGTGTGGAAATGTACATATCAACCCATCGAATAAGGTTAGGCCCGAAAAACACGGGTAGGATATCGGCATTGCCTTACAACTATACTCGGTTAGTCACAGAACGGGAACGTAAGTATGCGCTGCCTTATCATCCACAACCCGGCATCGGGCCCCAGCTCAGATGAAATCTACGCGTTCACGCACGCCCTCGCGCAGGGCGGCGACGAGGTCGTGATGCGTTTTATCGGCGATGGCATGGAACCCGAGGACGCCGTGGCAGACGTGCGCGAGTTTGATCGCGTGGTGATTTCGGGCGGCGACGGCACCGTCTCCAACGTGCTCGACCAAATGCGCGGATGCGGCGTCCCCACGCTCGTCTTCCCCTCCGGCACGGCCTGCCTGTTCTTCAACAACATTGGCAACGCCCCCGAAGCCGCGGCGCTCGCCAAGGCCTGCCGCGTCGGCCGTACCGTCAAGGCGGACATGGGCGAGCTCTTTTGGCTCGACGAGAACGGCAACGAAAAGCGCCACGGCTTTATTATCATCGCCGGATCGGGCTACGATGCCGAGATCATGATGAAGGCCGCCCCCGCCAAAAACGACATCGGTGAGATCGCCTATTTCCTCTCCGCGCTCGCCACACCCAACCCCACGGTGGCGCACTTTACGATTGAGCATGACGGCATTGTCGAGGAGCTCGATGGCATCTGCTGCATGGCCGGCAACACCTCGGTCATTCAAAACGACATCAACCTGTTCCCCGATTGCCGTATGAACGACGGCATGGTCGACATCGCGGTCATCGAGCCCGTAAAAACCGTCCAGCTCCTGCCCACCGTGATCACCGCCGCACTCGACCCCGCCGGCAAGGTGCTCGGCCGCCCGCAGTTCAAGATCATCCAGACCAAAGAAGCCAAGATCACCTGCACGCCGTCGCTGGGCATGCAGTTCGATGGCGAGATCATCTCCAGCAACTCGGGCGTCTTTGGCGCCCGCGCACTTCCGCAATGCCTCGACCTCATCGTCGACGAATTCTCCCCACTCGGAAAATAGGAGGACCCCATGAACGACACTCCCCTGCCCGGCTTTATCGTCATTGTTCTGGCCATGCTCATCGGCTATGCGATCAACGTGATCCACCGCCGGAAGAAGTAATTCCACATCGGTATGATATTCATCCAATTATCGTCTCCCCCGTTGTTTATGCATTTGCCAAACAGCGGGGGATTTTTCTTTGCGCCCCGTGCAAGGCACTTTATTCAGGCACAGTAATTGCAGGGCGTCTTTATTTAAATAAAGCTAGATAATGAGTATTATTGTCCGCTCATCGCATATTTTAGGACGCTCATCGAGTATTTAATCGAAATAGATGAATACTCTTTAGACTTCCTATAGGCTAATAGATGTATTTATTAGCTGAGATTCCGCACAGTTTTGTGGGGTCTCAACAGTTGGGAGGGATCATGAGGTTTACTCATCCTGTCAACACGCTCAAAAAGCTCGGCTGCGGCCTTGCGTTTGGAGCAGCGGCCATCATGGCCATGCCGACTTCGGCGCTCGCCTGCACCCAGATCTACATGGGTAGCAAGCTCACGGCAGACGGCAACACGTACTATGGCCGTTCCGAAGACTTCGGTCCGCGCTATGTCAAGCACTTTGGCATTGAGCCCGCACACAAGGACGGCAACGAGTACACATCGGTCGAGTCCGGTTTTGAGTACAAGTCCAAGGGCGCAACCTACCGCTACACCTTCGTTCGCGACAACCCCTCGCAGTGGGAAGATCGCTACGACGCATATTCCGAGGCCGGCATCAACGAGAAGGGCGTCTCCTGCTCTGCCACGTTGAGCACCTCCTATAACGAGAAGGCCGAAGAGGCCGACCCCATCACCGAGGAGACCGGCATTGGCGAGTACAGCTATGCCAGCGTCATCCTGGGCGAGAGCGCCACGGCCCGCGAGGGCGTCGAGCTCATCGGCAGCCTGATCGACGAGCAGGGCGTCTGCTCCAACGACCAGATCATCATCGCCGACAGCACCGAGACCTGGCTGTTCGCCGCGCTTTCCGGCCATCAGTGGATTGCCATGAGGCTCGCCGATGACATCGCCTCGCTCAACCCCAACATCGGCAACCTCACCTATGACGTCGACCTCGACGACACCGAGAACTGTCTCCATTCCGAGGACATCGAGTCCATGCCCAAGGAGAAGGGCTTTGCCGAGTACACCGACGGCAAGTTCGACGTCGCCAAGACCTACGGCGAGGAGATTAGCGAGGCCGGTATGCACCAGTGGTCGCGCTATATCCAGGGTCGCGATTACTTCATGGCCCCGCTGGCTGAAGGCACTGACTACGAGATCGTGAAAGACGAGCGTGAAGACGCTCGCGCCACGACCGGCGCCCTGGTCCACGAGATGCAGCCGCTGTTCTTCCAGCCCGGCAAGTCCGACTGGAACACCTTTGAGATAATCCGCAGCTTCGCTGCTCGCGGCGAGAATGTCGCCGGTCTCAACGCCAACACCGACGGCGCCTATGCTATCGGCTCCAACCGCAACACCGAGATTCACACCTTCCAGATCCGCCACGGCATGGACCCCGAAATCGCGACCATCCAGTGGGAGATGCTCTCCAACGCCGAGTTCTCCGTCGCTATCCCCCTCTACTCCGCACTGCTCACCGAGGTCAGCCCCTACTTCAGCGATCAGGATGTCTCCTTCGATCACTGCGAAGAGGAAGACGTTGTAAACAACGAGGAGCCCAAGAACTCCATCAACTACGTCCTCATGGACATCAACACGCTCGCCTATGAGAACCGCGATCACTGCGCTACCGGCGTCCGCGCCTACCTCGACGCCCTGCAGAAGGAGCTCATCGAGCAGAACCTGACCGTCGACGAGGCCATGCAGGCCGCCGAGGGCACCGAGGCCCGCACCGCCCTGGCCAACAAGGCCGGCAAGGCTGCCACCAAAAACACCTACGTCAAGTGCAAGGCCGTGCTCGAGGAGATGCGCGACTACCTCAAGGAGGGCGACTTCTCCGAGGAGTTCGTCCCGAGCGACTACGATGCCGACAACGACTGCCTGGTCAAGTCCATCACCTACGCCGACGAGGCCCTCTCCGATGAGGACGTTGCCGAACCCGAGGTTGAGGAAGAGGCAACCGAGGAGAAGTCCGAGGGCAACAACATGGCCGCCATGGCCGTTGGCGCCGTCGTCGTCATCGGTGTCTGCGGCTTCGTGCTCTATCGTCGCAAGAAGGCCTAAGGCCCTCACGTCCTAAGGGAGGGCAAGACAGTGCGAGCGGTCTTGCCCTCCTGACCCGTTATCTGACCGGCGGGAAACACCGCGGGAAACACTGCTGAAATCTTTTCAAAAAAGATTCCCTGCACACACTTCGCTGTGCTATAGTGCAGCACAACAACAGCTAGGTGCGACCGCGCCACGGTATCACGAAAGGAGCCACCAACATGAAGAACACGATGAAGTCTCTCAACAACTGGTGGTGGCGTGATGCGAATACGATCGGTCGACAGTGAGTCCCTCACGCCTGTTTTTGCGCTCTAGGTAATTGGAAGGCCTCCGGTTTCGACCGGGGGCCTTTTTCTATCTCGAGCCCGATCGCATTCGCATCACGCGCCTCCGCTTTCTTCTCTTGCACTTCCCTTCCGAAAGGATTTTCACCATGTCTCAGAACACCACCACCGCCCAGCCCCGCACCGTCCAGACCGCCGACCGCGGCAAACTCGACGTCCGCGCCCTCGTCTTGCTCGCCATCCTGCTTGCCGCCGGCTTCATCCTCAACTTCACCGTCGGCAAGGCCATCTCCGGCATCTCGGGCGGCATGATCAGCCCCGAGTTCATTATCTCGGCCTTCTGCCTCACTATCCTGGTCGTGCGCCCCAACATCGGTCAGGCGCTCGTTATCGGCCTGATCTCGGCCGCCGTGATCCAGATCACCACCACCTCGCCGTTCGTCGATTTTGCCGCCGAGGGCATCGCCGCCATGCTCATGGCCGTCATTGTCAACGCTGCTGCCAAGGACGGCCAGGTTAAGCCTGCCGTCGCCATCATCGCAACGTTCGTGACCACCTTTGTCTCGGGCGTCATCTTCATGGTCATCAAGATGGCCATGCTCGGCGTGGTAGGCGAGCTCGCCGCTGCCATGCTGCCCGTCGTCGCTATGACCGCCGTCTTTAACGCCATCCTGGTTGGCGCTCTCTATCTGCCCATCCAGAAGGCCCTGAAGCTCAACTAGCCCATCGCGGCCCCACCGCCAAAGACTGTCCCAAACAACTAGCTTTTGGGGACGTTCTTAAACGACTAGTCATTTAAGAACGTCCCCGATGACTATGAAAGGTATCCATGGAAACGATCATCAACGTCGACGATGTCTCGTTCTCCTATGGCACGCAGACCGAGCAGGCGCTTAAGCATATCTCGCTCGGCGTGAACAGGGGAGATTTTATCGGCATTATCGGCCCTTCGGGCGCCGGCAAGTCCACACTTGCCGCCTGCCTGTCGGGAGCCGTACCCCACCATTACACTGGCACGTTCTTTGGCTCCGTCGCCGTCGACGGCAACGACACCTGTGAAGTTTCGCTCACCGATGTGTCGCAGATCGTCGGCAGCGTGTTGCAAGACATCGACACGCAAATGGTCGCCTCGGTCGTCGAGGACGAGATGCTTTTTGGCCTGGAGAACTTTGGCGTTCCCCACGACCAGATCGAGCAACGTGTGAGCGAGACGCTCGAGACCGTCGGCATCAGCGACCTGCGCGACCGCGAGATCGCCACCCTCTCGGGCGGACAGAAGCAAAAGGTTGCCATCGCCGCCATCCTCGCCATGCGTCCGCGTGTGCTCGTGCTCGACGAACCCACCGCGGCGCTCGACCCCGCCAGCTCCACGCTGGTCTTCGAGACCCTACGCGAGGCCAACCGCGCACTCGGCATCACCATCGTCGTCATTGAGCAAAAAGTCGCCCTGCTTTCGGAGTACTGTAACCGCGTGCTCGTGCTCAATCATGGCGAAATCGCGCTACAGGGCGAGCCGCACGAGGTCTTCGCGCATACCGACGAGCTCCGTGCCATCGGCGTCGATTGCCCGCGTGTCACGCGCATTTTCAACAGCCTCGAGGCCGATGGCCTGGCCAGCGGCACTCCCTGTTTGGATGTTGATGAGGCCGAGCGCCTGATTACGGGCATCGTCGACCCCGCACGCGCGCATAACGATGCTCAGGCACCCGCCAGCTCACCGCACGCACCGTCGTTGCGCCCGCACGCCAAGGACGCCGAGCCCGTGCTCACCTTCGATCACGTTGAGTTTGCCTATCCCAATGGCGGCGCCGCCGTCCACGACCTCAACCTGACCCTCTATCCCGGCGAGCTCGTGGGCATCGTCGGTCAAAACGGCGCCGGCAAGACCACGCTCACCAAGCTGCTCACAGGCCTGCTTAAGCCCGCCTCGGGCAGCGTGCGCGTCACGGGACTGGATACTGCAGCCCTCCCCACGAGCCGCATCGCCCGCGAGGTCGCAACGCTCTGCCAAAACCCCGACCGCCAGATCTGCAAGGACACCGTGCTCGACGAGGTCGCCTTTGGCCTGGAGCTTGCCGGCATCGACCGTGCCGAGGCGCTGCGTCGCGCCCAGCTCGTCATCGACCGCTTTGGCTTGCCGGCCGACGAGGCGCCCTTCTCGCTCTCGTGCGGCCAGCGCCAGATGGTGGCACTCGCCTCCGTCGTGGTCGTAGAGCCCAAAATCGTGGTGCTCGACGAGCCTACGAGCGGCCTTGACTACCGCGAGTGCATGACCGTCATGGAAACCGTTCGCACCATGGCCGAGCGCGGCTGCGCTGTAATCATGGTCTGCCACGACATGGAAGTCGTCTCCGACTTTGCCGAGCGCATTGTAGTAATGGCCGACGGCCGCATCCTCGAGCGCGGCCGCACGCACGAGCTGTTCTCGAACATCGAGCTCATGCAGCGAGCCTACGTTGAGCCGCCCCAGGTCATAGAGCTTTCTCGTCGCCTGGCATCCTCCGTCTCTCCCGCCTTTGCACAGGTGAGCGAGGTCACCGATATCGTTCGCATTACCGAGGAGATGGTCCACCGTGGTTAACGTCATCGACTATATGCCGGGCGATACACTGCTGCACCGCTTGAACCCGGTCGTCAAACTGGGCCTTGCCGCCGCCATCATCATCGGCATTTTCCTGTCCGACACCTACGTGGCGCTGTTGGGCTTTTTGGCGCTCACCCTTGCACTGGGCGCCTACGCCGGCGTCGTCGACCGTCTGCTCTCGCTACTCAAGCTGCTGATTCCGCTCGCGCTTATCATGCTGGTGCTTCAGCTGGCCTTTATGCGCGACGGCAACATGGTGTGGGGCTTTATCACCGACACGGGCCTCATTACCGGATCGAAGGCCTGCCTACGCCTGTTGGGCGTGGCGCTGCCACTCATCCTCATGCTTATGGTGACCAAGCTCAACGACCTCGCCAACGCTTGCGTCGAGGTGCTGCACGTGCCATATCGCTATGCCTTCACCTTTACCACGGCGCTGCGTTTTGTGCCGGTATTTGGCCAGGAAATGAACGCCATCATGGAGGCGCAGACTGCACGCGGCGTCGAATACGACACTAAGAATCCCGTCAAGAAACTCAAACTCATGCTGCCGCTGTGTGTGCCGCTGCTTATCTCGAGCGTGGGCAAGACCGATGCCACCGCGCTTGCCGCCGAGCAGCGCGGCTT
>CAJLVJ010000040.1 GCA_905210085.1 uncultured Collinsella sp. | reverse complement strand
CCCTCCCGTCTCTCGCGCCCCTCCCGGAACTGTCCACATCAGTGTAGCCAATCCAGTCTACGCCCTTGAGGCAGCGGAGGGAGTCGACCCTCTTCCTCCACCTGGGCTTGCGGGCCTCGGCCTCGACGAGCCCCTCGAGCCTCGCCTTCTCCTCCGCCGCCCGCCTGACCGCGTCGACGTAGTAGGCGAGCACGTCGTTGTCGGCCCTCTCCGCGAACCCTATCGACTCGATCCAGGACCAGTGCGCCCGGGTCCAGTTGCCCTTCCTGCGGCCGGTGGGCGTCCTCTCGTCGAAGACGAGCCCGTGCCTGAGCAGGAACTTGGAGAGCCGCTGCTTCGAGCGCGAGAGGTCGTCCCTCGCGTCCTCGAGCGCCCTGGTCAGGTCGCGGGCGGCCTCGCACTCGTCGTCGGGGACCCACACCTCGACCACGTTGCCGACCGACAGCATGCGGGCGAGGAACTCGGCGTCGTTGCGGTCGTTCTTCCTGCGCCTGTCCGCGCTGGGCTTGATCATCTTCGAGACGGCGCCGACCACGCAGTCGACCCCCAGGCCGGAAAGCCTCTTCTGCAGGTCGAAGCCCGTGACCCCGGACTCGTACACGCACCTGGCCCTGGGGTCCACGGAACGGACCCACTCCGCGACGGCGCCGGCGTCGTAGCCGAAGGTCGCGGCACGTACCTCCCCGGTCATGACGTCGAGGGAGACGGCCTTTATCGAGCGGGCGTGGACGTCGAGGCCGATGAAGGTGGTAGTATCGAGCATGGGAGCCCCTTCCATGAATGCGGCGTGGCCGCCACGGTTGGATTAGACACTCACCATTGTCGGCCTAATCCGCGGTCTTTCATGCAGCAGGGGCTCTCAATGTTTTTATGTCCTGCTCATATCGTCTGTGCCGGCACCCCGGGACACTCCTTGGCAGTAACCGCACCTAGTCGTTGGGGACGTTCTTAAATGATTAGTCGCTGGGGACAGTCTTCGTAGGTAGCGCGTAAAAAGGGGATGGGCTTTCCCCGACGGCTGTCGAGAAAAGCCCATCCCATAATTTACGACCGTTAGAACGTTCCGCCGCCGCCTCCGCCGACGCCGCCACCACCGCCGCCAGAGAAGCCGCCGCCGCTGCCGCCGCTCGAGCTATCGGAGCTCGAAGCCAGCTCGCGGATGGTCTCGTGATACACATCGTTGAACGAATCGAGCGGAGACTCGTTGCCGTAGTGATGGTAATACCACCAGTAGCAGGGGTAGTTGTCGTAGAAATCGTCGCTGTTGCGCAGGTCCGCAGGCACGGCCTCGGCCAGCTGTCGCAGCACTTCTTTCGAAACGCCCAGGGCAACGCCCATCACCAGCAGCTTGTTCCACAGCACCAAATCGCCCGGGACGGCTTCCTTTAGGCGTGTGAAATCCTCGAGCCAATGCTTGAGCGCCTTGCAGCGAGCCGCCACCTCGGCGCCCTCCGGCGTAAAGCGGCGGAACGTAAGGCCCACGCCGATACCCACCAGCACAATCGGCACCGAGATAACCGCGGCGGTAATGTTCGCCTGTGCGCCATCGGTAAAGAAGATGGATCCCACGGGAACAAAGGCAATCAGGATACCAAGAACCAGGCAAAACACCATTGCAACAATGCCGTCTGAGGCAACGTACTCGCTATCGGCCAGCTTGCCCTTAACGGTGTTCTGATAGTCCTCGAGCTTGTCGCCCACGGGTGTAGCGTGCTGCTTGACGTAGTGCTGCAGCTCGTCGAACGTGCGCGAGCGATCGCCGTTCTCGTCAGGCTTAGTACCGGCAAAGAAGACCTTGAGCACCATGTGGTCAATGCCCTTGGCCGACTTCCAGCCCGCATCACTCACCGTCACGCGATACGTCTGCTCTTCTTTTTCACGCCCCAACAGACCCTTCTTGGCCTTGGTCACGGTCGCCTGCTCCAGCTTGATCACACGGTCGTCAGTGAGCTTCATGAGCGTGGCGATATATGCCTGATCGGGCACCTCGTTCCAGCTCATGAGGGCCGAAAGCACGGCGGGATGGTCGGCCGAGGGCACATCGCGGAAATATTCGTCCTGGAAAAGCGGCTTGGGCTTGCGCTTGCGCAGCTTGAGCATAACGATTGTGCCGGTAAAGGCCACCGCCGCAACAACACTTAGCACGGCAAGTGCATTGGCAATCATGCGAGCGTGAGCGCGGCGGGCGTTAGCTTCGTCGGCCCATTCCTTCTCTTCGCTCAGGATCGTTGACATGCGCTCTTCGCCCGAGACGGCAAGCTGCGGCACCCAGTCGCTGGGGAAGGCGATGCGTGCCTCGGCGAATTCGCCCTGATGCACGCAGGGAATGGTATAGGTGACCATGGGCTCGTCCTCATCGAGCGACACGTCGCCCGCCAGCGGACCGTGGCCCCATGCGCGGAAGTTATCGCCTTTGACGGCCGCCGTCCCGGCAGCGGCATTTGCGAAGCGCACTTCCATCTCGACATCGTCGGAATCCGCAGACCAGCCGTCGCCCACGAACTTCCAGTAGAGCTCGGCGGTATCGGCCCAGTTCATAACCGCACCGGTCATGGTGTAGCTCACGTAATAGATCGCGCTGTCGCCGCTCTCGTGGGGGCTGAACACCTTAATCCTTACGTCGTCACCGGCCTGCTCGACCGTGTAGACGCCAGAATCGCCCTTGTTCGCGCTATCGACTTTGTCAAACGCGGTGTCCTCTTCCTCGACACTCAGCACGTCAACGTCCGCCGTGCCGCCCTGCTGGTTGGTGCCCGTATTGATCTCCCAAAACACGCCGTTGATGTCGTCGTCGAAATCAAACTGGCGTCCCTCGACAACGGTCAGCGATCCATCGGCCTCGACCGTGGCGCTGATGTAGGTTTGGGTCATGGAATAACCGTCGGCGTGTGCGGCGGCGGGCAGTAGCAGCAATGCAAGCGCGACGAGTGCGCAGACGGAAGCAAATCGCGCAAACAGGCGGCGCTGCCGGCTGACTTTGGCGGCGAGGGTGTTCATAGGCACATCCTTTGTCTGTAAAACCAACAGCGCCATTGTCCCACGTTTGCGGGTACGCATGACGAACATCTAGGCGACCGGAGCGCCAAACGAGATGAAAGTCACGCCCGCGGCCGGCACCTGGGGACATTCCTTATCTGCCGGCAATCTGGAACACTCCTTGGCATAGCCCGCTCCGGCAATAGATACCACTTCATAGCTCCGTCACAGGTGTAGCGGCTTTGTGTTGCCGCGGCGTAAGCCGATTAAGCTGGCGAGCGAGGGGCATAAAGCAGTTGAGCGAAAACGGTTTGCCCCTTTGCCGTTCGCTTGAGGATCATGTCCCCCTTTTCCGCGGAAACCCCGGCAGTTGCGAAGAGCTGCCGGGGTTTCTGTCGTTTGAGGGGTTGGGCTGGCGGGCGGCGATCGAGCTGTCGAGCCGGTGGTCCGGCACGCGCAACGCGCGGCCTCGGCAACTTGCAGGCCACGGCAGCGTCTCCCCCACCACGCCCCGCGCTATACTCGTCCGCATGGATATCAAAACACGCAACATAGCAACGCCCGCCGCGGACGCGCCAGCGACGCCACCCGCCTCCGCCCCCGCGCCCGTCGTGGGCCGTTTCGCCCCGTCGCCCTCGGGCCGCATGCACCTGGGCAACGTGTTCAGCTGCCTGTGCTCGTGGCTTTCGGCCCGCAGCCAGGGCGGCAGCATCGTGCTGCGCATCGAGGACCTGGATGATCGCTGCAAGCGCCCGGAACTTGCCGCTCAACTGATTGACGATCTGACCTGGCTAGGGCTCGAGTGGGACGAAGGCCCCTACTACCAGCACGATCGCCTGGATCTGTACGAGGACGCCCTGCGCCAGCTGCAAGACGCCGGCCTCACCTATCCCTGTTTTTGCACGCGTGCCGAACTCCACGCCGCGAGCGCACCGCACGCCAGCGACGGCACGCCCATCTACCGCGGCGCCTGCAGAGGTCTTTCTGCTGAAGAAATCACCCGCCGCAGTGCCCTGCGTGCTCCGGCCACGCGCCTGCGCGTGCCCACCGTCGACGACCTCGCCAGCGACGTGATCGAATTCGTGGACCGCACGTACGGAGCCCAATGCGAAGCACTCGCCACCGAGTGCGGTGACTTTTTGGTGCGCCGCAGCGACGGCGTTTTTGCCTATCAGCTGGCCGTGGTAGTCGACGACGCTGCCATGGGCGTCACCGAGATCGTACGCGGATGCGACCTGCTTGGTTCCACGCCGCGCCAGATCTATCTGCAACATCTGCTGGGACTGCCCACACCGCGCTACGCGCACATTCCGCTGCTCATGTCGCCGGACGGCCGCCGCCTTTCCAAGCGCGATCGCGATCTGGACCTGGGCGAACTCCGCGCTCGCTTTGGCACGCCCGAGGCGCTGCTGGGCTGGCTCGCCGGGCAAACAGGCATCGCGCCGGACACCACGCCGCGTACCGCCGAGCAGCTGGTCGAGCACTTTAGCTGGGACGTCATCCGCGCGCATCGGGAGAACATCACTGTAACGGTCGAGTAGCCAGCCACCCCGCCTCTACGCAACATCCCAGGGCTGGAGTTCGTCGCCCAAGCGAACGATGCAGTCGTAGAGCACGGTGTGACGCTCGGCCGGGTTGGTATCCCGATGAAAATGCCCGTAGTACCAGCGCTTGTAGTCCAAGCGGTCTTCCAGCTCATCGAAAAATGCCGTAAGCCGATCAACGGCGGGGCAATTCCAGCCGGGCGCCGGATAGAGCGTGGGCGAGAGCATGCGCGTAGCGCAGGTGTGGGTGATCACGTAGTCGACCTTCCAGCCCATGCTCTCGAGCTTTGCCCGCGCCTCCTCAAAGTTGCGCTCGTCCGGCAGCTCCTGCGGCCACCAGCTGGAATACGGAATGCGGTATTCCTTATCCACGCTCGTGGCGCCGCCCATGGTAAAGATCGTTGAGCCGTCGAGCTCAAAAACCTCGCCGCGCGTCAGGCGTCGGATGGGCGAGGTGTCCGACAGGCGCTGCGTCAGGCCGCCGTGCCACAGTTCCATGGGACGCTCCGCCCAGTGATCGAAACGTTCGTGGTTGCCGTCGACGAACAGCAACGTATAGGGGCGCGACTCCAGCCAAGCGATATCGGCGCATTCCTCGGCAGAGAAATCCCACGGAAAGCCAAAGTCGCCCGCGACAATCAGATAGTCGTCGCTCGTCAGACTATCCCCAAGCTCCCAGTCGCGCAGCTTTTGCATGTCGACCCCACCGTGAATGTCGCCCGTCACATAGACCGTCATCGGATTACCACTTCCCTGCAAGTCGCTAGCCCACATTCTGCACGATCACTAAGCCAACCGTTCCAGCCCTTCCATCCTTTAGGACCTACCCCTCGTTCTTCCATCCAAACGGGTCGAGCACCCAAAAAATCAGATCGAACACGCCGCCGGTCATCATGGCGCCGGCAAGGGCCATGCAAACGTGCAGAGAGCTAACACTTCGGAGCACGTCGAATGGCCCCAGAACAGCCAGCAGCGCGACCGCTGCGCCGGCTACGCACAGCGCGAGGCACGGCCCCGCGTCCTTAACGCACTTCTTTGCGAGATGCTTTGCGTTGTCACTCATCGGTATCGAACTCCTTAGAGGGTCGTTATTCAGACGCATGCCGCCGCGGCAGAGCGGGGCGGCAGGGTAAGAGTCACATGCTGTGCGGACATCAATGGAGAAACCGCCTGCTCGACCAACCTTTGACGCCGTTTTGCACCGGCACCACATCCCCCGCTATCGAGGTCTAATACTTTTCCCACCGCTACTCAAAAACTCATCCAACATTAATCTTGGCTCAAGAATCGCTTAATCTATAACCTGCACTATAGAGTTCGACCAAGGGCGGGGCGGCGCCGCGCAACGCAGGCCGCCGAACGCTACGCTCGCGCCCGGGCAGATCGCCCGGCGTCGCGCCCATCGAACGAAAGGACAGGTCATGGACGACCTCGAAAAGGTTGAAACCATCCGCACCAAGTGCAACGTGAGCTACACCGATGCCAAAGCCGCGCTCGACGCCGCCGACGGCAACGTTCTGGACGCCATCATTTGGCTCGAGTCGCAGGGCAAGACACAGACCACGTCAGCGCACGCCGCCACCGAGTCCGCGCCGGTCGACGAGCCCTCGGCCGAGATGGTTGCCGCGCAGGCCGCCTACGAAAAGTCGAGCGAAAAGACCGACTTCTCCAAGAAGATGGACAGCGTGTGGGAGTACCTCAAAAAGCTCTTCCGCCTGAGCTTGGACACCAAGTTTATCGCCACGCGCCGCGACGCCATCATCCTCAACATTCCCATCCTGATCCCCATCGTCGCGCTATTTGCCTGGGGCGCCACGATATGGCTGATGCTGATTGGCCTGTTCTTTGGCATGCGCTACCGCATCGATAGCGACGGCGACGTGCCCGGCAGCATCAACAACCTTATGAATCACGCTGCCGATGCCGCGGACGACATCAAGCAAAATCTGAACGACGACAAGTAATCGCAGACGGGGGCACGCATGGCACAGATCCTGATCGTAGAGGACGAGGAGAAAATCGCCCGCTTTGTGACGCTCGAGCTGGAGCACGAGGGCTACCAGGTGGAACACGCCGCCGATGGCCGCACCGCCGTGGACCTGGCACTAGAGCGCGACTACGATTTGATTCTGCTCGATGTGCTGTTGCCGCAGCTCAACGGCATGGAGGTCCTGCGGCGTGTCCGCAAGCACAAGAATGTGCCGGTGATTATGGTCACCGCTCGCGATGCCGTGATGGACAAGGTGGCCGGGCTCGATGCCGGCGCCGACGATTACCTGACCAAGCCATTTGCGATTGAGGAGCTGTTCGCACGGATCCGCGTGGCGCTGAAGCGCTCGGAGGCCGTACGGGCGGCTTCGGGCGTTGGCGGCATCGGGACGGGCGCGGCAGGCGGCACGGGTGTCGGCGCCACTGCGATGCCCCCGGTCAGTGACTCGACCCAGGTTTCCGCCTCGCTCTCCCCCGCCACGCTCGCCGTGGGCTCGGTTGCGCTCGACCCCGACCGCCGCGAAGTCACGGTCGGCGGCTCGCCCATTGCGCTCACGGCCCGCGAGTTCGATGTCCTCGCCCTGCTTATGGCGCATGCCGAGACCGTGCTCACGCGCGAACGCATCGCGCACGAAGCGCTGGGCTACGAATACATGGGCGACACCAACAACGTCGACGTGCACATCGCGCATCTACGCGCCAAGATCGAGGACGCCGGCGGCGCCCGCATCATCCAGACCGTGCGCGGGGTGGGCTATGTCTGCCGCGCGTAACGCCGAGGCCAAGCGCGTCACCTCCATCGCCCGCGCCATCAACTGGAGCTATATGTGGCGCCGCCTGATGAGCTACGTTTGGCTCGACCTGCTGCTAGTAGTGATTGTGGCGGCGATCCTCGTCTATGGATACAACCAGACGCTGCCCAACGGCGCGTTTACCGCAGGATGGATCCCCAGCGCCACCGTTCGCGGCATGACGCTGACGCCCGCGCGCGGCTGGGACCTGACAACGCTCACCTATACCGTCGAGCTCGCGCGTACCACCAAGACTTTCCCCCTCGCGCAGGACCTCGTCACGCTATGGCCTCTCTACCTTGTCGTTGTGGGTTGGCAGGTCATCAGCGTGCTCAACATGCTCGGCGGTGCCCGCCGTGTGCGCCGTACCATGGCACCGCTCAACGACTTGGCACTGCGCGTGGACGAACTCGGCCGCATGCAACTCGCCGGCGGCAAAATGGAGACACTGGAGCAGGCCATCGAGCGCGCAAGCGTCGACTCGCCGAGCGTCACCACCGGCGACGCCGACCTGGCAAGCATCGAGGTCGCGCTCAACCGCCTGCTGCGCCAGATGCAAGAGGCAAAGCTGCAGCAGATGCGCTTTGTCAACGATGCAAGCCACGAGCTACGCACGCCCATCGCGGTGATTCAGGGCTACGTGAACATGCTCGACCGCTGGGGTAAGGACGACCCGGACGTGCTGGCGGAATCCATCGCGTCCCTTAAAGCCGAAAGCGAGCACATGCAAGAGCTTGTGGAGCAGCTGCTGTTTTTGGCGCGCGGCGATGCCGGGCGCACGGTCCTGCGGCGCGCGCATACCAACTTGGCTGCACTGGTCAGCGAGGTATGCGAAGAATCGCAGATGATCGATGCCGCGCACACGTATCGGCTGGCCTTTGACGCTGCGCTTGTCAGCGACCCGCGCTGCGCCGCGCCCGTCGACGTGGCGCTCGTGAAGCAGGCTCTTCGCGTGATCGTGCAAAACGCCGCCAAGTATTCGGACGCGGGCACGCCCATCTCGTTTGGCGTAGCGCCAGATGCGGGCGCGGGCACGATCGACATAAGCGTTGAGGACGAAGGCATCGGCATGAACCAGGAATCCGCAGCTCACGCGTTCGAGCGGTTCTACCGTGCCGACAACGCGCGCGATGCCGGCGCGCAGGGTTCGGGCCTGGGGCTCGCTATCGCCAAGTGGATCGTCGACAGCCACGGCGGCGTCATCGGCGTGACCTCGGTCGAGGGCGTCGGCAGCCGCTTTACGATTCGCCTGCCGCGGTAGGAAGCCCCTCGACATAAATAAAGGGATAGGGCCACGCGGCCCTATCCCTTTTTGCCAGCTATGGCAGCTTGTGCGCTACTCGCGGCACAGGTGCACGGCGAAACCGGCGAACTCGCGCTTAAAGTACACGAGCTTGGTACCACCGTCGGGCAGCAGTGCGCGCGACTCTTCGTTGACCTCGAGCCCGCGCTCGGCAAACCACTTCTCGGCCGCATCGATGTCGTTAACGGCAAAGCCGATGTGGCCCTTGGTGCCACGACCGTTCTGCTTCATGATCTCGACCAGCGAATCGTTGAAGTACGAAACCGGGGTCTCGATGACGGGCAGGCCCATCATCGTCGAGAACAGCTCCGCGATCTCCAGGGCGTCTGCCGGGTCGGTGGCGTTAATGCCCACATGGGCAACGCGCATACCAAAGAGCTCTACCGGGTTGACGTTCTGCTCACTCATGCAGTCAGCGCCTACTGAGCCATGACGTCGAGAACGGCCTTCTCGGCGGCAACGCGGTTCATGCCGGTCATGAAGGGCACGCCACTCACGTACGGGCAGGTGAGGCCCTCGGGGGCAACGGTGGTGGCGATCAGCAGGTCAGCGCCCTCGTCGCAGTAATCCTTGGCCTCGGAGATGGCGCACTGCACGATCTCGTACTTGTCGGCATAACCGTTGGCGTCGAGCAGGGTAGCGACCTTCTGGGCAACGAGCGTGGAAGTAGCAGCGCCAGCACCGCAAGCCAAAACGATCTTCTTCATAGGTAATGTCTCCCTTCATGGTTTACTTTAGGTAAGTGTACCGCAGCGAGCGATGGCACTCGGCCTCGATGAGCTTTTATGCCAGTTTGCTTGCGCGCTGCGTATAATACATCTAGTACGTGTTGTCATACCGCTCGCTTTATGAGCGACTAAGGACCCCAATATGCCCGATTCCCGCACACTCTGGACCGCCGTCGTTATCATCTGCATCGCCGTGTCGGTGTTCTTTAGCGTCAAAAAACGCACAACGTTCAAGCGCCTGCAGCAGCTTATGGCCGCCAAGCAGTGGGACGAGTTCGATCGTTTGCTCGACGGCAAACTCACCAGCATGCTGTACCCGCGCTACAACCGCGACTACCTGCGTCTGAGCTCCTATCTGCTGCGCGAGGACCACGAGCGTGCCAGCGAGATGTTCGACCTGCTGCTGGGGCTCAACCTCCCCAAGATGCAGCGCGTCGACCTGGTGATCAAGGCCTTTAACTACTACGTTGGCCAGGAGGACCGTAAAAAGTCCAAAGAGCTGCTGCACGAGATCAAGGGCTTTGAGGGCGGTCAGGCCGAGGCAGTCGCGCACGAGTGTCAGCTGATGTACGACACGATGATCCTCAAGCGCCACAACGACATTCCCGAGCTGGAGCGCATGCTCAAGGATGCCGGTGACGACAAGGTCAAGCGCTGCCGCTTGGAGTACCTGCTGGCCCTGCAGTACCAGAACAAGGGCGACGAAGCCAAGTTCCAGGAGTTCCTGGAGAAGTCGGGCCAACACTCGATGGCCGTCAACGCGTAACGGACGGCTTGTGCTAGACTTCTAGTCTCACGGGGGCGTGGCGGAATTGGCATACGCAGGAGACTTAAAATCTCTCGCCGCAAGGATTGTGGGTTCGAGTCCCACCGCCCCTACCACGTATTGTTTACGAGCCCGCGTCCCCCAGGGATGCGGGCTCGTTTCTTTTACACGCCGGTGGGGCTCTAAGTTGCGGTGGAATAGTTCCTGTTTTTGCAGTTTACCAGCCCATTTAGGAACTATTCCACCGCAACTTAGGTTGGTGTTCCCACATTTTCCGATGGAAAAACGTGGTTGTCTCCCACATTTTCCGATGGAACAACGTGGTTGTCTCGCACATTTTTCGATGGAAACGCCCAAATGGCCTTATACTAGCCGAGAGGGTTGGGAGGCAATATGCAGCGACAGCTTATGAGTGAACTTATCGCTTGGAAATCAAGGGCGAATCGCAAACCTCTCTTGCTTAAGGGAGCCCGCCAGACAGGAAAGACTTGGCTTCTTAACGAATTCGCAAGCCAGCAGTATCGAAACGTCATTCGTTTTGACTTTATGCTCGAGCCGAGCACACGCTCGCTGTTCGATGGGAACCTCGACCCCAAGCGCATCATCTCCCAGATAGAACTCCTACGTGGCCAAACCGTAACGCCGGAAGACACGCTCATCATCTTCGACGAGATCCAAGAGGCACCACGCGGGATCACCTCACTCAAGTACTTCAACGAACTTGCACCCGAATACCACATCGTGGCAGCCGGTTCCTATATGGGCCTCGCGCTCCGACGCGAAAACGAGTCATTTCCCGTCGGTAAAATCGACCAGCTCACCATGCGTCCCATGGGGTTTGCCGAATTCGTTCGTGCCGTCGACGGCGGCCCGCTCGCCGACGCCGTCCTTGCCGCAGACATGAACCTTCTGGCAAACGTTACCGAAAAGCTCGAGCACTTGCTCAAGGAATACCTTGTTGTCGGCGGTATGCCCGAAGTTGTCTCCGCTTTCGCCGAGACACGCGATTTCATCGAAGCCCGAAGGCTTCAGCAGCAAATCATCGAGGCTTACGAATCCGATTTTGGCAAACATGCACCCGCCCGCATCGTCGAGCGCATGAGGTTGGTTTGGAAATCCCTTCCCGGCCAGCTTACAAAGGAGAACAAGAAGTTTGTCTATGGCGCCCTTCGTCCCGGAGCGCGCGCACGCGATTTCGAGGAAAGCCTCCAGTGGCTCACGGACTACGGAATCGTTCATAAGGTGCCACGTGTTTCCGCTCTAAAGGCGCCGCTCTCGAGCTACGAAGACCTCTCGGGCTTCAAACTGTTCTGCATCGACACCGGCATCCTCGGAGCGCTCTCCGGTCTCTCTCCGGCCATCGTTCTTAACGGATCCGCTGTTTTTACCGAGTTCAAAGGTTCGCTGACCGAACAATACGTCGCGCAGGAGCTTTTGCTCCAGGACAAAACTCCCGCGTATTGGTCCTCTACCTCCGGCAATGCCGAAACCGACTTTGCCATCGACCATGCGGGAACCGTGCTTCCGCTTGAGGTCAAGGCGGCAGAGAACCTTAAAGCGAAGAGTCTGAAAATAGCCTGCGAAAAATTCAAACTCGAGCGTTGCGTGAGGAGCTCCCTGGCGGCATATAGAGACGAGGGCATGCTCATCAATATTCCGCTTTGGGAGATTGGGCAAATCGACAAGCTGGCATAGGCGCCATGGGGACGCCCCGCAAGGACTGTCCCCAGGTGCCGGCAGAAAAGGAACGTCCCCAGGTGCCGGCTGTTGAGTTGCGGTGGAATAGGGACTGTTTGGTGCCCGAAAGGGCGATTTTAGTCCGTATTTCACCGCAACTTATTTAGAGGGCGCTGAGGTTGGGGGTCCAGCCAATGGTGGGTAGCTCGCCGTCGAGGGTCTCGTTGATGGTGGCGGCCATGCCGGCGAGTAGGCTGTTCTCGCTTACGGTGAGCGTGTCGTAGTTGCCAGCGCGCATGAGCTCGCGAATTACCACAGCACCGGCCAAGATAACGCCCGCGCGCTTGGACTGCACGCCCGGCAGCGCGGCGATGCCCTCCACGTCCAGCGTGGACATGCGCTCGATAGCGGCCGAGACCTGCTCCAGTGAAAGCTCGCGCAGGTGCACGAAGCTCGAATCATACGGCTCCAGCTCGTGAACCAGCGCCACGAGCGTGGTGACGGTGCCACCCACCGCGACCAGGCGCTCTGCACGCTCAAAATTGCTCGGCAGGCCCTCAAAATAAGCGGTGAACTGCTCGCCCGCCCAGTTGGCAGCGGCAGCAAGCTCGCCGTCCGCAGGCGGCAGCACCGAGAAGAACCGCTCCGTCACGCGGCGACAACCGATGTCCAGCGAACGCGTGCCCTCCAGCGCAAAGACCCCACGCTCCGGTGCGTACACACCCGTCGCGAGTTCCGTGGACCCGCCGCCCGAATCCGCGACAATAATGCGCTCGCCGGCAAAGTCGTGCGCCACGCCAAAAAACGTCAGACGCGCCTCAACCTCGCCCGGAATCACCTGCGGTTCGAGCCCCAGCTCGCGCAGGCCGTCCAGCAGCAGGGCGGCATTGGACGCATCGCGCGCGGCGCTCGTGCACGTGGTGCAGACGCACGCAGCCCCAAAGGTACGTGCCTCGTCCACAAACATCCGGCACGCAGCGAGCACACGCTCAACGGCCGCCTCGCAAAAGCGACCTGTCGCGTCCACGCCCTCGCCCAGGTCGGTAATCTCGGTATGCTTGGACGATTCCACGATCGCCCCGCCCTCGACCTGGGCCAACACCAGTCGCGACGACACCGTTCCCAGATCAATCGCCGCCACCTTATATCGTTTGCAATCTGCCATTGCCGGCTCCCCTCCGGGCGCTATTTGCCGTTGGACACGACCGTCTGGCCCTCGACACCGTTAAACCCAAACAGCATGTCGAGCGCCTGGATGTACCACGGGGCGTCCTTACCGACTTCTTCGATTTCCTTGGCAACTTCGCTGGCCTTCTTGGCGTTCGACGACTTCTTGCTCGAAGACGAATCCGAATCGTCGTCCAGGCCCCGCACTTCAATCCTCTTCTCGCCGGGCATCACCAGGCCCAGATCCTCGGACGCCGCATCCTTAATGCCCTCCTCCGAGAGCAGCTTGTCGACGCTTTTTTGCAGCTCGTCGTTGTACTGCTGGCGAATCTCGACCTGCTTGGCCAAGATATCGCTCGAGCGTTTGGCAACGTAGAGGTCGCGCACGGGAAAGTATAGGCTCACGAGCACCAAGGCGACGACAATACCGATAAACAGCCCACGCTGGGGCCCATGGGTAAAGTCGTAAATCGCCTTGACCATTGCGTTGTCATTGGCGTAGTGCATAAAGTCCGAGCCGGAAAGACGACTTGAGGGACGGCGCGGCTTGTCGGACGCCTGGGTCGAAGGGCGCGACGCATGCTTGGAACGCGATGGGCGCACCGGACTATCCGAGGAACCATTTGGCTGAGCATTGGGATGCGAAGTCGCCGGCGAGCTATACCCGGAGCAATCAGCACCAGCATAACTAGACCCGCCAAACTGCGCGGTACGCGCACGACGAGACGACGGCTCACGCGAACCGGCGGAATAGTACCTGTTGTCGTAAATCTGATCCATGTGCGCCTTGTGCGGTTGAGGTTTGTTTGCGCTAAGTCCTTTAGTTATAGCACGAGCGCCCGCACCGCCTTCGCCAGCCTTTGCTCGACATAAAAAAGGCGCTGAGCCATATGGCCCAGCGCCCAATGGCGGCCATCAGAAGTGGAGCGGAGCCGAGTCAACCCCGCCCCCGCGAGCACCACTTGTTTAGCGAATGTTGTAGAACGCAGACTTGCCGGCGTAGCGCGCGCTGCCCTCGAGCTCGTCCTCGATGCGGATGAGCTGGTTGTACTTGGCAATACGGTCGCTGCGGCACGGGGCGCCCGACTTGATCTGACCGGCGTTAACACCCACGACCAGGTCAGCGATCGTAGAGTCCTCGGTCTCGCCGGAACGGTGGCTCACGATGCAAGCGTAGCCGGCCTCCTTGGCGGTCTCGATGGCCTCGAGCGACTCGGTGAGCGTGCCGATCTGGTTGACCTTGACCAGAATCGCGTTGGCGGCGCCCAGCTCGATGCCCTTCTTGAGGCGCTCGGTGTTGGTGACGAACAGGTCGTCGCCCACCAGCTGCACCTTATTGCCAATGCGCTGGGTGAGCTCAACCCAGCCGTCCCAGTCCTCCTCCGCCATGCCGTCCTCGATGGAGATGATGGGGTAGGTGTCGACGAGCTTCTCCCAGTAATCGACCATCTGGGCGCTCGTGTACTCCACGCCCTCGCCCTTGAGCTCATACATACCGGTCTCGGCGTTGTAGAACTCGGTCGAGGCCGGATCCATGGCGTACATGAAGTCGACGCCGGGCTTAAAGCCGGCCTTCTCGACGGCCTTGGTAATGTACTCGAACGGCTCGGCATTGGTCTTGAGGTTGGGCGCGAAGCCGCCCTCGTCGCCCACGCCGCCGCCAAGGCCCGCCTCGTGCAGCACGCCCTTGAGGGTGTGGTAGACCTCGGCGCACCAACGCAGGCCCTCGGCAAAGCTCGGGGCGCCCACCGGCATGATCATAAACTCCTGGAAGTCAACGTTATTGTCGGCATGCACGCCGCCGTTGAGGATGTTCATCATGGGCGTGGGCAGCAGGTGGGCGTTGACGCCGCCCAGGTACTGGTACAGCGACAGGCCCGCCGACTCTGCCGCGGCGCGGGCGACGGCCAGTGACACGCCCAGGATGGCGTTGGCACCGAGCTTGGTCTTGTTGGGGGTACCGTCCGCGGCGACCAACGCGGCATCGACAGCGCGCTGGTCGAAGGCATCGAGGCCCACGACGGCATCGGCGCACTCGTTGTTGACGTGCTCGACGGCCTGCGAGACGCCCTTGCCCAGGTAGCGACCCTTGTCGCCGTCGCGCAACTCGCATGCCTCAAAGGCGCCGGTCGAAGCGCCCGAAGGCACCATTGCGCGGCCAAAGCTGCCGTCCTCGAGCACGACCTCGACCTCGACGGTGGGATTGCCGCGGCTGTCGAGCACTTCACGACCGTAGACGTCCAAAATATCGCTCATGTTGTCTCCCTCTCACTTGGAAACGTAGTGGTTGCAAGCGACCGGCTGACCGTGCACCGTCGGTGCGCCTCCGTAAGTTAGCCATGTCGCACTTTTTGCATTATGCCCTAAGTTAGCCGAGGGATACAATTGTATTTCGAAAAATTTAGCGGGAACGATGAGGCGTGTCAGCCCGTCGTTCCCGCAGTCTTACTCCTCTGCCTTTGCGGCATCCCAGAGGTCATTGAGGCCGTGGGTCGAAAGCTCAGCCAGATCCACGTGGGCGTCGGCCGCCATCTGCTCCATCGCGGCCCAGCGGCGGCGAAACTTTGCCGTGCTCGCGCGCAGAGCGCTCTCGGCGTCGATTCCCTCCTTGCGCGCAACGTTGACCAGGGCAAAGAGCAGGTCGCCAAACTCCATCTCGCGCTCGGGCGAGCCGGGAGCCTCGGCCTCAAACTCGGCACGCTCCTCGGCAACCTCGTCCCACACGTCCTGGACCGTCTCCCACTCAAAGCCCACGGCAGCTGCCTTGCGCGACACCTTCTGAGCCTGCATCAGCGCCGGCAGGTGCGTGGGCACGCCGTCGAGCAGGCCCTCGGGCGCAGCCTCGCCCGCTGCCACGGCCTTGTCCTTGGCGGCCTTCTCGGCAAGCTTGACCTCGTCCCAAATCTTGAGCACCTCGTCGGAGTTATCGGCATCCGCATCGCCAAACACATGCGGGTGGCGGCGGATGAGCTTGGCGTCGATATCGCGTGCCACATCGGCCAGCGTAAACTCACCGGCATCCGCCGCAATCTGCGCATGCAGTACGACCTGCATGAGCACGTCGCCGAGCTCCTCGCGCAGATGCGCCGCGTCGTCCGCCTCGATGCAATCGAGTGCCTCGTAGGCTTCCTCGATCATGTTCTTGCCGATGCTCTGATGCGTCTGCTCGCGATCCCACGGGCAGCCATCGGGCTGACGCAGACGCCAGATGGTCTGCACCAGATGCTGCAGCTCGGCCGACGCGTCGACCAGCGTGGACAGGTCGCGCGAACCCTCGGCATTTTGCTGAGCCATGTGCTGCGCCATGGTTATTCCTCCTCCAGGATCACGTGACGGAACGCGCCGCCCTCGTAGATGCCGTAGCTGTGCGTACCGTCCTTGGGAATGCTCACGCTGCCGGGGTTGAAGAGCCACAGGCCCGGGTGCGCCTCGCTTGCCTCGTTAACCTTGATGTGCGTGTGGCCGTAGACGAGCGCGGACCCCTCGGGCAGCGCGGGCGCGTGGTCGATGCTGTTGTGCATGCCGGCGCCAAAGACGTGGCCGTGCGTCAGGAACAGCTCGCGACCGGTCTCGTCGAACAGCGTGGCGTAGTCGGCCATGACGGGAAAGTCGAGCACCATCTGGTCGACCTCGGCGTCGCAGTTGCCGCGCACCGCGATGATGCGGTCAGCCAGGGCGTTGAGCAGCGGGATTACGCGCTTGGGGGCGTAATCGCGCGGCAGGTCGTTGCGCGGACCGTGGTAGAGCAGGTCGCCCAGCAGGACGATGCGGTCGGGCTGCTCGGACTCGATGGCGGCGACCAGGCGCTCGGTCCAATATGCCGAGCCATGGATGTCGGAGGCGATGAGGTATTTCATGGGGAGATCCTTTCGAATGGGGTTGATATGGCTGGGCGCAGGATGTCGCCACCGGCCGCGTTACTCAAATCGCAGTGCCGCGGCTTGTGCCGCCTGCATCACGCGCTGGAGCGGCACATTGTGCTCGCGGGCGAGACGGGCGCAGTCCTCGTACTCGGGCGCTGCACGCTCGCTGCCGTCGGGCAGGGTTGCCACTTTAACGGATACCTCGCCCCACGGCGTCGTCACCTGCTCAAAGCGGCGTGGCAGGCAAACGCGCTCCATAACCTGGCGACGGATGCCGTTGGTCGTGGTTTCCAAAAAGATAATCGTCTGCAGGCGTTCGATATCCTCATGCGAGCAAATCACTTGCAGCTGCCAGCTGGGGCGGCCTTTTTTGCAATAGAGGGGCAGCCAGTGCACCTCGCGCGCACCGGCCTCGCGCAGGCGGTCGGCGGCGTAGGCGAGCACCTCGGGCGACGCGTCGTCGATGTCGCACTCCAGCTTGACGATGGTCTCGGGCGCATCGGTCTCGCGGGACAGCGGGGATGTGCTATCGCATTGCATACGGTCCGGATCCTTTCCGCGCGGGCTCGTTTTGTTCATCCAAACGCTAGCACATCGGACGTGGCACAGGCGTGACTTTCGTCCGTCGCCGCCCTCGCTCCTATCCAAACATGTACATCAGCCTCAAAACATGTCATTTTTTGCAGCTTTTGGAGGCTGATGTGCATGTTTTGACGCGGGGCCGATGCTGCGTGGCGACCCTCGCATTCAACCCACCTTTCCAGTCGATTTCAGCCCCCAGCGCGCTCGTCGCATCGAGGGCCACGCCATTACAATGAAGCGGATTCGCTTGACGCAAAGGAGCTGCCATGTCTGCTTGCCCGCTGGTCGATTGCCACACCCACACCTCGTTTTCGGACGGACATGCCTCGTTTGAGGAAAACGTCCGCGCTGCCGTGGCCGCTGGCTGCCGGATCATGGTCTCGACCGACCACCTCACCTTACCCGCCAGCATGGATGCCAACTGCGAGGTGCAGGTTGTCGAGGGCGACCTGCCGGCACATCGTCTGGCTTTTGAGGATGCCCGCAAGCTTGCCGCGCAGATCGCGTCGGAGCTCGAGCTTATCTATGGCTTTGAATGCGATTGGTACGAGGGCTGCGAGCCTTTGGTTGAGCGCTGGTCCCAGGGCGCCGTCGTGCGCCTGGGCAGCGTGCATTGGATTGGCAACCCAGGCGATATCATGGCCGGCGCCGCGGGTACGGCGGGAACGGAAAACGTCGCTCGTCCCGATACACCCGATTCCCTTTGCGGTTGGATCGACGACGACACCAACCTGCACGTTTGGGAAAACCTGGGGGTACGCGGCGTGTGGGAGCGCTACGTCGACGACTGGTGCCGCGCCTGCGAGAGCCCGCTCAACTATGATGTAATGGCTCACCCCGACCTGGTCATGCGCTTTTCGAAGGAAGGCTTTGCGCCCGACTTTGACCCCGCACCGTTTTGGCAGCAGATGGCCGAGTGCGCGCACGATACGGGCCGCCACGTTGAGGTCTCGACGGCCGCACCGCGTAAGGGACTCGACGACTACTATCCCGCGACCGGGCTGTTGCGTTGCTTCGCCCACGCCGAGGTACCCATCACCTTTGGCTCGGACGCGCACCGCGCCTGCGATATCTGCTGGAATATCCGCGAGGCCCAGGCCCACGCCTACGACTGCGGTTATCGAACCTTCGACATCCCCCACCTCACCGGCGAATGGGAGTCCACGCCCCTCGCCTAGCCATCCCTTCATAAGTTGCGGTGAAATAGGGATTGTTTTGCCTGATGAAGGGGGTGCGGACGATTTCTTGGACCGCGCCTAGGCGTATCCAAGCTTCCTGCG
>CAJLVJ010000039.1 GCA_905210085.1 uncultured Collinsella sp. | reverse complement strand
CTGCCGCCGCGGTCACCATAGCCACCACGGTTGCCGCCGAAGCCGCCGCGACCGCCACGGTCGCCGCCACGGTCACCAAAGCCGCCGCGGCCACCGCGATCGCCACCGCGACCGCCGCGGTCGCCGCCACGGCCGCCACGATCGCCAAAGCCACCGCGACCGCCACGGTCGCCGCCACGGCCACCACGGTCGTCACGGCCGCCGCGAGGACCACGGTCCTCGTCCAGACCCATGGCGACGAGCGGAGCGATAACCTTATCAAGGGCAGCCATCAGCTCGGTGGCCTCCTCGTAAGAAAGCTCGGGCAGGAGTTTCTCCTTCTTGTTGGCAAGCTCGACCAGGCCCTCAGCGGCATCCTCGGCAGCGAAGACGACGATCTTGCGCATATCGCCCTCGGCGTCGTCGATGCGGCCGACCAGATCGGCAGCCTCGGCCTCGGCCATCAGGCCGTCGAGCTCACGGAGGCGCATGCCCAACAGGTCGGACATTTCCTTCTGCTCCATCTTGGGCTTGAGGTCAAGAAGCTTGATGGCGCGCTCGATGTTCGCCATGCGCTCGGCCTTGGCCTCCTCCTCCTTGGAAATAGCAAAGCGACGGCTACGCAGCAGGCGGGCGGCCTTCTGCATCTTGTCCATCAGCTCTTCGTCATCGTAATCAACGGCGGCCTCGACAACCTCGGCCTCCTCCTCGGCGGAAACCTCGTCAGCAGCCTCAACCTCGGCAGCTTCGGTCTCCACGGTCTCGACTGCCTCAACCTCAGCAGCCATGGTCTCGTTCTCGGTCTCGTTCATGATCTCTTCGTTCTCAGACATGAGACTCCTTCTTGGCCCTCTCGGGCATCATCGCCCCATTCGCGGGGCCCGTCGCGCACTCTTTGCGCTTAAAACATTCATGCCTCTCGGCAAAACGTCCATTAGTTTATGGTGTCGCCCGCTAATCTAGCTGCAGAATCTATGTGCACACATTAATGCGACATGTGCGACTCGCGGCGAGCGTACACAACCGATACCACAAATCCGACCAAGGCAATTACAGCCGCCACACGCACGGCTGTCGCAAATCCAATCGCCTGGGCAACGTCGGTCGCAACGCCAGCGGCGCCGGCAGTCGCCGCAGAACTCGAAAGCAGACCGATAAACAGCGACGGGCCAAACGATGCGGCAATCATGTTCCACGTGTTGAGCAATGCTGTTCCGTGAGGATGCTCAGCGGCAGGCAGCGTCTCCAAGCCGGCCGTTTGCGAGGGGCTCAGCACCAAACCGACTCCGGCATACACCACAACGGTCAGCGCCACGACGACGCCGATGTCCATGCTTGCCGCCGTCACCGAGATGGCAGTCTGCCCCACGGCGATCAAGGCAAAGCCGACCGGCAGCAGCGGCCATGCGCCACGGGCGTCCATCACGCGTCCGCCCACAATCGAGGTCACGGCATTGCAGGCAATCGCCGGCAAAATGAGCAAGCCCGCAACAAGGGCGGTCATGCCGTATGCGCCCTCAAAATAGAGCGGCAACAAAACGCTCATCGAGAACGTCGTCATCATCGACACCACCACAAGCAGACACGCAGGCCAAAAACGAACGCTCGCCATGGGACGCACGTTAAGCACCGGATGCTCGAGCTTGAGCTGGCGGGCCGCAAACAGGCCGAGCAGCACAATGGCGGCGAAGAGCGTCGCGATGCCGGCAATCAGATTGGTCGAGAACTCGCCTACGGAATACACAAATGCCGTAATACCGGCGGCGAGCAAAACAACCGACAGAATATCAAGCGTGGCGTTCGAACGCTCTCCGACATTCTGAACAAGCTTTACGCCCGCCGCAGCGACCACAATGCCGCCCACCAGCGGCACTACGAACACCGCCCTCCAGCCAAACAACGTGCACATTAGACCGCTGATCACGGGTCCAAACGCCGGCCCCAGCGTAATGCAGGCACCGCCCAGGCTCAGATACAGACCGAGCTTCTCGCGCGGGGCGCAAGACAGCACCACGTTCATCATGAGCGGGAACAAGATGCCCGATCCCGCAGCCTGCAAAATACGGCTTGGCAGCAAAACGCTAAACGACGGAGCGAGCAGGCACAGGACTTCGCCGGCGACCATGCATCCGCATGCGAAAAACAGCAGCTTGCGCGTCGAGAAACGGCCGGACAGAAAGGCCATGATGGCCGTAAAGATCGACGTCACGATCATGTAGCCCGAAACGAGCCACTGCGCCGTGGTGGCACTCACCGAAAAGGCCGCCATAATGTCGTGCAACGCCACGTTAATGATGTTCTCGTTAAACGCGGCAACAAAAGCTGCAACATACATTACGACGAGAATCGCCGAGGCTGTCGACGGTGATTGAGTTTGCTTTTGGGATTTGGTCCCCATGAAATTCCTTCCTCTTAGAACGACAATCGCATCGCCCCAGAGGAACGGTCCAGGGCGAAAATGAGCCCTAGACTTACGCCAGACGCCGTACACGACGAATCTGACAACATGGTCCAACGTCGAAAGATTGTAACGCGGACGCGCAGCTTTCCTTCCGCGCTATTATTAAAAGTCCACGAAAGCATGAGACATGAGGAGCCCGCCATGATTAAGCCCATCATGAAATCCGAGTTCTTTTTACGCCTGCCTTCCGAAGACGCGGGACCCGACGACGCCGTGATTGGGCAAGACCTCCTGGATACGCTCCACGAGCATGAGCACGAGTGCGTGGGCCTCGCCGCCAACATGATCGGCGTGCGCAAACGCATCATCTGCGTAAAGGACGGCAACAGGGCGCTCCTGATGTACAACCCGCAAATTCTTGAGCAGGTCAATGCCTATCAAACGAGCGAAGGATGCCTCTCGCTCGTCGGAGAGCGTCCCTGCACCCGCTATCGCCGCATTAAGGTTGAGTATTTGGACGAGAACTTCGTCCACCGCATCAAGAACTTCTCGGGCTACACCGCCGAGATCATCCAGCACGAAATCGACCACTGCAACGGAATCGTGATCTAGTTCCGCCGATTCAAGAAAGCTCCCCGCAGCAAAACAACTGCAGGGAGCTTTTCATAGTGCGGAGCTTCTATCCCACTAGTTCTGACGGTAATGGTCGAAGAAGTCGGCGAGATCTTCGAGCGACTCTTTGAGCACTTCCATGCGCGGCAGATACACGATGCGGAAGTGGTCAGGCTCGGCCCAGTTAAAGCCGCCGCCGCGCGTGATCAGGATCTTCTTCTCGTGCAGCAGGTCGAGGGCAAACTGCTCGTCATCGGTGATGTTGAACTTCTTAACATCCATCTTGGGGAAGATGTAGAACGCCGCGCGCGGCTTGACCACCGAGATGCCATCGATCTTGCTGAGTGCCTCATACACAAAGTTACGCTGCTCGTAGACACGGCCGCCAGGACGGATGTAGTCGTTAACCGACTGATGGCCGCCGAGCGCCGTCTGGACAATCGACTGAGCCGGCACGTTGGAGCACAGGCGCATGTTAGAGAGCATATTGACGCCCATGATGAAGTCGCTCATGCAGCGCTGGTTGCCCGAAAGCACCATCCAGCCAATGCGATAGCCCGCAATCATATGCGACTTGGACAGGCCGCTAAACGTAATGCAGGGCAGGTCGGGGGCGAGCGAAGCAATGGAGACGTGCTCGTAGCCGTCCATGCACAGGCGGTCGTAGATCTCGTCGGCAAAAATCATGAGCTGGTGCCTGCGCGCGATCTCGACAATGCCCTCGAGCACCTCGCGCGGATAGACAGAGCCCGTGGGGTTGTTGGGGTTGATGATGACGAGGGCCTTGGTCGCGCTCGTGATCTTGGACTCCATATCCTCCAGGTCGGGATACCAATCCGCCTGTTCATCGCACAGATAGTGCACGGGATGACCGCCGGCAAGGGTTGCGCACGCCGTCCAGAGCGGATAGTCGGGGCTGGGGATCAGGATCTCGTCGCCGTTGTCGAGCAGCGCGTTCATCGAAAGCTGAATGAGCTCGGACACGCCGTTGCCCGTGTAGATATGCTCCATCTGAACATTGGGCAGGCCTTTGATCTGCGAATACTGCATGATCGCCTTGCGCGCAGAGAACAGGCCGCGCGAGTTGGAATAGCCTTCGCAGTCGGGCAGCTGCTGGCGCATATCCTTAATGACCTCATCGGGCGTGCGGAAACCAAAGGGCGCGGGGTTGCCGATGTTGAGCTTGAGGATGCGCTCGCCTTCGTCCTCCATACGGGCTGCCTCGTCGACGACGGGACCGCGCACGTCATACAGGACATTCTCGAGTTTGGTGGATTTAGAAAAAGTACGCATGGTGGTGCTCCTTGGAATTTGAGCCGTGGGACTAGGTTCGGATTTGGCAACGTTATGGGACGGAGGGGTCTCACCTTGGTCGGCGTCACCGGCGAGCAGCCAGGTAACATCGACCTCCAAAATGCGGGCGAGCAGCTCTGCCACATCGCGCCGCGGAATCGTCTTGCCGCTCACATATTGGCTCATCTGACTCTTGCCGAGTTTTTTGCCGAGCATCTCCGATGCGCGGATTACGTCCGACTGGCGAACGTCGCGATCGGACATAGTCTGTCGCAGGCGATCGCTAAACGTCTCTTGGGCCACTAGAACCTCCTTGCTGGCAAAGTTCAATTTATAGAACACGAATTGAACCTGAGTTCAATTTAGGCAGCAGTATAGCGCGGCGCATTATCCGGAAGTTCAATTTCATAAGAAAATGTACCAGACTCCGAGATTTGCCCAAAGCGAACAATGACGTGTACACGTTTAGAGATATTCAAGGAAGCGAGCCGCCGCAAGCGAAACGTCAGCGGTGCGGTATATGGCGTTGATCTGCCGATGGGGACGTCCCTCGAGCGGGCGCACGGCAACATCGAACTGGCAGCGGCGCAAGATGAGCGCGGGAAGAATGCTCACGCCCAGGCCGTCCTCGACCATGGCCATAATCGCATAGTCATCCCAGGTCGACAGCTTGGAGCGCACCGCCAGGCCCGCGCGGCGAAACAGCGGCGTAATCTCGTCGTCGCTACCGCGTTCCAGCAGAATAAACTGCTCGTTGGCCAAATCGGCAAGGGAAACGACCTCCGCGGTGGCAAGCGAGGAGCCCGCTGGCACCACGGCCATCAGCTCGTCTTGTACCAACGGCCGCGACGCCATGCCGGCGCCGCGTGGCTCGCGCGGAATAAAGCCCAAGTCGCAGCGGCCTTCTGCCACCCATTGCTCAATCTCGGAGTAATCGCCCATCAGCAACTCATAATCGACGTCCGGATGATCGGCGCGAAACCGCGCAATCACCGGCGGCAGTACATGGGTCGCCACACTCGAAAACGTACCGATACAGATCTTGCCACGCATGAGCCCTCGCATCTCGTCCACGCGTCGCTGCAGGCGGCCAAACTCTTCGCATAACGCCTCGACTGCCGGCATGACCTGCCGCCCGTCGGCAGAAAGCACCACGCCCTCGCGGCTGCGATCAAGCACCTTAAAACCCCAGTCTGCCTCAAGGTCGCCCACCATACGGCTCACGCCCGACTGCGAATAGCTCAGCCGCTCTGCAGCACGCGTAAAGCTGCCGGCACGCACCGTCTCAAGCAGCACTTGCATCTTTTGGATATTGGTCTCCACGGCACGTCCCCACCCTTGCATGAGTTTTTGTCATGTTTGCCATGCATTATATTCGCTTTTCTTCTAAAGCCAGTTCACCCATAGTGAACATGTTCGGATATAGAGGGGATGTCAGCGCATGAACAACGGACTGTTTACGTACTTAGCAGCATTGCTATTGTTTGGCTCAAACGGCATCATCGCCGCTGCCATCGCGCTGCCGAGCTCTGGTATCGTGCTCCTGCGCACGTTTTTGGGCGCACTCTCGCTTGTCACCATCCTCGCCATCACTCAACGCCATAAACTGCAGGTGCCATCTCGCCCCCGCGAAGCCGCAGCCCTTCTCCTCTCGGGAGCCGCGCTGGGCGCCAGCTGGATTTCTCTGTTCCGCGCCTACCAGACGATCGGCGTCGGCGTATCCTCGCTGCTGTATTACTGCGGTCCCATCATCGTTATGGCCCTCTCCCCGCTCATTTTTGGCGAGAAGCTGACCGGCGGTAAAATTACCGGCTTCATAGCCGTCGCCTGCGGCGCCTTCCTCATCGCAGCCCAAGGTCTCGGCGGCAATATGCCCATCGCAGGCATCGTGTGCGGCATCGCCTCGGCCTTCTGCTACGCGTTGATGGTCATTGCCAGCAAGGGAGCGCCACATATCGAAGGTCTCGAGAACTCCACGCTCCAGGTGAGCGCCGCCTTTTTGACCGCGCTGGTCCTTACGCTCCTCACGCAGGGCGCCCCCTCATTCCTGTCCGCCGGCGTCGCCGCCAGTATTGATTGGCGCGCCGTCGTCATGCTCGGCGTCGTCAACACCGGCATCGGCTGCCTGCTCTACTTTAGCGCCGTCGCCAAACTGCCCGTCCAGACCGTCGCCGTCGTCGGCTACCTCGAGCCGCTTTCGGCGGTCGTGTTCTCGGCCGTCCTTTTGGGCGAAACCATAACACCGGTCCGCCTGATGGGCGCCGCGCTTATCATCGGCGGCGCGATTTTTTGCGAACTCGCCGGCAAACGCGCAGACGCCAAAGCAAGCATCGCCCAAGCGGCACGTGCCTAAAAGCCCCTGCTCTGAAATACTACCTGCGTATATGAATAATCCCCAGATGGGGATTATTGTCTAAAACACCCCGATGTGCCAAACTGCTCTTATATGTATAAAGATGGCATAAAGGTCTACTGCTCGTGGCAGATGCCAGATGTCCAAGGGAGTCCACGTGGCACACAACAAGCTGGAGGCAAGCCTCCAAGACCAGCGTAGTCAAAGCGGGCATGGAGCCATTCCCCTCTCCGCTGGCATGCTGCTCGTTACGCTCGGCGTCGTCTACGGTGACATCGGCACGAGCCCCATGTACACCATGAAATCAATCGTCGCCAACAACGGCGGCATCGGTACCGTCAGCGAGGACATGATCTTGGGCGCGCTCTCGCTCGTCATCTGGACCATGACACTCGTGACCACGGTCAAGTACGTTGTAATCGCCATGAAGGCCGACAACCATAACGAGGGCGGCATCTTCGCCCTGTTTAGCTTGGTGCGCAAAGTGGCGCCTTGGCTGATTCTTCCCGCCATGATCGGCGGCGCGGCGCTGCTCGCCGACGGCATCCTCACCCCCGCCGTCACGGTTACCACGGCCATTGAGGGCCTGCGCACTATCGAGTGGGGCCACGCGCTATTGGGTGACGGGCAAACCAACGTCATCATTATTACCATCATCATTATCTGCGGCCTATTTGCCATGCAGCGCGCCGGTACCTCGTCGATCGGCAAGCTGTTCGGCCCGCTCATGACACTGTGGTTCCTGTTCCTGGCAGGCGCCGGCCTGTTCAACATGCTCGGCAACCTGTCCATCTTGCGCGCGCTCAACCCCATCCGCGGCATCATGTTCCTGTTCTCGCCCATCAACCACTCGGGCATCATGGTGCTCGGCTTTGTCTTTCTGTCGACGACCGGCGCCGAGGCGCTCTATTCGGACATGGGTCACGTGGGCAAAGCTAACATTTACGCATCCTGGCCGTTCGTAAAGGCGGCCCTTATCCTCAACTATCTGGGTCAGGGCGCTTGGCTGCTCGCCAATAACTCCAACCCCCAGATGCTCGCGATGGATATCGTCAACCCGTTCTATATGATGCTCCCCGAGCCCCTGCGCCCCTTTGCCATCGTGCTTTCGGCCGTAGCGGCCATCATCGCCTCGCAGGCGCTCATCACCGGCTCTTTCTCGCTGGTATCCGAGGCAACGCGCCTCAACCTTATGCCGCATCTGCGCATCCACTACCCCAGCGACACCAAGGGCCAGCTCTATATTCCGCTCGTCAACAACATCATGTGGGTCGGCTGCATCTTCATCGTGCTGCTGTTCCAAAACTCCGAGCGCATGGAGAGCGCCTACGGCCTCGCGATTACCGTGACCATGCTCATGACCACGACGCTTTTGACGAGCTACATTGCCGGCATCCTCAAGCACAAGCTGGGTGCCTGCGTCTTCGCCCTGCTCTTTGGTGCCATTGAGCTATGCTTCTTCGCCTCGTGCCTCACCATGTTCTTTGACGGCGGCTACGTCATGATCTTCCTGGCCGCACTGCTGTTCGGCCTTATGTATGTGTGGCGTCGCGGTACCGCCATCGAGCGCACGCAGACGATTCTGCTGCCCGTCTCCAAGTACATTGACCAGCTCAACCGCCTGCGCAACGACGAGACCTACCCCGTACTCGCCGACAATCTGGTGTTCCTCACCAACAGCCCCGATCCGCTCACACTCGACCGCGACGTGCTCTATTCCATCCTGGACAAACATCCCAAGCGCGCCAAGGCATATTGGTTCATCAACGTACACGTTACCGACGAGCCCTATACGCACGAGTATTCCGTTGAGACCTTTGGCACAGACTTCCTGTTCCGCGTGCGCTTGGACCTGGGCTTTAAGGTCAATCAGCGCATCAACGCCTACCTGCGCCAGATCGTTGGCGACCTGATGGCATCGGGTGAGTTGCCGCCGCAGCATCACACCTACTCCATCTACGAGACACGCGGCAACGTGGGCGACTTCCGTTTTTGCATGCTGCGCAAGATGCTTGCCCCCGAAACGGACATCAACCGCAACGACCATCGCGTCATGGCCATCAAGTACGCCGTCCGCCGCGCCTGCGGAAGCCCGGCACGTTGGTACGGTCTCGAGAACTCGGCCATCATCATCGAGTACGTGCCGCTGTTTGCCCGCATGCGTCCGGCAGTCAAACTCGTTCGCACCCAGGTGCCACTTGAAGTTCAAATCGAGGAAGCCGAGGAAATGGAAGTCGACATCTTCTCGGACGACTTGGTCAACGGCAACGAAGCCGGTAGGAATATGAACGTCGATCCCACCGAGCTGCTCGAGAGCGTCGCCGATACGCCCGAACAGCAACTGCTCGACGGCCTCGAGAGCGAACAACTCAACGACGCCAACTTCTAGCGACGTCATAAATCAACGACAGCGGCCCTGCACCTCACGAGAGACGCAGGGCCGCTTTGCATTGCAGTAAAGCTAACGGCTACGAACGACGCGGCTCGGGAACCACGAGTCTATCGGGGCTTGCGCCCTCGGCATCCATCAGGCTCACGTAGCGAATCGACGGATCCCCATACATCGCGTAGTAATAATTGCCCGTGCGCGCGCTAAAGCATCCGGTGTAGATAGTCTTCTCGAACTTGCCATCGCCCATCCTGGACGCCCCCTCGATCATCACCACGCCCTCGAGCGAGCGGAACATGCGGACGACGTTTTCGGTCTCGCTCTCCTTTTGCGGGTAATTGGCATTGAGGTACGCCGCCTTTACAAAACGGCTCGGCGAATAGCAGTCACCCGGAATACCGCGCATGCCGGCACCGGCTCCATAGGGCTTAAGCTCGGCGCCACGCCACTTCGCCGTCTGCGGAAAATCGCTTGTGGCGGTGATATAGGTGCGGAGGTTTTCCATGTGCCACGGGAAGGTCGGCTGGTTGGCAAGGGTGTCGACCGGGTCGTCGTATACATGCAGGCCGTCAGCCATCATCTCGACCACGATGCTGCGCTGGCTGTCGCCGATAATCCAATGGAGCAGCGACACGCCCAGCCCCTCTCCGGCAGATTTGGCAACAATCACCGTGTCGCGCAGCGCGGCCTCGACCTCATCGACCGTCGAGAACGTCGCTGCCACCCACAGGGGAAACTCATAGGCCGCGATATTGGTCTTTCCATCAACCGGCCCCTCGGCATACTCGGCATAACCCGGGAAATTGAGGCCCGCCACGGCGAGGCCCGCATCGTTGCCGCAATCGAAGAACATAGGGTAGTTCTTGTAATCGATGCACATACCGATCACCGCGTGTGCCGCTGTCGCGTCGTCGATAAACGAATACGGAATCTGAAACCCGCGCGGCATCACGCGAACCTGTTGGCCGTAGTCAAAGCTCCAGTCGAGGTTGCGGCCTAGATACATGTGGCCAGAATTATCGGTAAATCGAATACTCGTGCACATAGCGCCTCCTAGCTTTACGTTCTTGCTAATTTCATTGTCTCCAAACAAAAAGGCGCTAAACACAAAAGCCCGGACATGACAACAATGTCACGCCCGGACTATTCAAGCTGGATAAACTCAACCAAGTTAACCCCGCAGGTCGTCTAAGGGGTCAAAGTGCCGCAGATTGCCACGAAAGAGGAGCGAAGCGTACTAACGGTACGCAAGCGACGATTGAGCGGCAAGGTGCGGTGCTTTGGTCCCCTTAGACCAACTTGCCGAGACAGTGGTCGATCATATGCTGGATCATTTGTGCCTCAAAGCCCGCGTAGTCGCGGCGGCACTCCTTCATCTTGCCGTCGACGATCTGGTCAAAGGCGACCTTGCACTTGATATAGCGCGTGGACTTGGTGATCTCCTCGTGCGTCAGGCAGCTCTCCTCCATCTTGCTGGCGCCCAGGCCAAACACCAGACGGGGGTTGTAGAGCACGTGGGGCTCGCCGGCATCGTCCAGGTAGACGCAAACCTTCTTGGTGACGCCAATCTGGTTAGCGGCAAGGCAGCCGGCATCGTCGAGCGACTTGATGGTATCGATCAGATCCTGAGCAACCGACTCGTCCTCGACGGTCGCAACCTCGCAACGCTGGGACAGGATAGCCTCGTCGTGGCAAAGCTCTTTAATCATACGTTCCTCCATAGGGGTCGTTGTAACCGCTTAAGTATACGGTACCCACACATTTTCATACGGAAAATACCGCCCGTCCGTTACAAAGCGCCGAACATCAACATGCGAGGAACAACAGCGTCGTAAAGGGGCTATAGTAGTTGAGTTCGTGTCAATCGGCCTAAACTCGGGGCCGAACAAGGAAAGGGTATGCATGGACGAACTTTTTCACGTCAGTGAGCGCAAGTCCACAATCGGGACCGAACTCCGCGCTGGACTGACAACATTCCTGGCGATGGCCTACATCATCGCCGTCAACCCCGCGGTGCTCTCGGGCGCTGGCATCGATGCGGGAGCGCTCGCCTGCGCCACCTGCCTGGGCGCCGGCATCATGACCATCTGCATGGGCATCTTCGCCAACCGCCCGCTCGCCTGCGCGTCGGGCTTAGGCGTCAACGCGATGATCGCCGGAATCACCACCACCGTCTGCGGCGGTGACTGGCACGTGGCCATGAGCGTCATCTTCCTCGAGGGCGTCGTCATCTTGCTGCTCGTGCTTTGTGGCCTGCGCGAGGCCATCATGGACGCCATCCCGGTTGTCCTGCGTCACGCCATCTCGGTGGGTCTTGGCCTGTTTATCGCCATGATCGGCCTGTGCGACGCTGGCATCATCACCGCTGGCGCCGGTACGCTCGTCGGCCTGGGCGACATCGCCTCCCCCACCTTTATCGTCGGCATCATCTCCATCGTCGTGACGGTTGCCCTGGCTTCCCGCAACGTGCCGGGCTCGTTGCTCATCGGCATCATCGTCGCCGTTATCGCCGGTATCCCCCTAGGTGTGACCCAGGCTCCGACCGGTATCATCGCCCCGCTCGACTTCTCGAGCATCGGTGGCCCCATCGCCGACGCCGGCGGCGTGCCCGCCATCGTCAAGGTCCTTACCGACCCCGCGCTCCTCGTCATCTCGTTCTCGCTGCTCATGAGTGACTTCTTCGACACCATGGGCACCGCGATGGCCGTGGCCAAGCAGGGTGAGTTCCTCACCGACGACGGCAACGTCGAGAATATCAAGGAAATCCTGATCGTCGACTCCGCCGCCGCCGCTGTGGGCGGTTTCATGGGCGTCTCCTCCATCACCACCTTCGTCGAGTCCACTTCCGGCGCCGCCGACGGTGGCCGCACGGGCCTCACCTCCGTCACCACCGGCGTGCTGTTCATTCTCGCCGCGTTCTTCTCCCCCATCGTCACCATCGTTTCCAGCGCCGCCACCTGCGGTGCTCTGGTCTACGTCGGCTACCTCATGATGAGCGAGGCCTCCGAGATCGACTGGTCCGACGTGTCGCAGGGTTTCCCGGCGTTCATGATTGTCGCCGGCGTGCCCTTCACCTACTCCATCTCTGCCGGCATTGGCCTGGGCTTTATCGCCTACGTGATCGTCGCGCTCTTTAAGGGCGAGGCCTCCAAGATCAAGCCGCTCATGTGGATCGCAGCCCTCGCCTTCCTCGTCTACTTCTTTGTAGCGTAGGCGCAAGGTTCGCAATATCAACCAGCAAAGCGCGGAGTCGCATCGAGCGGCTCCGCGCTTTTCTTTTAAAGCCAGGCAACGCACGGACGCGCGATGTATTGCTTCCCGAGTTTTGGACATTTTGCCCTCCAAACGGCACTACCGCCGGCTACATCCTGCAGATATGCTGGGCGTAATCGCATAGGCCCTATGAGGATGGGAGTAACCATGGCCGCCTTGTTCACGACCCCCAAGCGCAATGACAAAACCTCTGGAGCCCATTTTGTCGAGCCCGACGTGCGCCGTCGCACGCTGCTCGCACACGGAAGCTGGCGTCGCGTGACGCGCCGCATCGTCTGCGGCCTGACCTGCGCGCTCACGGTGAGCTCGTTGCTCACGCCGAGTGTCTCGCTCGCGGCGGAGTGGGTCTACGTCGACGGCGCCCAGTACAACGCCGGCACCGCAGCGGGCGACGCCGCCGGCACTTGGAGCTGGGACGGCGCCGACGACATGAAGCTCAACAACTATAACGGCGGCAAGATCAGGGCCGATGGCAAGCTCAACATAAGCTACTCAGGGAGCAACACCGTTACCAATGACAGCGGCTGGGGCATCTTGGTTGAGGATGGCAATGCCGAGAACGCCGAGCTCAACATCCAAGGCGACGCATCCAGCACGCTCAACGTGACATCTAATTACGACGCCATCTCCTCCAATAGAGACATTAACATCGACGGAGCTGGCACCGTCAACGCCACGAGTACCGAGGCTGACGCCATCGGCGCCGTGGGCGATCTCACCATCAAGGGCTCGGGCAACGTCAACGCCACGGGCAAATCGGATGGCATCAGGGCGGACGGCAACATCACGATTGACAACAGCGGAGCCGTCACCGCCAAGGCCACCGAGGATCAGGGAATCGTTGCCGGGAGAAACCTCACCATCAAGGGCGGCGGCACGGTAGAGGCAAGCCCTATCAAGGACGTGGCGATTTGGGCTGGCGGCAACATCGATATCTCGGGCGGCAGCCAGGTCGAGGCGAGCTCCAAGGAAACTCTTGCCGTCGACACTGAGGGCAGTCTCGCGGTCACGAACGCCTCCCTTGACGCAAGCGGTGTTGAATATGGTGTCTATGCCTACAAGGGCGTTACGCTCGATCACGCGACCGTGACGGTCCGTACAAGCGCGAGCGGCGGCCAGGCCATCGCCCTCATCACTGACGGGGACGACATCGTCATCAAGAATGGTTCCATCGTGGACGCGTTCGCGGAAGGCAAATTCTCGGTTGCAATCTCTACCAGAAACCACCAGCCAAACGTCGCTGGCGGACACATCTACAGCAGCGACTCCGTTGTCAAGGCTATAGCCCGCTATGTCGAGTCCGGTAGCGACGGCCCCGATCACTACAGCAACGACCAAAGCGGCGCGGTCATTCCCGAGCATAGGGGCGTGAACATCGGCATCTTTGCCCAGACCTACGAGGGCATCACGCCCGCGAGTATCTCGATCGTCCGCAGCAAGCTCACGGCCGAGGGAGACACGGCGGCAATCTTCGCTCTTGCCATAAGCGAGGATGGCAAGGCGATCGGCACCATCGAAATCAAAGGCGCTCCCATCCAGACGCCCGCAGGCGGCAAGATCATTAACTATTACAACGAGGAAGAGTACGGCCCCAGCATCTCCTACGAGACGGGTCAAACCATCGGCACGGGCGACGCTGTGATCGACTCCCCCTATAACGAAGCTGTCGCCAAGAGCACGGTCATCGCGCCTCCCGAGGAGATCAAACCCGAGGAAAAGCCCGGCGAGACCAAGCCCGAGGGTTCCAAGTCCGAGGGCACGAAGACGACCAAGACCGTTGCAGTTGCTGCCACGGGAGCCAAGACCACCGGCAAGCTCGCGGCAACCGGCGACGCCTCGAGCGCAACCATCGTGGCAGCCGCCCTTGCAGGAACAGCCGCCATCGCCGCAGGCGCCGTGGTGAGCCGCAAGCGCTCGTAAACACTTTTTCGCACGGGACGGGTGGATCGCGGCCCTTGCCTTCCTCGTCTACTTCTTCGTAGCGTAAGGGCAAGGCTGCAAAAGCTGAACAATAAAGCGCGGAGTCGCCATGCGGCCCCGCGCTTTTCTTTTAGCGCCGGTCCCTGCGCCGGCGTGCGGCCTATTTCTCCCCCATTTTGGCCATTTTGCCCTCCAAACGGCACTACCGCCGGCAACATCCAGCAGATACGCTGAATCTAGTCGTATAGGCCCTATGAGAACGGGAGCAACCATGGCAGCCTTGTTCACGACCCCCAAACGCAATGACACTACCGCCGGAACCCATGTTGCCGAACCCGACGTTCGCCGTCGCATAGGACTCGCGCACGGCAGCTGGCGCCGCGTGACGCGCCGCATCGTCGCGGGCGCCGTGTGCGCGCTCACGGTGAGCTCGCTGCTCATGCCGAGCGTCTCGCTCGCAGCGGAATGGGTCAAGGTCGGCGGCAACAAGTACAACACCGCGGCGAGCGACGAGGCCGGTACCTGGTCGTGGGACGGCGCCGACGACTTGAAGCTCAACAACTATAACGGCGGCGAGATCCAGGCCGCAGGCAAGCTCAACGTGAATTACTCGGGAACCAACATCGTCACTGCCGAATGGATCGAAAGCATCAACGTTTCTCATGGCACTAACGAGAATGCCGAGCTCAATATCCAAGGCGACGAGGGCGGCACGCTCAGCGTGACATCTACTGAGGACGCTATCCTCTCCACGGGTAATATCAACATCGACGGAGCCGGATCCGTCAACGCCACGAGCACTGGGTTTGATGCCATCAATGCCGGAGGTGATCTCGCTATCAAAGGTTCGGGCAACGTCAACGCCACGGGTGCATCGGATGGCATCAGGGCAAACGGCAATATCACGATTGACGACAGCGGAGCCGTCACCGCCAGGGCTACCAAGGACAAGGGTATTGGAGCCGACAAGAACCTCACCATCAAGGGTGGCGGGACGGTCGAGGCAAGCTCCGAGAAAGACGCTGCCGTCGAGGCCAAGGGCAGCCTCGCAGCCACAAACGCCTCCCTCAACGTAAACGGTGTTGAATATGGCGTCTATGCCCACAAGGGCATCACCCTCGATCATGCAAACGTGACAGTCCGTGCAAGTAAAGGCAGATACGGTGGCGCCAACGCCCTCTTCACCTACCAGGACGACATCGTCGTCAAGAACGGCTCCACCGTGGACGCGTTTGCGGAAGGCGAGGTTTCGGCTGCATTCTCCACCAGAAACGATCGACCCAACGAGAAGGGCGGCCACATCTACATCAGCGACTCCGTTGTCAAGGCCATAGCCCGCTATGTCGAGAACGGCGACGGCCCCATCCCCTACAGCGAAAACCAAGATGGCGAGACGAGGCGCGAACCCCAAGGCGAGAACATCGGCATCATCGCCCAGACCAGCGAGGGCGTCACACCCGCAGTCATCTCGATCATCCGCAGCAAGGTAACGGCCGAAGGAGATACAGCGGCAATCTTTGCCCGTGCCATGAGCGCTGACGGCAAGACAATCGGCACCATCAAGATTGAGAACGCCGCCATCCAGACGCCCGAAGGCGGCAAGGTCATTGACTATCGCAAGCTCCGTGACGGCATCTACGAGGCAGGCCAAGCCATCGGCACGGGCGACGCCACGGTCGACTCCCTCTATATCAAAGCAGTCGCCAAAAGTACGACCATCGCACCTCCCGAGGTAGCCAAGCCGGAAGACCCCAAGCCCGAGGAGACCAAGCCCGCAGAAAGCAAGCCCGCGGAGTCCAAGCAGAACCCCAAGCCTGAGGGCTCAAAGCCGACCAAGGCCGTTGCGGCTTCAACCACGAAAGCCAAGACTACCGGCGTGCTCGCGGCAACCGGCGACACCTCGGGTGCGGCCATCGTGGCAACCGTCCTTGCGGGAACAGCCGCTATCGCCGCAGGCACCATGGCGAGCCGTAAGCGTTCTTAGACGCCTCTGCGCACATGGCAGCTCCCGCGAAGGCCCCGAGCCCCAGCACCGTTTAACAACGCCACCGCCGAGCTCCCCTCCGGCGGTGGCGTTTTCCATATGCGTCCGCAGGGGATGCACGAGATTGTCTTTGGTCTAGCCCAACCGGCATACGCTGGCGTGCGACAATTGGGGCTGCCGATATCACAACACTGAGAGAAGCCCGTCATGGAAGCGCATCAAAAGCAGATAACCGTTTATTCGAATCATACGGAAAGCGCGCCTGTCATCTACCTTCCTGTGGTCGTGGGCGACGGCAGCGAGGTTTATAAGTGTTGCCGAGAGCTCGACTGTCCGCCATTCGCCCTCGTCACCATTGGCGGGCTCGATTGGAATCGCGAGCTGAGCCCCTGGGCATGCGACGGGACCGTACGCGATGCCGAGCCTTTCGGCGGCCAAGCTGCCGATTTTCTTGATGAGCTGCTGAATCAGATAATCCCCCAGGTCGAGTCGTCGCTTCCTCAGCCGCCCACCTGGCGCGGCATTGCCGGTTACTCGCTCGCGGGCCTCTTCGCACTCTGGTCCCTCTGGCAAACCGACGCCTTTGACCGCGCCGCGAGCGCATCGGGGTCGCTATGGTTTCCCGACTTTGTCGACCGTGCCAGCACGGCCCCCTTTGCCGGCAGCCCGCAAGCCGTCTACCTGTCACTCGGCAAAAGGGAAACCAAGACGCCCAACCGCATGATGAGGCACGTACTCGACGACACGCGCGCCATGGAAGCGTTGCTCGTCGAGCACGGCATTCCAACAACGCTGGAGCTCAACCCCGGCAATCACTTTGCCCAAACCGACTTACGCATGGCCCGCGGCATCCACTGGATACTGACACATTAAAAATGGTGCCCACACGCATATACGCATGGGCACCATATCTTGTTTTAGCTGAACACAGCTGCTACTCAGCAGCCTCCTCAAGCTCGGAGACATCAAACTCAAAGTCGTTACCCGGCAGGATGGCGTTGAGCACGATGCCCACCAGCGAGCCCACGGCAAGACCGGAAAGCGAAATCGTCACGCCGCTCAGCTCCAGCACGATGGCGCCGGCGGTGCTGTACGCGATGCCGAGCGAAAGCACGAGCACCAGGGCGGTCACCAGCACGTTGCGGTTGTTTTGGAAATCGACCTGGTTCTCGATGAGGTTGCGAACACCCACGGCGCTGATCATGCCGTAAAGCACGAGCGACACGCCGCCGATAACGCATGCCGGCATGGCGGCGATCACGGCAGCGAACTTGGGGCAGAACGAAAGCACGATGGCGCAGCACGCGGCAATGCGAATCACGCGCGGGTCGAACACGCGCGTCAGGGCGAGCACGCCGGTGTTCTCGCCATACGTGGTGTTGGCCGGAGCGCCAAAGAGCGAAGCCAGAATCGTGGCGAGACCATCGCCGAGCAGCGTGCGATGCAGGCCGGGATCGGCAATGTAGTTGCGCTCGCAGGTGGAGCCAATAGCGGAGATATCACCGATATGCTCGATCATGGTCGCGAAGGCCAGCGGCATGATGGTGATGATGGCCGTCGTGGCAAGACCGCTATCGAACTGCGGCCCAAAGAGCGCAAACACGGTGTTGTCCCACACGATGGGCAGACCGACCCACGGAGCGGCGGAAACGCCCGAGAAATCAACCTCGCCGAGCGCAGCCGCAACGGCATAGCTCACCACAACGCCCAGCAAAATCGGCACGATCTTGACCATGCCGCGGCCCCAGATGTTGCAGATGACGATCACTGCCACGGCGACAACGGCAACAAGCCAATTGGTCTGACAGTTGGCGATAGCAGAGCTTGCCAGAATCAAGCCGATGGAAATGACGATAGGGCCAGTCACCACCGGCGGGAAGAAGCGCATAACGCGCTTGGCGCCAAAGGCGCGGAACAGGACCGCCAGCACTGGATAGAGCAGGCCGGCACAAGCTACGCCCAGGCAGGCGTAGGGCAAAAGCTCGGTCTCGCCGTTGGGCGCGATTGCGGCATAACCGGCAATAAAGGCAAACGATGAGCCCAAAAATGCCGGCACCTTACCGCGCGACAGGAAGTGGAACAGCAGCGTGCCCAAGCCGGCAAACAAAAGCGTTGCCGATACCGAGAGGCCGGTGAGCACGGGCACCAGCACGGTGGCGCCAAACATGGCAAACAGGTGCTGCAGACCGAGCAGGAACATGCGCGGGCGGCCGAGCGACGATGCGTCGTAGATGGCATCGCTGACGGCGGGCGTCGAGGACTGGGACATGGATGTCCTTTCGAATGGAAGGGCGATCAGGCATATCGGATAACCTGCCCGAACGATACGATCCGAACCATTGTACGCGATACACTATGCCTCGCACGCGCCGCCACCTGCAAACACTAGCGCTATTTCCAAACGCGCTCGGCAATGCGCTTGACCAGCGCGATCTTTGCCCATTGCTCGTCCTCGGTCAGCTTGTTGCCAATCTCGCAGCTGGCAAAGCCGCACTGGGGCGACAGATACAGGTTCTCGAGCGGAACATACTTTGCGGCCTCGTGAATACGCTCGACGATGGCATCCTCGTCCTCAAGCTCAGCAGCCTTGGTGGTCACCAGGCCCAGCACGACCTTCTTGCCAGGGGCAACGTACTTGAGCGGCTCAAAGCCACCGGCACGCGGCGTATCGAACTCCAGGTAAAATGCGTCGACATCCTCGTTTGCGAACAGGTATGGCGCGATGGGGTCATAGCCGCCCTCGAAGGCATAGGTAGAGTGGTAGTTACCACGGCACACGTGCGTGTTAATGACCAGGTCGTCGGGCTTGCCCTCGATGGCGGCGTTGTTGAGCGCCACGCCCAGCTCACTCACCTTTTGCAGATCAACCGGGCTCATGCCGGTCTTGGACACAAAGTCGGTATCGCAGTAGATGCCCCAGGTGCAGTCATCAAACTGGATGTTACGGCAGCCTGCAGCGTACAGGTCGGCAATCACGGTGCGGTATGCTGCGGCAATGGCATCGGCGAGCTCTTCGTCGGTCTTATAAACGGCACGCAGGCTCTCCTGCTGGCCATCACAGCGGTCGAGTGTGACTTCGGAGAACGTCTGGATCGGCGCCGGGATGGTTTGCCGTGCGACCTGGCCCTCGCCCTCAAGCGCCTTGACAAATTTGAAGTGCTCGACGAAGGGGTGGTTCTCGCCGCTGATGGGGCCGGTCACCACGGCGGTATCGGCCGTGGTCTCCTCGTCGTGGAACATATAGCCCGTACGCGAGGTACGGCGTTCAATGCCGTTGAGCCCCCACATAAAGTCGAGGTGCCAGTAACTGCGGCGGAACTCGCCATCGGTAATCACCTGCAGGCCAGCGGCCTTTTGCTTGTCCACCAAATCGCGAATGGCGTCGTCCTCGACGGCCTTAAGCCCCTCGGCGTCAAGCGTGCCTGCCGCATAGGCAGCGCGGGCATCCTTTACGGCCTGCGGACGAAGAAAGCTGCCGACGATATCGGCGCGAAACGGCGCATTCGGTTGAATCAAAGTGCTCATAGATATCTCCCTTTGCATTGGTTGCTTTACCGAGACAGAGTATGAGCGCTCATGTGGCCATCGTAAAATATATGTTTATAACAGTTTGATATAGATGTTTCCTATATCAGTCTGGACTGCCATAAAGAGACTTGAACCGTGCGGAGCACAGCACCCTAGATATGCTGACGAATCGCGTCGATATAGGCTTTTTGTCCCAGCGTCTTGGGCCGGACTGGGCGCCCCTTTGAGG
>CAJLVJ010000038.1 GCA_905210085.1 uncultured Collinsella sp. | reverse complement strand
CGGCGGGCTCGTCTGCGGGGTCCTGCGGCACGAGCCCTCCCTGAACCGCCAGCTGCAGCACCGACTTGCGCAGGCGGCCGGGCAGCGCGGCGTCGAGCTCCTCGCGGGCGTCCTCGAGCTCACCGTACTCCTCGACCAGGGGCATGAGCTCGTTCACCCGCTCGACGATGCGGCGCTGCTCGGCGAGAGGCGGAACTGGGACCAGAATGACGTTCAATGACTTCTGATTAGTCTTTGGCATTTTGACACGCGTATCACCCTTAAGCGTCTCCTCAGTGAAGAAATTGCTGAGGAGAACCGTGAGGACATATTCAGGTTGCAGCTTGGTGTTGAGCGGATACATATCCGCACTACACAGCCCATCAAAAGGGGCGATAACCGCCTTTCGAAGAGCTGGACGAATCTTCGAATAGAGAATCTGTCCTGCAGAGAACAGGTGATTGGCGCTCTTAACCTCGTCGGCCTTAACACTATGACAGAACAAGAGCTTTCCGGTGCCTTTTTGGATGTTGTCAGGCGCGATATGAGGAAAGTCCTGATATTTCAACGGGTCGACCAAACGCGCTGCAATTCCAATGACTTCACTAAATCTCGCCCAGGCCCAGCTTTCCGGAATCCCAAACGGAACCTCGTCCGCGATGCACTTGTCGCTCAGAACGCGTCCCTTAGTGTCCACGTGCTTCTCATAGGGGGAGCCATCGGAACCGATATAGATAATGCTCTCCCCGCCCTTCGGGAATTTAGCCTTACCCTCAGCAATAAGCTTATGCTTCTCTTCACGAATACGCTCAAGCAGGACGCTTGCAGGCTCATCACTCGGGTCTTGTGGAACGAGCTTTCCCTCAATCGCCATTTGCAGGATTGAGTTCTTCAGGTCTTTTGCCTTCATCTACGCCTCAATCCCAAGAATCTCGCAAATACGAGCAAGCTTCTGGTCAATCTCGGCATCGAGCTTAGCGCGCTCTTCTTTGTAGTTCCTGATCAGTTCGTCAGGCGGTAAGATCTCCTCTTCCTCGTGAGGATAGCCGCACACGTCAAAGTTAAAACCGCCGTCTCGCAACTCGTCAACCGTATAGTACTTGGCCTTGGGATTGCCGTCTTCCTCGATATCCCGACGGTTCTCCCACCATTCCTTTACAGGTGCAAAATGTTCGATCCTAATGGGCTTGGTCTTAGAGAAGTGTTTATACCCCTCGGGCATGTCCATGCGATAGAACCAAACGCCCTCAGAGGCCCCCGTATTATCGAAGAACAGAACGTTAGTAGTGATGCTCGTGTACGGAGCGAAAACACTCTGTGGAAGGCGCAAGACAGTATGCAAGTTCATGTCCTCAAGCAGGCGACGCTTGATCTCCGTCTTTGCACTATCCTGGCCAAAGAGAAAACCATCCGGAATGATAACAGCAGCGCGGCCGCCTCGCTTAAGACGATAAAGAATGAGTCCAAGGAATAGATCTGCGGTCTCGGAGCTACGGAGTGCAACAGGGAAGTTGTTTTGCACCGATGCACTCTCGGACCCGCCATAGGGCGGGTTCATAAGTACGACGTCAAACTGGCCGTCAGGCTTGTGCTTCCACTCGCGAACATCCTTCTCGAGAGAGTTATCGTGAAAGACTTCAGGATTATCGATATCGTGCAACAGCATGTTGGTCACGCACAGCAGGTAAGGGAGCTGCTTCTTCTCGATGCCGTAGACCGATCTTGCATAGAGTTCACGATCGGCTGGAGTCTGAACCTGGGAGTCGAGAATCTTGAGGGCGCTCGTCAAAAAGCCGCCCGTGCCACACGCGAAGTCAGCCACAGTCTCGCCGAGCTTGGGCGCAAGTGCCTGGGCCATAAAGTCAGTCACCGCTCGGGGCGTGTAAAACTCGCCGGCATTACCCGCGGACTGTAAGTCTTTCAGGATGGTCTCGTAAATTTCACCGAAGGCGTGGCGCTCTTTGTACTCGGTAAAATCAACCGACTCGTCAATCTCGTTGATGACTTGACGAAGTAGAATCCCATCCTTCATGTAGTTGTTGGCGTCAGTAAAAGCAGCCTTGACGACGACGTGTCGCAAAGGCGCATCAGGTGCAAGCTCAAGACTCTCAAGAGTCTTGAATAGATCATTGTTTACAAAGTCGAGAAGCTCATCGCCAGTAAGCGCCTTGCCGTCTTTCGCATCGTGCGCCCAGCTATACCAGCGCAGGCGCTCGGGGATGATGGACTGATAGGAGTCATCGTGAAACTCCCACTCCTGCTCCTTGGCATCGTAAATCTTGAGGAAGAAAAGCCAAGTCATCTGCTCAATGCGCTGCGCATCGCCATTGATGCCGGCGTCTTTGCGCATGATGTTCTGCAGGGTCTTTACGAGAGATCCCAGTGCCATTTGCTATCGTTACCTTTCTCTATGCGATGTAGAGCTCGTCCTCGAGCATCTGCGCTGCCTGAATGTACTGTTGTTTGCCGCCGAATGCGGCGACGATCTTCATTGGGCTGCCAAACCGACGGAATTCCTCGAGGTCGAGGACGTGGGTGTCGTCCAAGTCTACGAGGTTCGACGTCGCATATTTGTCGAGAAGCGCTTCAAGGACCTCACGCGCGACGCCGGCATACTCATAGAGCACGCCCTTTTTCTTGACACTATTGGCTCTCTCGCTGCGCGCAAGAGGTCTCTGGTCGTAAGCAATGTGGCAAATGAGGTCAAAGTCGCTCATTTGCTCCTGTCCAGTCTCGAGCCGCAGCTCATCCAGGAATACGCCACGCGCGCGCAGCTCATCGATAATCGCTTGTTTCTTATGTTCAGAGTTCCACGCCGCTAGGAAGTGGTCAAGAGTGTCGTATTCGCCGAGAATGTTTTTTCGCGTATAGTCCTTAAGGCTCTCAGTTACAAGAAGGCCATCGGAGGAGTAATACTGCACCATCTCCGACACTACATAGACGTCGGCCCCATGAACGTGATATTTCACATGGGAGGACGGATCGTCCGGCGGCAATACGGGTGGGTCTACGATCGGAGACGGAGGCGGAACGGGACTGCCGCCATTGCCGCCGGGACCCGGATCCGCAATGGGGTCACCCGGATTAGGCTCAAACACAACAACAGGTTCGCCATCAAACTCGGGATCTGCAAACAAACGCGATGCGTCACGAAAATCGAGGATGGTGAAATAGAGTTTGTCGTAGTCCTCACAGATACGGGTTCCGCGGCCGATAATCTGCTTGAACTCCGTCATTCCGTGCTCACCGAACTTGTTGTCGAGCACGACTACCTTACACGTCTTGCAATTAACACCAGTGGTGAGAAGCTTCGAAGTCGTAACGATGGTCGGGTATTTCTCGTCGGGGTCGATGAAGTTATCTAACTGAGCCTTACCTTCCCTGTCGTCACCCGTAATCTTCATGATGTAGGTGGGGTGATCTCTTACGATATCGGCGTTCTCGTTTACAAGGGCACGTCGCATATTTTCGGCATGCTCGATGTCAACGCAAAAGACTATGGTCTTGGAGTAACGATCCGTCTCCTTTAGAAATTGAGTTATCCGCTTGGCAACTTCCTCGTAGCGCTCTTTGATGACAATCTCGCTGTCGAAGTCTTGCTTCTCGAAAACACGTTTGGGCAGAGCTTCGCCGCGATCATCTATGGTGCCTTCCTCAGTACGGTATCCGTAAATGTCGACGTTCAGCTTAGGACGAATAACTTTATACGGGGCGAGAAAGCCATCCTCGATTCCCTGTTTAAGGGAGTAGGTGTAGACAGGTTCGCCGAAGTAGGTAATGTTTGAAACCTCTTCAGTCTCCTTTGGCGTAGCCGTCATACCGATTTGAATTGCACAATTGAAATACTCAAGTACCTTACGCCATGCGGAGTCCGCCGCGGCGCTTCCGCGATGGCACTCGTCGACGATAATCAAATCGAAGAATTCCGAGTCGAACTCGCGGAATATTTCTTCACCGTTTTCTCCAACAAGCTGTTGGTAGAGCGAGAAATAGACCTCGTAAGCAGAATCGAGCTTTCGACCTACGACCTTGGTTGTAACCCTCTTGAGAGGCTTGAAATCGCCGTCTATGGTCTGATCGACGAGAATATTGCGGTCCGCCAGATAGAGAACCTTACGAACCTCGGTAGTCTGTCGCAAGCGATGAACGATTTGAAAAGCCGTAAAAGTCTTTCCCGTTCCCGTTGCCATAACGAGCAAGATGCGATTCTTACCTCGCGCAATAGCTTCAAGCGTACGATTGATGGCGATGCACTGATAGTAGCGAGGATGATTGCCGCCGTGCTCCTGGTAATACGGAGCGGTCACAATCTCCTGGCTATACGGATGTTCAAGCCCCTTAGCTTTTGAGTATCGTGTCCAAAGTTCCGCCGGAGTGGGAAACTCGTCCATGGCAAGAGCGCGCTCTTTCCCGGTAAGAAAATCGTGCTCAACAAAACCCTTTCCGTTTGAGCTGTACGCAAACGGAATATCGAGCAGCTGGGCATATCCCATCCCCTGTTGAAGACCGGCATCAACGGTGTGCTCCGTATCCTTAGCCTCGACGATTGCGATAGGGATGCCCGGAGCATACATCAGAAGGTAGTCAGCCTTCTTCTTGTCTTTACGGGTGACCATACTTCCGCGCACAACAATCTCGCCACTGGTAAAGAAATACTCAGTGAAGACTTGGGTATTGCGATCCCACGACTTCATAATCGCAGGATCAATGAGTTTAAGCCGTGTGTCAGACTCGTTCATACGTCTCGGAACCCCTCATTGCGCAAAGCGACAGCTATTGATGTTGAGTTGATTAATTTTATCATCACTATGCAATCTAGCAGCCGCTTTATACTAAACGAGACGAAGTAAAGTCAGCCCCGTGAGAAAGCTCCAAAGAAAGCAAAATGAGCCCCGTTGACTTGAGTCAGAGGTCATTCCCGGAGCCCCGCCTACCTCCCCTCCGCCTTCAGCTTCAGCAGCAGGTCGCCCAGCTCAGGGCACTTGTTGGAAAGGCGCATCTGGGCTCGATCGCCCATCCCCCACCGCTGGCGGATCTCCTGAGCACGCGGACTCACGCGATAGTCCCCGTCCATCACCTGCTTGAGCAACTTGGCGGTCACGCGCGCGTCGGCTAGGGCACTGTGAGCGTGACCCGTCGACTCGTCAAACTCGATGCCAAACCACGTCGCCGCGTCATTCAAAGAGACGCACTCGTGGCTGCCCACGTCCATGATCGAGGTGTAAAACGCCTGCAGATCGGCCCAGTCCGTAGGAAATGCGGCAAGGTCGATTTGCTTTGCCTGGCACTCGGTCATAAGCTGTCGACGGTCCGTCCCGCTCCAGCAAACTATCTGGGCGGAGTAGCGGCCGATCCAATCGCTGAGCCTTTTGATCACCATGTAGAGCGGGTCGGCCATCGCGGTGTCCACGGCCGATATACCTGTGAGCTCGCGGACGGGAAACGCAACGCCTTCGGTAAATTCCGTCTGCACAAACTGCGAGAACTCGCCCATAACGTTGCCGTGGTAATCGAGCTTGACGGCGCCGACCTCGATAATCTCATTGCGCAGTCCACGGCGCTGGCGCTGCTTTGGCACCGGCGCAAACTCAAAGTCCAGCACAATCTGGCGCGCAAAGTTCGTCGTATCGATAGCCGAGATACCCGGCGTCTTTTCAACTGACACGGTTAGGGCCTTTCTCCGTTGCCTGCCGCTTGCTACATAGGCGGCTACATTGCCGTAAGGATAGGTGGCCGCGCGGACATGAAAGCTGGGCGCAATACCATGCGCCAGGCACACGCCATGCAGACGGCCCCAAGAGAGTTGCCCGCTCTATTCAAATGCATGAAAAAGATTTAGGCCCGGTGACTTGAATCAGCGGTCATCCCGGGCCCATCAATATGCAGTGTACCTACAGAGGGCTGGTTAATCAAACGGGCTTTCGGTGACGAAGACCTGCGCGTCTAGCCCCAATCGCCCAGCGCCGTCTTCTGCCGCCCTTACGAAAGGCTGCTATTCGAGGGAATCACGTTGCTGTTATTATCGAACATATATTCGTATTTATGACCGCGCTTTGATAGAATGGCAGTTGTTGACGGCAGTTCCATGTGCCGGGCAGCGCCCTCCATGCGACGGGAGGTGATGCCCATGACCGATCTGATTGATTTCGTGAAGCTCCTGACCGCTTTGGTCTCGCTCCTCACGGCGCTTATCGGACTTTCCGAGACACTTAAGCAGCGTACGAAGCAAAAGAAGAGGGGTCGACGCCGTTAAGGCATTGACCCCTTGAACTAAGTAACGGCGCTGCCCAGCTATCACCCTTGGGCTGCCGTCGACTTTATTCTACCTACGGTTGCCAGGTTTAACAAATGAATTTTCAGTAATGGAGCCCCGGAGCCCGCTCGCTCAACCACCTGGCCATCGGATTAGCCGGATTCTGGGACACGCCTTCCGTCCCAGGCCTCTACCGGAAAATGCGTCCCACCCTGAGGCTCAATTCCGGAACACGGTTTCCGTTTGAAGCCCCGATGGGAAAGCGTGTCCCGTTCCGAGAGCTCATTCCTGGATGCAGTTTCCGCTAGAGATGCCACCGGGAAAGCGTATCCCGTTTTGGAGCCAAATTCCGGGTCGTAGTTTCCGCCTGAGGGCCGATCCGGAAACGGCATCCCATTCTGAAGCCGAAATCTGGGACACGCTTTCCGCCAAGGGTTGCAAAAGGAAAGCGCATCCCATTCCGAGCATCACATCAGAGCGCGCTTGGTTATCTCCGCTCGCACATCTCGGCAAACGAAATCAGCTTGGCATCTCCCCTGCTCGCCGCAGCTTCCTGACATCCTTGCGTAAAGCCACGCTTCGAGAAGATCACGTAGCTTTTATGCTGCCGCCTAAAGAGCTCGCTTCGGTGCACGAGCTTTTGCAGCACGTCCTCGCCCACCGGTTCATCGCGCCATTTGCACTCCGCAAACAGCGCAGTGCCCTCGCCATCATCAACAATCAAGTCGATTTCTTCCTGCGTATGCGTGCGATTATCCGTCCCCCACCAGCGCCCGACGCTCGCCGGAACCACATCGAGCTGGCCCGCGCGCGCGAGTTCGTACACGTATTGCCTGCATATAAGCTCAAAGACCGTACCCATGTAATCCGATACGTACGGCTCAATGCGCTTATACGCCATCTCGGCCATATCGTTTTGAATCAGCCCAATGTTCTGCGGAACAAACTTGTACCAGAACCTAAACATCTGGTCGCTCAGCAGATACACGGCTCGCTTATTGCTCGTCTCGTTTAGGGGCAGCTCGCGCTCGACAATCCCAAGCGACGCTAGCTTATCCACATAGCTCTTTACGTTGCTCGCAGGGATTCCCGTAGAGCTCGCAATCTCTGAGATCTTCGAGCGCCCCTGAGCAATTGCTTGCACGATTGCATCATATTGCTCGGGATTGCGGAACTCTTGCAATAGCAGGTTACTCGGCTCCTCAAAGAGATAGCCCGAAGGAGTAAGAAAAAGACGCTTGATGTTGTCCTTGAGCGATGCGGTAGGATCGACTTTCTCGATATATGCAGGAATGCCGCCCGTCATGCCATAGCAAACTGCAGCGTCTTCGCGACTCATGCTCTGCCACAGGCCGAGGGTCGTCGTAAAATCGAGCGGCATGATCTTAAACTGGGCCGTACGCCTACCGTATAGCGGACTCTCGTAGCCCAACACCTGCTCTTCCATAAACGAAAGCGACGACCCGCACAGGATAAGCATAAGCTTGGTCTCTTTGTACAAGTGATCGATCTTGTCTTGCAGCAACGAGCTGATCTCGGGATTCGATTGGGCGAGATAAGGATACTCGTCGATCACGACAATCAAACGTTCCGCGCGAGCCATGGTAGCCAATGCATCGAACGCCTCGTCAAAACTACGAAACGACACGCCAGCAACACCAACGGAGCCCGCAAGTATCGCCTGGCTAAAGCCATGCAGGTTTGCCTCTGCATTGGTACGACGAGCTTGAAAGTAAATAGCCTTCTTGCCTTGGATGAACTCTGTGATAAGACGCGTTTTGCCCACGCGACGGCGGCCGTAAATCACAGGCATCTCAAAGGAGCCCGTGCCATACAGTCGATTGAGCTCGGACATTTCCGCTGTTCTTCCGATAAACATAGGGCCATCCTTCCTTTACGTTATAGCTAGCTATATTATATCTTCCTATAATATAGCTAGCTATAACGTAATTCGACAAGCGGCGCACGAAAAAGGGCGATACACCGCCGCACGTGGACCGTTCCGGAAAATGTATCCCGTTCTGGAGCCAAAAACTGGGCCGTAGTTTCCGCTTGAAGGCTGTCCGGAAAGCGTGTCCCATTCCGAGTGGCAATTCCGGGACACAGCTTCCGCAGATACAATGCAACGATCCACAGCCCTTATCACATGCCTTCAAATATGCGATCCAGAAACACAAAACAGCAGATAGAATGCTCTTTTTCAAAAAGTACACGTCCCGAAACTTACCAAGACTTCATATCCAGCTACCGTTCACGGTCGCCGATTACCGCCCACCGATTCAAACAAGAAATATGTCGCCAAAAGCAGGTCATCTACCTGCATGGTTAGATTTTGGTCAGCTTTTGGTCAGCTGAGCGGCAAGTTCCAGCTGATACGTTTTTGCTACCCAAAAGGAGGCGGTAGCTCATGACCCATTGCAATGACCAGCTCATCGACCAACTGCTCACTCAAGCCGAACAAGAGGGGCGCTGTCTGATTCCCCCGAGCACGGCGATCCGAAAAGCGCTCCTTCGGCGCACCGGCGGCACGGTTGTCTCGCCCATGCCGGGGTTGTTTGCGCGAAAAACGCGCTGGGATGAACTCAACCGAGCGCAACGCCATTGCGAAATCCTCCGCGCCCTTGCGATCATCCATCCCGATTGGACGTTCTGCTCGTTTTCGGCAGCTTGCCTGCTGGGGCTCGAGGTCTCGTGGCGACACCTGAACGTCGTGCATGTTTGCAGCTCGATAAAGCCGTCGGCTCGTCCGGGCGCACATATTCAGCGACACCAGATTGAGCCGGCCGGAGCAATACGCAGAGCCGGCATATCGGTAACGCCGCCCATCCAAACGGCCACAGATTGCCTGCTGCAAACTGGTTTTGCCGACGGCATGCCCATTGCCGATTCGGCGATCTCAAAGCTCGGCCTTACGCGAGAGCAGTTGATGGAGGCCGTCGAGCAACGAGCGACCGCCCGCAATGGTCGCGCGATTCGTACGGCTCTCACCACGCTTCGATATGCCGACGCCCGCGCCGAGAGCGGCGGGGAATCGGTCGCCCGAGCCGTCATGATCGAGACGGGCTTTGCGCCCGACTGGCTTCAATACGAGTTGACGGACCCCTTCGATTCGACCAAGCCCATACGAACGGACTTTGCCTGGGAGCGCCAGGCGCGGGAACTCACGCTGGGCGAGCTCGACGGACTCATCAAATATACCGACCAGACCATGCTGGCCGGACGCACCACCGCCGAAGCACTCGTTGCCGAACGACAGCGCGAGGCGCACCTATCGCTCTACGGCCACCCTCTGCTGCGCTTTACCATGAACGAGGTCCGCTCGGCAGGAATGCTCGTCAAAAAACTGCAGACGGCAGGCATCCGGCAGACCGCGCTGCCGACATGGCTCAACGATATTGAGCTGTAGGAGCTGCTAGGCCACGCATCGCCGAATCGCATCCCCCTATCTGGGCCGCGTTTTCCCAACGGCCACGCCAACGGAAAGCGCGTCCCAGGCTGGACGCTCAAAACGGGACGCACTTTCCGGATGGCGGACCTAGCGGAAAGCGTGTCCCGGAATGAACGCTCAAACTGGGATGCACTTTCCAAGTGAGCGGTTAGCGGAAAGCGCATCCCACTCTGAGGCATGATTCCGGGACGCAGTTTCCGGTTGAGGGCTGTTCCGGAAAGTGCGTCCCATTCTGAGGCATGATTCCGAGACACAGCTTCCGGTTGAGGACCGATCCGGAAAGTGCGTCCCGTTCCGAGACTGGATTCCGAGACGCGGCCTCCGCTCCAAACAAAAGGCCCCGACTCGCGATGGAGCTGGGGCCAAAGGCGCAGCATATACAGTTGATGTTGAGCGCGAACAGCTCGTCAGCAATGGCCGTCCACGCTCTACCCTACCCGCGGTGACGGGCGCGGCTGTACGGCGTATCCACCATGGGCAGATCCGGACGCAGCTTGCCGTCGAATGCGCGATAGGCGTTCTGTACGGCGGGCGCCGTGGGGATTGTTGCGATCTCGCCGATGCCCTTGCCGCCGTATGCCACGGGCAGCAGCTCGTCCTTCTCCACGTAGATGGCGTGGATATCCGGAATCTCGGGCGCACGGAACAGCCCGAGCGTGCCGTACCTTGCCTGGGGTACGCAGTCCTTGAGCGGCCAGTCCTCGGTAAGTGCGTAACCCATGCCCATGAGCACGCCGCCTTCGATCTGACCCTGGATGGAGATGGGGTTGACCACCTTGCCGGAATCGTGCGCGGCATAGACCTCGCTCACGCGGCCGTCATCATCAAGAATGACCACATGCGTGGCAAAGCCGTAGCAGATGTGGCTCTTAGGGTTGGGCACGTCGGCACCCAGTTTGTCGGTCGGCTCCAGATATACGTAGCCAAACTCGCATCCCTCGAGTGCCTTGATAGCTGCCGCAGGATCCTGAGGATGCATACCCTGGCCGGCGACGAGCTCCTGCGTGCGAAGCTGATAGGCGCGGCCGTCGTCGTACTCGATCTTGACGCCGTCGCCATGTGCGCTCACGGGAGCATCGGGCGCGGGCTTGCCGGCCTCGACGCCAACCATAGCATCGCGCAGTAGGAAGGCGGCGCCGCGCACGGCCTCGCCGGTCACGACCGTCTGACGCGAGCCAGACGTAGTGCCGGAGTCGGGAGCGTTCTCGGTGGAGCACTCGCCGTTGGCAATGCAGCTCAGCGGCAGACCGCAGGCCTCGGCAACGTCCTGCAAAAAGACCGTGTTGCAGCCCTGGCCGATGTCGGACGTAGCGGCATAGACCACGGCCACGCCGTTCTCGACGCGAATCTTGCAGCGGCCGGCATCGGGCAGGCCCACGCCCACACCGGCGTTCTTCATGGCGCAGGCGATACCGGCGTGTCCGGGATGCGCGTAGTAGGCATCCTTGACCTCGAGCAGTGTCTCCTTAAGCGCCGTGGAGCAGTCGGCAATCTGGCCGTTGGGCAAAACCTCGCCCGGCTCGATGGCGTTTCTGTAACGAATCTCCCACGGATCCAGGCCGACCTTCTCTGCCAGTAGGTCGATCAGGCTCTCGAGCGCAAACTCGGACTGGCAAACGCCAAAGCCACGGTACGCGCCGGCGGGCGGGTTGTTGGTGTAGTAGCCAAAACCGCGAATGTCGGTGTTCTGGTACTTGTAGGGGCCGACGGCATGCGTACAGGCGCGCTCGAGCACCGGACCGCACAGCGATGCGTAGGCGCCGGTATCAAAGTTGATCTCGCAGTCCAGACCGGTAAAGTTGCCCTCGGCGTCGCAACCCAGCGTAAAGGTACCGTCCATGGCATGGCGCTTGGGATGGAACGCGAGCGACTCGGCGCGCGTGAGCTTGCACTTCACAGGGCGTTGGAACTTATACGCGGCGAGCGCGGCAAGGTGCTGGATGGACACGTCCTCCTTGCCGCCAAAGCCGCCACCCACGAGCATGGTCTCGACGACCACGCGCTCGGGCTCGTTGTCCCAGCCAAACATGTGGGCACACTCTTTGCGCGTATCGTAGGCGCCCTGGTCGGTCGACTGCACCTTGACGCCGTTCTTGTACGGGAAGGCGACGGCGCACTCGGGCTCCAAGAAGGCATGCTCGGTAAAGGGCGTGGTAAAGCGCTGCGTCACGGTGAACGCGCTTTCGGCCAGCGCCTTGGCGGCGTCGCCGCGCGTCACGTGGCGGCTCTGGCACACGTTGTCCTTGAGCTCCACCGTGTTGCCGAAGGCAAAGAAGCTGTCATGCAGGCGCGGGGCGTCGGCGGCCCTGGCCTCGGCGATGTTGCGCACGGGCTCCAGAGGCTCGTAGTCAATCTTTACGAGCTTCTTGGCCTTCTCGAGCGTCGCCTCGTCCTCGGCGACCACCAGCACGATGGCATCGCCCACGCAGCGGGTGATATCGCCCGCCGCGATCATGACGTCCCAGTCCTGGATAAGGTGGCCGACCTGGTTGACCGGCACGTCCTCGGCGCGCAGGATGCCCACCACGCCGGGCAGGGCCTCGGCCTTGGAGGTATCGATGGAGAGCACGCGGGCGCGCGGATACTTGGAGCGCACCGCGCTGGCATAGGTCAGGCCCGGCTGGTCGAGCTCGTCGATGTCGTCGGGATACTTGCCCTCGCCGAGCACCTTCTTGCGCACGTCGATACGGAAGGCGCGCTTGCCCACGCCGTAGTCGTCACCGCGCTCCAAGTCCTCGTCGATCTGCTTTTCGCCGCGGAGCACCGCAGCAGCCAACGAAATGCCCTCGATAATCTTTTTGTAGCCGGTGCAGCGGCAGACGTTACCGCGAATGGCGTACTTGATCTGCTCCTCGGTGGGCTCGGGGTCCTCGGCGATGAGCGCCGCACCCGCCATGACCATGCCAGGGATGCAAAAACCGCACTGCACGGCGCCCACAGCGCCAAAGGCGTACACAAAGGCCTCGCGCACGTCCTCGGGCAGGCCCTCGACGGTCACGATGTTGCGACCGGCGGCAAGAGCGGTGGTCAGCACGCACGCCTTGACGGCTACACCGTCCACATGGATGGTGCAGGTGCCACAAGCACCTTCGGAGCAGCCGTCCTTGGCGGAATGGATATGCAGGTCGTCGCGCAGGTAGCGCAGCAGCGGTTTGTTTTGGGTCGTCGTGCGCTCGACGCCGTTAACGGTAAAAGTGAATTCCTGTGCCATGGTGATTCCCTTCTACACGCCAGCGGCGATGCCGGTGCGGTCGTGGATGGCGCCATGAGGGCAGACGACGGCGCACATGCCGCACGACAGGCAGTCCACACCGTCGATATGGGCGCAGTTGTCCTCAATGCGGATAGCGCCGGCAGGGCACTTTTTGGCGCACATGCCGCAACCGATGCAGCTCGTGTCGCAGATCTTGCGCGCAATGGCGCCCTTATCGGTGTTGTTACAGCGCACCAGAATGTTCTGGTAGCCGGGAACGAAGGCAATCACGCGCTGCGGGCACGCCATGCCGCACAGGCCACAGCCCGTACACTTTGAGCGATCCACGCGGGCGACGCCATCGACCAGCGCGATGGCACCGTGGGGGCAGGCCGTGACGCAGGCGCCACAGCCAATGCAGCCTTCGCTGCAGCGGGCGTCGCCGCCTGCGGAGGCGCAACCGCTTCCGCAGGCAACGTAGGCCACGTTATGTTGAATGGATTTGGCCATAAGAGACTCGCCTATTTCTTAAGAAGATACGAATAGTTGTCGCGCACGGCCCTGATGGTCAGGCGGACGGCCTCGGGAAGACCGGTGTTGACGGCATCGACCGAGACGGTGCGGACCGTGCCGGCGACGCGAACCTTAAAGTGGTCCTCGTCCACGGCCAGGAAGCCCTCGTTCTCGGAGTTCTCCATGTCCTGCTCGCTCCAGAACAGGGTGAGCTTGTCCTTGTAGGGACGACCCTCCTGGTAAGGGCAGAACACGGCGCAGTTGCCGCACTCGTTGCACATGCCGTCGACATGGACGACCTGATGCTTGGCCAGGCCCGGCACCTTAATTGCCACGTTGGCGCGGTTGGGGCACACGTCGCAGCAGACCTCGCACACCGAGCCGCAGCCCAGGCAGCGGGTCTTGGTGCAGTTGCGCTTGTCGCGGCACAGCGACCCCTTGCGCTCGTAGCAGGTGTCCTCGCGGCCGGCCTGCTCGTTGCAGTCGGCGTACTTGTTAAAGTCCACACCGGCGATGGCACGGGCGACCTCGGCGGCATCGGCGATAGCCTCGACCACGGTGGCAGGACCGCGACGGCAGTCGCCGGCAACCCAAACGCCCTCGACGCCGGTGGAGGTGGCGGCAAGACGGCCGCGACGGTCGTGCTCGACGCCCGCGGCATCGTACAGGCTGGCATCGATGCCCTCGCCCACGGCGCAGATCACCGTGGTGGCGGAAAGCTCGACGGTCTCGCCCGTGGCGACGGGGCTGCGACGGCCGCTTGCATCCGGCTCGCCGAGCTCCATGACGTCGCAGGTCAGCACGGAGCCGTTGAGCGCCTTGGGCGCCAGCAGCTCGCAGAGCTCAACGCCGTCGGCAAGAGCAAGATCGAGCTCTTCCTCGTCGGCGGGCATCTGCTTCTTGGTGCGGCGATACACCAGGCGCACGTTCTTCACGCCAGCCAGACGCTTGGCCACGCGGGCCGCGTCCATGGCGGTGTTGCCGGCGCCAATGACCACGACGTCCTCGCCCAGCTCGAGTTTCTCGCCCTTCTTGGCGGCCTCGAGGAACTCCAGTACGTCGAGCTCGGCACCCTCGCCCAGGCCCGCAGAGCCGGGCATCCAGGCACCGGTGGCCACGACCACGTCGGTAAAGCCCTGGTCCTTGAGCTCGTCAATGGAATCCACGCGAGCGTTGAGCTGCACCTTGGCGCCAAAGGCCAGGCAGAGCTCGGCATCGTGGGAGATATCGTCGCTCGCGATACGGAACTCGGGGATCACGTGACGGACCACGCCGCCGAGAGAGTCGCGGGCCTCAAAGATGGTGACGGGCACGCCGGCACGCGTCAGGAAGAACGCCGTCGCCAGGCCGGCCGGGCCGCCGCCGATAACGGCAACGTTGCGCTCGCCGTCGTTTGCGATGGCCTGGGCGCGCAGCTTGGGCAGCACGGCGGTCATGGCCTCACGGGCGGCCTTGAGCTTGCTGGCGCGAATCTGGGCGCCCTCGGGCTCGTAGAACGCACGCTCGCAGGCACGGCCGCAGGGATGCGGGCAGATGGTGCCGGTAATGAACGGCAGGGCGTTGCGCTCGATGATGATGTTGAGTGCGTCCTCGTAGCGGCCCTCGTCAACAGCCGCCAGATAGGCGGGAATATCCTGCTGGATGGGACAGCTCGTGCGGCACGGCGTGGTAAAGCAGTCGGAAAGCGGGCTCTTGCCGGCGACCTTGCGGTCGGGCAGCGGGCGCAGCGGCTTCTTGTAGAGCGGGTTGGTGAGCGAGTCGGTCTGAATCGCGGTCACGGCCTCGAGCGAGACGCCCGCAAACGGCTTGCCATCCAGGTCGGTAAACTCGCCGGCCATCTGGCTAAAGCGCTCGTAGCCACCGGGCTTGAGCACGTCGGTCGCCAGGGTGACGGGCCAAATGCCGGCATCATACAGGGCGCGGATGTTGTAGACCGTGGCACCACCGGAGTAGCTGATGCGCAGCTTACCGTCAAACTGCTCGGTAATGCGGCGGGCGGCCTCGATGGTCAGCGAGAACAGCGAACGGCCGGACATGTACATCTCGGTAGAGGGCAGCTCGTTTCTCGTCACGTCGACGGGGAAGGTGTTGGTCAGCTTGACGCCAAACTCCAGGCCGCGCTCGGCGCACAGGGCAATCAGGCGCTCGAACATAGGCACGGCATCGGCCCACTGCAGGTCCTCACGGAAGTGCGTGTCATCGAAAACGATGTAGTCAAAGCCCAGCTCGTTCAGACGCTGGCGGGCAAACTCATAGCCCAGCAGCGTGGGGTTGCACTTGATGTAGGTGTTGAGGCCCTTCTCGGTGATCAAATAGGTCGCGATGCGCTCGATCTCCGCCGGCGGGCAGCCATGCAGCGTGGACTCGGTGATGGAGTTGGACACGCGCGCCGGGATGGACTCGACAAACGCGGCGTCGACATGCTCAAACTTGTCCAGGTTGGCGAGCGCCCAGGCACGGCACTCGTTCCAAACCTCGGAGCCGCTGGCGTCCTTCATGCCCTCGATGTAGGCGTCGACCTTGGGGCTCTTGATGCCCTCCAGGTCATAACCCACGGACATGTTGAAGACAAAGCCGTCCGGGCTGCCCAGGCCGTACTCGCGAGCGATCAGGTGGCAGGCAAACCATGCCTTCACGTACTCGGCAAAAGCCTGCGGAACCTCGAGCTCGGTCGACCACTCGCAGTTGTAGCACTCGTCCTGCGCCACAATGCAGGGCTTGTTGACACACTTGGAGAGCTCCTCGCCGTCCATAACCTGAACGGTCTTGAGCTCAAAGAAGCGGGAACCGGCCACGTAGGATGCCACGATGTTCTGGGCCAACTGCGTATTGGGACCGGCGGCCGGGCCAAACGGAGTCTCGATGCGCTCGTCAAAAATGGGAAGCGCGCCCTCCTGGTTGGTCGTGACCATCTTGCGCACGCCAAAGACGGCGCCCTGAGTCTTGTGCTCCTCGATGATCCAGTTCATCAGCTGCGAAAACGGGATCGGCCTCATGATGTCGCTCATAATGAGTTCCTCTCTGTAACGCCCGGCGAGACCGCGCGGCGGGCGCAAATACGGTGTAGCGCTAGCACAGCGCCGGCGACCCCGCGGAGGCCGCCTATGCGCGCGCCGGATGTGGCGAAACATCCGACGCGCGCGAATCTACTTGTGAATTAGTAGGTGCGATCGTTGAGCGTGCTCCAGAGCTTCTTGGACTCGGCCATGGTCCACGCGTTGATCTTGTCCTCATCAATGCCAACGAACTCGCGATCCTTGTACAGGACGCGGCCGTTGATGATGGTGGTGCGGCAGTTTTTGCCCATCATGCCAAAGAGCATGTGGCCGTCGATATTCTCCTCGCTCAGCGGCGTAAAGGGCTTGTAGTCCATAACGATAACGTCGGCGGCAGCGCCGGCCTCGAGCACACCGAGCTTGCGATCGAAGTACTTGCTCGCCATCTTGGCGTTGTTCTCGAACAGCATCGTCATGGCCTCGCACCAGCCCACGTTGGGCATGGCGGCGTTGTGGCGCTGAATAATCAGGAAGACCTTAAGGCTCTCGAGCATATCGTGGGTGTAGGCGTCGGTGCCCATGCACACGGGGATGCCGCGGCGGAAGAACTCGAGCACGGGGGCGCAGCCCACGGCGTTGCCCATATTGGATTCGGGGTTGTTGACCAGCCAAGTGCCGGACTCCTTGACGATATCCATCTCGGCAGGCGTCACGTGGATGCAGTGGCCCAGCATGGTGTCGGGACCCAGCAGGTTGTGCTGCAGCAGGCGCTCGACGGGGCTGATGCCACCGCGGTTGAGGCGGGAGTCCCACACGTCGTTCATGCCCTCGCACACATGGATGTGGAAGCCGGTCAGGCCGTTGTTGGCCTCGGCCATCTTATCCATGGTCTCGTCCGAAAGCGTAAAGGTAGCATGTCCGCCAAACATGGCGGCGATCATGTGGTTGTCGTTATCGCGACGCTCCTTGGCGGCCCACTGGGCAAATTCGGCGTTCTCGGCAATGGCCTGGTCGCACTTTTCCTGGCCGCGGCGATCGGAGACCTCGTAGCACAGGCACGAACGCATGCCCAGCTCCTGAGCTGCATCCTTAATGGTAAAGAGGCTTCCCGGAATCTCGCAGAAGCTCGCATGGTGATCGAAGATCGTGGTGACGCCATCACGGATGGAGTCCAAAATCGTAGCATAGGCGCTGGCCTTGGTGCCGTCGAGCGTCAGGTTGTCGTCGATCTTCCACCACTGCTGCTCGAGATTCTCCAAGAAGTTGGTGGGGTTGCAGCCCTTAATGGCAAGGCCGCGGGCCAGACCCGAGTAGATGTGGGTGTGGCAGTTGATGAGTCCGGGCATGATGAGGTTGCCCTGGGCATCGACGTACTCGGCATCCGGGTACTTGGCCTTGAGCTCGCGCTCGGGGCCCACTTCGACGATCGTATCTCCGTCAATGGCGACCGCACCGTTTGGAATAAACGGGGTCTGAGCGTTGCGGGTAAAGACGGAACCGTTAGCGACCAGAAGCATGGATGCTCCCTTCAACATCAGAGGCGGGGTTTGACACCTCTGACATGGCGGAGTGCGAAGCGCCGGCCTACACCGGAAACGGGCCCTCTCCCGTCAACGCTTCACCAAAGGGACAAACCCTTTGAAGTGCGGCTTGGTGCCGCATGGCGTCGGCGGACGAGGCGATGCGTCCGCCGACGAATAGCACCGAATTGGTTACTTCTTGCTCTCGGGCAAGACCAGATCCACGGCAGCGTCCTTGGCAGCATCGATGTGCTGAGCCACGACCGGCGTCTGCGGAAGGATCAGGTTGAGCACGATGGCCATGATGGCGGTGGGGGTCACGGCGTTGGAGCCGATGACGGTGGACACCCAGGTAGGCATACCCTCGCCGGCAAGGCAACCGCTGGCCATCCAGATACCCAGGCCAAAGACGACGGAGGTACCGACGATGGTGGTGGTGCGCTGCGTGAGGCCCTCGCGGGTGAACATGCGCACGCCGTTCATGGTGATGGTGCCAAAGACGCCGACGGTCGCGCCGCCGATGACGGGCTGCGGGATAGCGGAAAGGATGGCAGAGAGCTGCGGGAACAGACCGGCGATGGCAAAGACGGCCGCGATGATCACAAAGACCCACTTGTTGACGACCTTGTTGGAGCAGATGATGCCCACGTTCTGGCCAAGGGCGCTGGTGGGAAGACCGCCCAGCAGGCCGCCGACCATAGAGGTGAGGCCCTGAGACACGATAGCGCCGGAGAGTTCGCGCTCGGTGGGCATACGGTCGATGGAGCCCAGGCAGGCGGCGGAGACGTCACCGATAACCTGGATGGCAACCATGGGGAACACGACGGCGAGGGTAATGCAGACCTCGGGATCAAACTCGAGCGCGTAGGGCATGAGCTTGGGAAGGGCGAAGACCTGAGCGGTGGCGACGCTGGAGAAGTCGATCATACCAAAGGGGATGGAGACGATCATGCCAACGATCATGCCAAAGAACACAGATCCCAGCTTGAGCGTACCCTTGCCAAAGTTGGCGAGCGCAAAGACCACGGCGAAGGTGATAAGAGCGACGCACCAGGCCTGCGGGGTACCCCACAGCGGCGTACCCATACCGCCGGCCATATACTTGACGGCCGTGGGATACAGCGAAACGCCGATGGAGAAGATGACCGTACCGGTCACGACGGGCGGGAACAGCCACTTGATCTTGCTGTAGGCCAGACCAAAGAGGACCGCGACGGCGCCGCCGACGATCTCGCCGCCCAGCAGCGCACCAAAGCTAAAGCCCGAGGCACCCATGGCCTGCAGGGCCGGCAGGAACGCGAACGAAACGCCCATGACGATGGGCAGGCCGCCGCCGATGCGACGGAAGGGAGCGAAGGCCTGAAGGGCCGTGTCGATTGCCGAAAGAATGAGCGCGACCTGGATGATGTCGGTGCTCTGCTGGCTATTAAAGCCGTAGACGCCGGCCATGATGACCGCCGGGGTAATGATGCCGGCAAACGATGCCAGTACGTGCTGAAGGGCACACGGGATCATTTCCTTAACGGGAGGCATGCCTTCGCGAGTGAACAGGGCTTCAGTGCCGTTCGTAACCGTCTCCTGGGTCATTTGACCACCAATCCTCGAAGTAGTTGTTTTCGCATCTAACGCTCTATTGTGACGCAGTGCGGGGTTGAGGTTGTGCCTTCATTGCATATCGTATTAAAGATGATTCTCATTCTCAATAATAATTTTTTGTTATCAGACTATTCTTCAGCTGTAATAACGCATTTCCGCAGGTCACGAAAGTGTCTGGTCAAAATAACATCTAATTTTTCTTTTGGTCAACCGTTTACCGCTAAATTCCTACCGTTCGTCTGCATTACGCAATGTACCTGCGGATATACGAGATGATGGGCAGCGTGTTACCATGAGAAAAAATTGTTATGAACATTTCCGATTTCACCCAAAGGAGTTGCCCGTGAACGAGACCGTACGTCGCTTTTTGCCGATGGTCGATTTTCTGGAGCAGATACTCGGCAAAAACAGCGAAATCGTGCTGCACGATTTCTCGGATCCCGACCACGCCATCGTCGATATTCGCAACGGCATCGTGAGCGGCCGCAAGGTCGGCGGTCCCGCCACCGATCTGGCACTCAAGATCATGCACGACGCCAAGTATCGCGACCTGCCGTTTATTACGGGCTACGAGGGCCGCGGCGCCGGAGGCAAGACGTTGGAGTCAGCGACGTACTTTATCCGCGAGAATGACGAGATCGTCGGTATGCTCTGCGTCAACACCGACCTCTCGACCGTACGCTCCATCAACGCCATGGCGCAGCAGCTCATGGCGTGCTTCGACGCGGCGCCGACGCGCACGGAGCCCGCCCCCATCGAGGTCGAAAGCCTTTCGGAGTCCACACAGGAACTCATCGACCGCAGCATTGCCGAGTTGCTGAGCGCGCGCGGGCTGGATGTGGCGTCGCTTGGTCAGAGCGACCGCGTGGACGTCATTCGCCACCTTAACGGCAACGGGGTGTTCATGCTCAAGGGCGCCGTGGCCTGCGCCGCCACCGCGCTGGGCATCTCGGAGCCCAGCGTCTACCGCTACCTGCAAAAAGTTCGCAAGGAGGGCTAACGGGCAACATGAAGCGCGGCTCCACAAGCGATCCGTCACTTGACAAAAGACCCTGCAGCTCGCACTGAACTGCCTCCCATTTCTTGGACATGAGAAATGGGAGGCTTTCTTTATGCGCGT
>CAJLVJ010000037.1 GCA_905210085.1 uncultured Collinsella sp. | reverse complement strand
GGGAAGCGGGGCTGTCCCTCCCGGAATCGTCCAAATAGATGTTGCCAATCCACCTCTGCGTCCCCGCCGGGGAGAGCGCCTCGCGCACGGGCATCCCCAGCGACGCGAGGTGCCTGGTGAGGCCCGCCCCGTAGGACGACGTCCCCTCCATCGCGACGCAGGCCGGCTCCCCGGCCGCCGCGATCGCCCCGGCGAGCGCCTCGTATCCCGCCGCGTCGGCGGGGAACCGGCGGGACAGGACCCTGCGGCCCCTCCAGTCGAGGACGCACAGCCAGTGCGAGTCGGCGTGGGTGTCGACCCCGCAGAAGACCGGCCCGCGGGCGCCGGGTGTCGATTCGGTTCTCATGTCTCGCTCCGTTCTTTCCGTGCTCGCCTGGACCGGGCAGACGGCACACTGACGGGGCGCGATAGAATGCGGTTGATCGGGTCCGCGGTATCGCTCCATGCTCCTATTAGGTCATGCGGCGGTCTCGGCTCGCCGCGGCCCGCGCGGGACATGTCAGGAAACGAGGGCAGCCCTGTGGGCGCCAGCGGAATGTGGGGTCACCGCGCGGTCCGCATCTGATGGTGTCGACGTCAATGGTATACGGGTGCATCATCGACGTCTTCAATTCAGAAGATATCAGTGCGGAATGTTTTGGGAGGTAGCCCAAACAGCCCCGGCTGGGGTCCTGTGTAGTCACCCTTTAGGCGGAACTCTCCTAATTATTTGGATGAGTCGTTTACTTACTTGTACTGTTACCGTCTTCCCGCTCTTGTTGGGGTATGCTTTGTTCGTATGTAAACGTATGACATGTTGATGGGGGAGGGTGCTATGGCTCGCGAGGGCGCTCGTTCTAAGGATTCGGCTAAGCCTGGCATCAAGGAAGTTGCAGCGGTGGCGGGGGTTTCGCCTACTACGGTATCTCGCGTGCTTAATAATCGCGGCTATATTAGCCAAGAGACCCGCGATAAGGTCCATGCCGCGATGAAGCGCATCAACTATACGCCCAACGATATCGCCCGTGCCATGCTCAACGGTCGCCTGAATCTAATAGGTATGATCGTCCCCTATGTCAGCAGCCCGTTTCATGCCCAAGCGGTCCAAGCCGTTGAGCGTACCCTAGCCGAAAACGGTTTTAAGATGTTGCTGTGCAATAGCGCCAATCGACCTGATCTTGAGCGTTCTTATATCGATATGCTTCGGCGCAATATGGTTGATGGCGTCATCGTCAACTCGCTTAATATCGGTGCCGAGGCGTATGCCGAGATGGGCTTGAGTCTGGTTGGTATCGACTGCGACCTTGGCGAGACCTCTGTTCAGATTGCGAGCGACAGCTATGGCATCGGCGAACTTGCCACGCGTCGCCTGATCGATGACGGGTGTTCGCGCATCTTGTGCCTGCGCAACAATAGCCGCATGCGTATGCCTGCCAATAAGCGTACCGATGCCTACCACGATGTTGTGGAGCAGGCCGGTTTGCCCGCGCTTGTCCGTGAGGTCGAGTTCGTTAAGTCCGACGACGAAAAGAGTGCGGTCGTTGCGAAGATCCTCGATGAGAACCCCGATATTGACGGCATCTTTGCGGGAGACGACACGATGGCGGCCATCTGCCTCAACGTGATGAAGCGGCGCGGCTTGAGCGCTCCGGACGATATTAAGGTCGTGGGCGCGGATGGCGCCCGCCGCACTATGACGTTTATGCCTGACTTAACAACCGTTCGTCAAGATATCGATCGCATCGGAGAGCTCGCGGCGCAATCCATCATCGCTCTTGTTAACGGTGAAAAGTCCGAATCGAATACCAAGCTCCCCGTTGAACTCATTGAGGGCAAAACCGCGTAGTTCATCCCGTGCCAAAAGAATTCCTCAAACGCCTCTGATGACCGTTCGCCGCCATATGTCAACCGTTTGCCGACGACTGGAACTGCGAAAAGACGTATTAGTGTGAAAACGTTTGACATATGAAAACGATTGACATATCTTGCAGTTGTACCGAGTTAGTATCTTGTGGGAAAGGAAGTCTCGGATGCACAAGGTGTATTACCAGCCTGAGGGAATTTGGGTAGGCGACATCATGCCGTACGGCGAGGACGGCACGTTCTATCTCTATCACCAGCGTGACACGCGAAACCCCGGTCCTTTCGGAGAGCCGTTTGGTTGGGCACTCGCGACGACCAAGGATTTCGTCAACTACAAGGACTTTGGCGAGAGCCTTGAGCGTGGCGGCGACGAGGAAGTCGACCAGTATGTTTATGCCGGCACGGTGTTTAAGGTGGGCGACAAGTACCATGCGCTCTACACTGGTTGCAATCGCGATAAGGTCCGCGCACGCTTGATGAAGCAGGTTCTTCTTCACGCAACGAGTGACGACGCCGTCAAGTGGGAGAAGAACATCGCCGAGACGCTGCTTCCGCCCCAGGAAGGTTACGATGACCGCAACTGGCGCGATCCCTTTGTGCTTTGGGATGAGGAGAACGAAGAGTACATGCTCATCCTCGGCACGCGCGTGGGCGAGGACAAGCGTCTGATGACCGGGCGTCTGGTCAAGTTCACCTCCAAGGACCTGGATACCTGGGAGTTCCAGGGCGACTGGTGGAATCCGGGCCTTTACACCATGTTCGAGATGCCTGATCTCTTTAAGATGGGCGACTGGTGGTATCTGGTGTTCTCCGAGTACAGTGATGGCAACAAGACCCGTTACCGCATGTCTCGCTCCATCAACGGTCCTTGGATCACTCCTGCTGACGATTCATTCGATGGCCGCGCGTACTATGCCGCGCGTACCGCATTTGATGGCGAGCGCCGCGTTCTCTTTGGTTGGGTTCCTACGCGTGACGAGGGTGGCGATCCCAGCTCTTACCTGTGGGGTGGCACCTTTATGCCTCTCGAGATCGTTCAGCGTGCCGACGGAACGCTCGGCACCAAGCTCCCTGACAGCATGCTTGGCGCCTTTGGCGAGGCTAAGGCAGTCGAGGCCTTTGAGCTTTCCTGCGAGTCGGGCAAGGTCGAGCAGGTGCTCGCCGCGGATGCCGGTTCCACCTATATGCTCGATGCCGACATCGAGCTCGCCGGTGACGCTGCCGGCTTCTCGGTGAAGCTTGCCGAGGACGCCGAGTCCGGTCTTGCCTATGAGTTCCGCGCCAACTTGCGTGAGGGCAAGCTCGAGTTTACGGCGGCCCCCCAGTATCCGTGGTTCCAGGTCAACAACATGGGCCTCGAGCGTCCGTTGTTCTTTAAGGGCGAGGGCACTCATCATGTGCGCCTGGTCGTTGACGACGATATCGCGACCATCTTTGTCGATGATGTTGCGCTTAACGCGCGCTTCTGCAATAAGCAGGGCCAGGGTGTGGCACTGACGGTCACCGACGGTACGCTCAAGTGCGCAAATGCAACGATCGCGTCTCTGTAATGGCATCAAAACGTTTTATGATTTCGTAAGGGAATGGAGAGGAACATGGACTACAAAGTAGTGTCTCAGCAAGTCGTCGATAACGTCGGCGGTCTGGAGAACATCGAGGGCGCCACGCATTGCGTTACGCGTCTGCGTCTGGTGCTCAAGGATACGAGCAAGTACAACAAGGCCGAGCTCGAGAACATCGATGGCGTCAAGGGCGTGCTGTACAACAGCGGCCAGCTCATGATCATCTTCGGTACCGGTACCGTCAACAAGGTCTACGATGAGTTTATGGCTCTGACGGGCGTTAAGGAGATCAGCGCTTCCGAGGTCAAGGGCGCCGAGGCGGACAAGAAGGGCAAGTTCTTCTCGGTCCTCAAGGTATTCTCGGATATCTTTATCCCCATCATTCCCGCTTTCGTCGGCGCTGCTATCATCATCGGCCTTAAGTCGCTGATCGTTGCCAACGGCCTCTTTGGCATGGAGGGCAGCCTTGCCGACCACAGCGAGTTCCTCAAGAACCTCGCAAGCTTCTTTGCCATTATCGCCACCACGTTTGACTACCTGCCTGTCCTGGTTATGTACAGCGCGGTGAAGCGTTTTGGCGGTAACCCGATTCTGGGCATCCTCGTCGGTATCGTCATGGTTCACCCGAGCCTTATGAACCGCAACACGTTCGTTATGGATCCGACGGGTGCTGAGTACTGGAACTTTGGTCCGCTCTCCATTCCCATGGTTGCTTTCCAGGGCGGCGTGTTCCCTGCAATCCTGACTGCCTGGTTTATGGCCAAGGTCGAAAAGATTGCCCAGAAGTACATCCCCGAGGTCGTCTCGTTCGTCTTTGTCCCGACCGTTACCCTGATTCTTGCTAACGTCGCCCTGTTCACCGTGTTCGGCCCGCTCGGCAACCTGATCGGCGACGTCCTCGCCGGTGTAATCGATATCCTGTACAACAGGATGGGCGTCTTCGGTGCCTTTGTCTTTGCCGCATTCCTGCAGCCGCTCGTCGTTACCGGTACGCATCAGTTCATCCAGGGTATCGAGGCAAACCTCGTCGCCACGACTGGCTTCAACTACATCCAGGCCATCTGGTCGGTTTCCATCATCGCCCAGGGCGGCGGCGCCATCGGCATGTACCTCATTCACAAGAAGCATTCCAAAGAGCGCAACATCTGCATGTCGTCCTTTATCCCGACGCTGGTCGGTATCTCCGAGCCCGCAATCTTTGCTGCAAACATGCGCTACTCGATCATCCCGTTCATCTGCGCTTGCATCGGTGCAGGCTGCGGCGGTGCCTTCGTGAAGCTCTTTGAGGTGCGCGCCATCGGTCAGGGTCTGACCGGCGTGCTTGGCCTGCTCATCGTCACGCCCGAGACGCTCGTGTGGTATGTGGCTGGCAATCTCATCGCCTTTATCGTGCCGATCGTCTTGATCTTTGCCTACAACAAGGCAAAGGGCGTGCCGACCACTGATGAAGAGGGCGCTGGTGCTGGCTTTGATGTCAGCTTCTAGTTGAGCCGTTCAGCGTAATCTGAGGATAAGTCCATTTGGGGAAGGGCGTTCGACTCGTGTGAGTCGAGCGTCCTTCCCCATAGACGAGAAAGTCAACGGCGATGTTTAATCAAAAAAATAAGGTGACACGCGCGGACTATGAGCAGTGGCGTGCCGGACAGGATGAGACGGCGGGTCGCATCGCGTCCGACCCCGATAGGCTCCTGTTCCATGTGGAGCCTGAGCTTGGCTGGCTCAACGACCCCAACGGTTTGGTGCAGATCGGTGATACGTATCACATCTATCACCAATACGATCCATTCGATGCTGCGCATGGCGGTCCAGTGCTTTGGAATCATCTGACAACAAAGGATTTTGTGACGTACGAGAATCGCGGCCCTGTGCTGTTCCCCGATTCCGATTTGGATTCGAGCGGAGCGTATTCTGGTTCTGCCTTTGTACACGACGGCAAGATTCACTACTTCTATACCGGCAACGTCAAGCATTTTGACCGCGATGATTACGACTACGTGTTGACGGGCCGTGAGCAAAACCAGATTCATGTGGTTGCCGAGAACCCCGACGAATTGGGCGAGAAGCGCATAGCTGTTGGGCCGGTCGATTACCCCGACGATATCGGTACGCACGTGCGTGATCCCAAAATCCTTGAACACGATGGTATCTACTACATGGTTCTGGGCGCTCGTACGAAAGACGACCGCGGCTGCGTGCTTGTCTATACCTCGAGCAATCTAGAGGACTGGAGCTATGCGACGCGCATTGAGTTGGGCGAGAAGTTTGGCTTTATGTGGGAGTGCCCCGATCTGTTTGAGCTCGATGGTGAGCTTATTCTCGTTTGCTGTCCGCAGGGTGTGTCCGCCGATGGATGGCGTTACCGCAATCCGCACCAGTGCGTGTGGTTTCCCATCGAGGCCGATTGGGAGGCGCCGAGTTTTAAGATCGCCGGGCAGGGCATGCCCCCGATGGTCGATGCCGGCTTTGATTTCTACGCACCGCAGTCTTTTGAGGATGCTGCGGGTCGGCGTTTGATGATCGGGTGGTCGGGTTGCCCCGATGCGACGGCAAAAAGCCCGACGGTGGCACGCGGGTGGCAGTGCGCGTTGACGGTGCCGAGAAAACTGAGCATGCGCGATGGTAAGCTCTGTCAGCAGCCGGTGCACGAGATTGAGAGGATGCGCGGCGATTGCGTTTGCGCGACAGGCGGTGAAACCGTTGAGGAGCCGGGCCGCCTGTTTGATCTTGTGGTTTCCTGTGAGGGCGCCCAGGTGATCGAGCTCGAAATCCGCAAGGGTGTCTTTGTGCGCTATGCAGACGGGATGCTTACCCTCGACATGGGTGACGAAGGCTATGGGCGCGACCAGAGGTCGATCGAGCTCAGCGAGCTTCGCGACCTGCGCGTGCTTTCGGACACTACGATGGTCGAGATTTTTGCAAATGGCGGCGAGGCGGCACTTACGAGCCGTACCTATTCGCCGGCGGTTCCGGCGATGGAGCTGCACGCCGAGGGTGCGGCATCGATGAATTTCTACCGCCTCGTGCATTAACCGTGCGTGGAGCACGATTGGATTTGCTGGACGGAATGTGTCGCAGTTGTCGCGGCCAACTACCGCTTACCGCATATAGCGACCGTTTGCGGAATAAGTAACCCTCCTTAATAAACCGTGTGGAATCCTAGATAAGCACGGAGTTTTCCAGGGAGACGCTGTCCTTTGTTGTGTGCAAGGGGCGGCGTCTCTTTGGCGCTTGGACGCCGTTGTGCAACAGTGCGGCGGCGCGTGCCATGTATTGAAAAGCCAATGTCGAGATGGGTCGTGATAATAATGGGCAAGTACGTAATCGTGGTTGAGTCTGGGTCGGATGTGACGCCGGAGCTCTGCGAGCGCTACGGCATCGTGCGCGTGCCCATGCATGTCACGATTGGTGACGAGACCGTCGAGGACGGCTCGATCGATCCGCTCGAGATTTATTCGCGCTGCAACGAGTTTGGCGTGATGCCCAAGACCAGCGGCTGCGCGCCTGCGGATTTTGCTCACGTGTACGACCGCATTCACGCTGAGCAGCCCGATGCGACTATTCTGCATCTCGCGTATTCCGAGGCCACGACCTGCTCGCATCAATCATCGAAGATCGCCGCCAAGGGTCGCGACTACGTGTTCTCTATGGACACGCGCTTTGTCTCGGTAGGCCAGTCGCTCGTTGTCGTCGAGACCGCCAAATACATCGAGGCTCACCCCGATGCCACCGTCGACGAGATCTTTGCATTTACGAATTCCGTCATGGACCGCGTGCTGCTGGGCTTTGTTCCTACCGATCTTGCCTTTCTTAAGGCGGGCGGTCGCTTGTCCAACGTCGCATTCCTTGGCGCCCATCTGCTCAAGATTAAGCCCTGCATTGAGGTGACGGGCGGCAAGTTCGTGGCGACCAAGAAGTTCCGCGGCTCTATGCTCAAGTGCGCCCGCGCCTTTATTGACCACATGGTTGCGAAGGGCGAGATTGACTACTCGCACATTGGCCTGGCGTATTCGGTGGGCCTTTCCCAGGAGCTGCGCGATGACATGGAGGTCTATGCGCATGATCTGGGCTTTAAGGACGTTACCTGGACTCAGGTCGGCGGCGTCATCTCGAGCCATTGCGGCCCGACCGCCTTCGGTGCGGTGCTCACGCTTAAGGCGTAAAGGCCGCAGGCGAGCGTTCTTCAGCCTGACATCTCGACGTAGCCCCCAGCCATGCTGATGGGGGATAGATTAAAACGTGCCGTTCTAGTCCGAGACGTTTAAACGCAAACGCATGGGCTAGAATGACTCTGGCATTTTAATTGGTTGCATCCAAGGAGAGGCAAGGTAGCGCGAATGGCAGAAATGACGCTTGAGGGTGTGGACGCTCGTCCCGAGGACTCTGCGTTTGCCCTTGGCCGCGTGCATTCGATCGAGACGATGGGAACGGTCGACGGACCCGGCATCCGCTTTGTGGTGTTTGTTCAGGGCTGTCCCATGCGCTGCGCGTATTGCCACAATCCCGATACCTGGTCGGTCAACGGCGGCACCATGGTGACCGTCGAACACCTGATGGATGAGTTCCAGAGTAACCACGAGTTCTATCGCAGCGGTGGCATTACGGTGTCCGGCGGCGAGCCGCTCCTGCAGCCCGAGTTTTTGGCCGATCTGTTTCGTGCTATGCATAACAACCCCGATGGCCGTGTACATACCTGCCTTGACAGCTGCGGATATGCGTTTGATCCCAATCACCCCGAGAAGTTCGATGCCGTTCTCAACGAGACCGACATGGTTTTGCTCGACATCAAGCATGCCGATCCCGTCGAGCATAAAAAGCTGACCGGTTGCGATCCCGCACGCATTCTGGCGTTTGGTGATGAGCTCGCGCGTCGCAAGATTAAGGTCGTTATCCGTCACGTGGTGGTACCGGGCATTACCGACACGGTGGAGGAGTGCGAGGCGCTCGGTCGTTTAATCGCCCCGTGGCATAACGTGGTCGGCCTGGAGATGCTGCCGTATCACACCATGGGTGTCGTCAAATACGAGCAGCTGGGGATTCCCTATAAGCTTGAGGGCGTTCCACAGATGGATACCGCGCGCATGCCCGAGCTGCGCAATGCCGTCATGGCCGGTATGAAAAAGCGCCGTGCGGAGCTCAGGTCGGCCATCGGCTAACAAGCCCGTCCCAAATTGACTACCCTTTAAGATGTGCAACAAGGCGGGTTGGATCAGCGAGGACGGTTGCTATTCGACATGCGATGCGGGCCTTATCGACATCGATGGCTGTACCTATGTCATGGGTATCATGACATCGATGCCGTGGAGCGACCGCTCGAGTGAGGTTACGGCCGCGATTGCAAAGGCTCTGTTTGATACGCGAGCTGCACTGGCTTAGCGTGTTCGTTTGACGAGGTCAAACAAAATGCTGGTACCATACCGTGGTTGAGAATTTCGAATAGGTTTGGGGAATGGCATGGCTACCATTGCGATTATCGGTGCGCTCGAAAAAGAGATCATGCAGATTAAGGAAGAGCTGAGCGACGTTTGCGAGGCACGGGAGGCAGGCTTGACCGTTGTGAGCGGTGAGCTCGACGGCCTGACAGTTGTCGCCACAACGGCGGGCATGGGCACGGTGAACGCCGCCGCTGCAACACAGCACCTCATTAGCAAGTATGCTCCGCAGGCTGTTGTGTTTTCGGGCATTGCGGGCGGTTTGAACCCCAAGCTCCATATCGACGACGTGGTCATTGGCAAACGCCTACGCTATCTGGATACCGATACCGCGCTTATCGCCGAGTCCGCACCGGGGCTCGAGGAGTTTGGCTCGACGCCCGCGCTGGTCGATATTGCCGCCGACGTGCTTGCTGAGCGTGGGTTTGTTGACGCTTCGACAAATGCAGTCGCTTCGAATGAGGGCACCAAGCAGTTCCTGGTCGGCACGATTGCCACGGGTAACCGCTTTGTGACGGGCGCCACCATGCGCAACGACGCTATCGAGGCGACGCATGCCGATTGCGTCGAGATGGAGGGCGCGGCAATTGCGCACATCGCGGCCAAGAATGGTGTCGATTGCCTGGTACTGCGCGCTATCAGCGATAATTGTGACGAGGCATATGACGCGTTTTGCGAGCGCGAGTTCGATCTGGACGAGTACGCTCGCACCGCGAGCGGCATCACGCTTGACATCGTTCGTCGTATCGCCGCCGCGCAATAGCACGCCCGTTTTGTAAGAACCTACGACCAAGGAGTGTCCATGGCCGATTCAATTAACTACCAGCTTGCCAAGTTCGTCGCCAGCTACGGCAAGGTTTCGCAGATTCCCGAGTCAACCTGTCCCGAGGTGAGCTTCGTCGGCCGCTCCAACGTGGGCAAGTCCTCCATCATGAACAAACTCTTTGGCCGCAAGAACCTGGTCAAGGTTTCGAGCACGCCGGGCAAGACGAGCAACATCAACTTTTTTGAGGCCGACGACGTGCATTTTGTGGACCTGCCGGGCTACGGTTTCGCCCGTCGTTCCAAGGCCGAGCGCGACCGCTGGGCCGAGCTCATTGGCGATTTCTTTGACTCCGAGCGCAGCTTTAACTTGGTCGTCTCTCTGGTGGATATCCGCCACGACCCCAGCAAGCTCGATCACGACATGATTGACTACCTACAGGGCAACGAGTTCAACTTTATCGTCTGCCTCACCAAGGCCGACAAGCTCAGCCGCACCCAACAGGCCCGCCAGGCAGCAGCCATCAAAAAGCAGCTCAACGTCCCTGCCGAGAATGTGATCATCACGAGCTCCCAGACCGGTACCGGCATCGACGAGCTTAAGCGCCGCATTGCCGAGGCCTGCCTCTAGTGAGTGCCCCTTACCAGCAAGAGCCCCTGCCAATAAAAATCAACTATCAGCCTGGCGCCCCTTCAAAGCGTGGGTCCCTGTAGACATCCTCAGCAAGGTAGGCGCAGGGACGGTCGGGATATTCCCTCAAAATCATTCCGCAGCGCGAAGGCCCCTTGTCCGTCGCTCCGTAGGAGCAGGACAAGGGGCCTTCATGCGCGAGGACGATTTTGAGGGAATATCCCGACCGTCCCGGACAGGTATATGAGGAGGATGTCTACAGGTACTCGATTTGAGCGCCTTCCGTGTCGCACGTGAGGATATGCGTGTCGCACTTGGGGAACTGCTCGCGCAGCTTGACCTGCAGGAACTTTGCCACGATGGTGTCGTCGGTCACAGCCATGAGGGTCGAGCCCGAGCCGCTAATCCAGATGGTTTTAGCGCCGCCGTTAAGGCAGGTGTCGCGCACGGCGTTGTAGTCGGGAATCAGGCGGCGACGATAGGGCTCCTGAATGCGGTCGTCATTAGCGGCGGCAATCAGGTCAAGGTCGCCGGTCTCCAGGCCGCGCGTCATGCCGGCGATGCGGCCCATTTGCCATACGGCGGTGGAGAGTGGAATCTCCTGCGGCACGACCTTGCGCGCCTCGCTCGTATGTACCTCGTAGGGCGGAATCACGGTAATAAAACGCAAGCGATCGCTCACCTCGTAGCGCAGACATTGGGGGAGCGAATCGGTCGGCGTAAAGGAGCAGACGGCGCCGCCAAGGATGGCGGGAGCGACGTTATCAGGATGCCCCTCGACTTCGGTGGCAATGCGAACAAGCTCGGCACGGTCGACGGTGTGGCCCGTCAGTGCGGCGGCTGCCATGATGCCGGCGACGACGCAGGTGGAGCTGGAGCCCAGGCCGCGGGCGACGGGCACGTCGGTCTGGATGTCGATGGCAACGGGGAAGGCCGGCTCGCCCCATGCGGCCAGCGCATCGACAAAGCTCACATAGACCAGGTTATTCTCGTTTTGGAACTCCTTGGGGCAGCCCGTGATGGTGAGCTTGTCGGCGCGCTCGAAGGTGAAGTGCGAGTAGAGGCTGACGGCCATGCCGAGGGTGTCGTAGCCGATGCCTAGGTTGGCGCTGGTTGCTGGGACGGTGATTTTGATCATGTGGGTCCTCCTGGGCGGGTCTGGCCGTTTAGTTCGCTGCTCGGGCAGTCCTGGCTCGCTCGGAAAGCACATTAAGTGCTTTCCGGCTCGTGCGGAACTCGCGACGAACTAAACGGCCAGACCCGCTCGCATGCTCGTCATTATCCCGAAAGCTAAATAAAAAGAAGGTGCGCCGGCTTTCGCCGGCGCCTTATAAGGGGTTTTAGTTGGTAGTCATCTTTTTTGCTGCAGACTCGACGTAGTTGGCCATGTCGGCTACGTCGCAGACGTCTTCGAAGCGGACAGGCTTGGACTCAAGCTCGGCGAGTTGGACCGGGGCGACCGTGTTGGTGGCCTGCTCGAGTACACGCATAGCCTCAAAATCATCCTCGGGAACGTCGAGGCCCAGGGCGTCGCAGCAGGCGCGCGGGAACTTGTAGGGGCTGGCGGTCGAAAGCAGCACGCGAGCCTTGGCGCCCTCGGCGGGAGCGACCTTTTCAAAGACGTGATAGCCGCAAGCGGTGTGCGGGTCGATCACGTAGCCGTTGGCGTCCCAGCAACTCTTGATGGCAGCGCGGACCTCGTCCTCGCTGGCCCAGCCGCAGCCAAAGACGCTCTGAATCTTGGCCAGCAGCTCGGCGGGTACCTCGTAGCGACCGGTCTGTGCCAACTGCTCCATAAGGCCGGCAACGAGTTCGCAGTCGCCATCGGACAGGAAGTACAGCATGCGCTCCAGGTTAGAGCTGATGAGGATGTCCATCGACGGCGAGATGGTCGTGAAGAACGGGCGGTTACGGTCGTAGACGCCGGTGGTCAGGAAGTCGGCAAGCACGTTGTTCTTGTCGCTCGCGACGATGAGCTTGGCGACGGGCAGGCCCATGCGCTTGGCGTAGTAGCCGGCCAAGATATCGCCAAAGTTGCCGGTGGGCACACAGAACTCTACGGCGTCGCCAGCCTCGATAGCGCCGGCGCGCAGCAGCTGCGCATAGGCGGCAAAGTAGTAGACGACCTGCGGTACCAGACGGCCGACATTGATAGAGTTGGCGCTCGAAAGCACCGTGCCGGCGGCTTCCAGGCGCTCGGCAAGCTCCTTATCGGCAAAGATGCGCTTGACGGCGCTCTGGGCGTCGTCAAAGTTGCCGCGGATGCCGCAGACGGCGACGTTGTCGCCCTCCTGCGTGGACATCTGCAGGTTCTGGACGCGGCTAACCTTGCCCTCGGGATAAAAGACGGTGATGCCCGTGCCCGGAGCGTCGGCAAAACCGGCGAGCGCAGCCTTGCCCGTGTCGCCCGACGTGGCGGTGACGATCATGATGCGCTCGGCGCCGCCGTCCTTGGCGGAAGTGCGGGCCATCAGACGGGGGAGCATCTGCAGGGCGACGTCCTTGAAGGCGCTTGTAGGGCCGCCAAAGAGTTCCATCACATAGGTCTGAGGGGCGTCAACACCCGGCGCAGCGTCGAGTTTGACGAGCGGCGTAACCTCTTCACTCGCGAACGTGCCGCGGTATGCCTCGTCGACACACGCCGAAATTTCTTCGGCCGTGTAATCATTCAGTAACATTCCCAACACATCTTGAGCGATTTCAAAGTACGATTTAGCTGCAAGCGAGCTGATATCGACCTGCTGGGTGCCGAGCTCGTCCGAGACAAACAAACCCCCGTCGGGAGCGATGCCGGTACGGATTGCCACCTTACTTGAGCACGATAAAGTGCGTCCTCGTGTACTATGATAAGTTCCCATATAACACTGCTCCTCGGATGCCTTGGTCCCAATCGGTGAAACCATGGTATCAGAGCACGCAAAATAGGTTCGCAGAGGCTTTTAGAAAGGTAACCTCCAGCCCATGATAAAGATTGCCAAGTTTGGCGGCTCGTCGGTCGCCGACGCCGAACACTTCAAGAAGATCAAGGCCATCGTCGATGCCGACCCTGCCCGCCGTTTTGTGGTGGTTTCTGCCTGCGGTCGCCGCTTTAAGGGCGACACCAAGGTGACCGACCTGCTCTACCTGGTTAACGCGCACGTTAAGTATCACGTGTCGTGCGAGGAGTTGCTCGAGGACATTGGCCAGCGCTATTTTGATATTGCTGACGAGCTGGAGCTTACCTATCCCATCCGCGAGGAGTTCGCGGCCTTTGCCGAGCGCGCCCGCTCGGGCGGTTACTCCACCGAGGAGCTCGTGAGCCGCGGTGAGTACTTCACCGCTCGCCTGATGGCCGAGTACCTGGGCCTGCCGTTCCTGGATGCCGCGACGGTCGTTGCGTTCCATCACGACGGTACGCTCAGCATGAACCGCACCTCCGAGCTGGTGCAGGAGTACGGTCAGCAGGGCGGCTTTGTTATGCCCGGTTTCTACGGCGCGACGCGTGAGGGCCAGATCAAGCTGCTCGATCGTGGCGGCGGCGATATCTCGGGCTCGATTTTGGCTAAGTGCCTGGGCGCCGACCTTTACGAGAACTGGACCGACGTCTCGGGCTTCTATTCTGCCGATCCGCGCATCGTGCCTGAGGCTCAGCCCATCGCCCGCGTTACCTACGAGGAGCTGCGCGAGCTTTCGTACATGGGCGCAAGTGTCCTGCACGAGGAGGCCGTGTTCCCCGTGCGCGAGGCAGGCATTCCGCTGGTCATCAAGAACACCAATGCGCCACAGGACCCCGGCACCATCATTAGCGAGACGGCCGACGAGGGCGAGGCGGAGCCCATCATTACCGGCGTGACCGGCAAGCGCGGCTTTGTCGCCATCAACGTGGCCCGCGACCGCACCAAGCCCCGTGTCGGCTTTATGCGCCGTGCGCTTTCGGTCTTCGAGCGCTATGACGTTTCCGTCGAGCACATGCCTACCGGTGTCGACCGCTTTGGCGCCGTGGTGCAGGAGCAGGACGTGCACGACTCGCTGTACTCGCTCGTGGGCGACATTCAGCAGGAGGTCGAGCCGCTCGAGATCGAGGTTGTCGAGGGCTTGGCGCTTATCGCGACTGTCGGTCGTAACCTGCGCGGCCGTGCAGGCATCTCGGGCCATCTGTTTGGCATGCTTGGTCAGGCCGGCGTGAGCGTGCGCATGATTTCGCAGAGCTGCGACGAGATCAACATCATTATCGGCGTCGAGGAGAAGGACTTCGACCTGGCGATTCAGACCATTTACCGTGCCTTCTCCGACGAAAACGGCATTGTGAAGGTCTCCGATCTGGAGGCTCCTGCGCCGGTCGATCCCGCTCTGGCCACGCTCAAAAAGTAGCGACTGCTCGGTAGATTTTTGGGTCATGTCTCAAAATCTACGGCGGGGCGTTTCGTTTCGGTTTCGTTTCGACGGGGCGGGTTTCGTGTCCGCCCCGTTCTTGTATACACTGGCAACAATAATCGGCCTGCTCGGCGTGCGGGCAAAAGCCACAACCTTTAAAGGGGGAAGCATGAAACAGTACACGGTTGCTATTTTGGGCGCGACGGGAGCCGTGGGCACCCAGATGCTCGAGTGCCTCAACGAGCAGGAGTTTCCGGTTGGCAAGCTCAAGCTGTTGGCAAGTGCACGCTCCGCGGGCAAGACCGTTGAGTTCCGCGGCGAGCAAATCGTGATCGAAGAGGCTTGCCCCGAGGCCTTTGAGGGCTGTGACATTGTGCTTGGCGCTGCCGGCGACGATATCGCCAAGGAACTGCTGCCCGAGGCCGTAAAGCACGGCGCCGTCGTGGTCGACAACAGCCACGCCTTCCGCATGGATCCCGAGGTGCCGCTGGTCGTGCCCGAGATCAATGCCGACGATATCAAATGGCATCACGGCCTTATCGCCAATCCCAACTGCGCGACCATCATCGGCCTGGTTCCCACGTGGCCGCTGCATCAGCTTGCCGGCGTGAAGCGCATGATCGTCTCGACGTATCAGGCGGCTTCTGGTGCCGGTGCTCCCGGTATGGCCGAGCTCGAAGCGCAGCTTGCCGCCCTGGGCCGTGGCGAGGAGATTCCCGAGCCGCGCGCTTTTGCCGCCCAGCTCGCGAGCAACCTGATTCCGCAGATTGGCGGCGTCAAGGAGGAGGGCTTTACCTCCGAGGAGATGAAGCTGCAAAACGAGGGCCGCAAGATTATGCACCTGCCCGTGCTGCGCGTGAACTGCACCTGCGTGCGCGTGCCCGTGCTGCGTTCGCACTCCGAGAGCATTACGCTCGAGTTTGAGCGCGATATTACGGTCGAGGAGGCCCGTGCTGCGCTGGCTGCCGCTCCCGGCGTCAAGCTGGTTGACGATATGGCTGCCGAGGATGCGCACGATCGCTTCCCCATGCCGATGGACACCTCCGACCAGGACCTGATTTGGGTCGGCCGCGTGCGTCGCGACATCTCGAACCCCGAGGCCGCGCGCGGTATCACCTTCTGGTGCTGCGGCGACCAAATCCGTAAGGGTGCGGCAACCAACGCCGTCCAGATCGCTAAGCTGCTCTGCGAGTAGTGTGACCTGTCCGGCGGGGGCCGGGCTTGGTTTTCAGAACGTCCTCGACCATGTGTGGCGCCTTGTCCTGCTCCTTCGGAGCCGCGGACAAGGCGCCACACTGGTCTGCGGAGTGTTCTGAAAACCAAGCCCGGCCCCCGCCTGCGGTGACGCTGCTGCAAGCGACCTGCGATGGGGCCGTTGTTGGTTGGGGCCGCTGGGCTGATGTGGGGGCACGTGGCTGTTGCGGGCCCTGATCCCGGCGGCGGCTTCGGCGCTTTGCGCCTGCCGCCTTGGGGGACTGTGGGGCGCGGCCGGCAGCTGCGGCGCGTTCGCGCCTGCTGCCTAGGGTGACTTTGGGGTCGATTGGGGTTGTCTGCACAATTCGCGGTATTATGTTGCGGAGTTTTGAAAGGAGCCGCTGGTGGTCACGACGACGTTTGCTTCGCCTTTGGGCGAAATCTTGCTTGCCGCTGATGGCCGCGGTCTGACGGGACTTTGGTTTGAGGGGCAGGAGCATTTTGGCTCCACGCTTCTCCGGGAAGACTCCGAACATGTTGAAGGCGCCGATGCGGTTTCTGGTGCTGGCGGCATGTCTTCGGTGAATCCGACAAACGGTGCTGCCTCGTCGGTACTTGAGCGTTCTTGGGCTTGGCTGAATGCTTATTTTGCGGGGCAGGAGCCTCGGTTTACGCCGCCGTTGCATATGATTGGTACGGCGTTTCAGCGCGAGGTTTGGTTTGAGCTGCTTTCTATCCCGCGTGGCGAGGTCGCTACGTATGGTGAGATCGCCCAGCGTGTTGCGGCTCGACATCGTGTACCGGGAAACGAAGCACCCGTTGCGTCTCCCCGTGCCGTGGGGGCCGCGGTCGCGCGTAATCCCATTTCGATTATTGTGCCGTGCCATCGCGTGGTTGCCGCCGATGGTTCGCTCAACGGATATGCCGGCGGCCTCGACCGCAAGGAGTGGCTGCTGCGGCTTGAGGGCGCGTACGAGGAGTAACGCTCGAGCACTTTGCATAACTAGGACGCCGTGAAAGGACGAGTCACTGTCCCTTCGCGCTCGGTATGCGTCCAAGCCCTCGGCATCTGGGCCTTAAGTTTGGCTAAGCCATATCCTGCGTATTTGAAAACGTGCAGGTTGAGCAGCTAAGGCTGCGCTAAGGCGGCTGGCGGTGCGCTATCATCGGCAATATCGAAATCTGTATAGCCGCGCGCCAAAGGAACAACTATGAAGCTGATGCTTGCCGAGGACGAACCCGGCCTCTCCCGTGCCCTTACCGCGATTCTTCAACATAGCGACTACGAGGTCGACACCGCCCTCGACGGTCTGACGGCGCTCGAATATCTGCTCGCCAACGACTATGACGCCGCAATCCTGGACATCATGATGCCCGGCATGGATGGCATTGAGGTGCTCAAGCGCACACGCGCCGCCGGTAAGCGTCTGCCCATCATTATGCTCACGGCAAAAAGCGAGGTGTCCGATAAGGTCGAGGGCCTGGATGCCGGTGCCAACGATTATCTGACCAAGCCGTTTGCCGCCAAGGAGCTGCTTGCGCGTATTCGTGCCATGACGCGTGCCGCGACGGCAATTGACGCCACGACGCTCAGCGTGGGCAACGTGCGTCTCGACACGGCATCGTGCACGCTCGTTGGCCCTTTGGGCGAGGAGCACCTGGCCAATCGTGAGTTTCAGCTTATGGAGCTCTTTATGCGCAACTCCGGCACGCGCATGCCCACCGAGCGTCTGATGCTCGGGGTTTGGGGTGAGGACGCGCCCGAAGGCGCCAACGTGGTGTGGGTCTACATCTCGTACCTGCGCAAAAAGCTGACGGCGCTTGGTGCCAACGTGGCCATCCGTGCATCGCGCAACCAGGGCTATTCGCTCGAGGTTGTTGAGGAGGGCGAATAGGTGTGAGCGCGAGTGCGTGGTGGAAGCGCACGACGGCAAAGCTCGGCATGGGCGCGGACTCGGGTAATCCGGGGCGCGCCGATGCTGCCAGTGCAATGGGACGTCGCCTGCGTCGTAAGTTCATCCTGGTTGCCATGGGTGCCGTGACCGCCGTGCTTACGCTTATCATCGCCGGCATCAATATCGTCAACTACTCGCATGTCTGCAAGATGGCCGACGCTCGTCTGGGCTATATCTTGGCGGGCAAGGACGGCATCGATTGGACGGATGAGCCTAAGGCCGATCCCGGTCAGGATGCGGTTGCCGGCAAGGTTGCTACCGGTAACCGGGCAGCCGTTCGCGATGGGCATTTTGAAGGCATGACGGCGGAGTCTCCCTTCGACACGCGCTACTTTACGGTGTCGATTGCCGGCGGGCAGGTGACCGATGTCAACACGGCTCGCATTGCCGCGGTGGGCGCCAAGCGTGCCGCCCGCATCGCTGCAGGACTGTATTCCAAGGGTTTGACCTCGGGCTTTTCTGGTAACTACCGCTATACGGTTACGGTTCAGGGCGACGAGACAACCTATGTATTCGTCGACTGTTCACGCGAGCTCACAAGCTTCCATTCGTTTTTAAGCGCGAGCGTGGCCATCAGCTGCATTGGCTGGCTGGCGGTGTTGGCAATTGTGGCGGGTGCCTCGGGCGCGGTGATTCGACCGATGGTCGAGAGCTACAGCAAGCAAAAGCGCTTTATTACCGATGCGAGCCACGAGATCAAGACGCCGCTGGCCGTGATTGATGCCGCTAACGAGGTACAGGAAATTGAGAGCGGCGAGAGTGAGTGGACGCAGAGCATTCACGAGCAGGTCGCGCGGCTGACGGCACTTACGGAGCGTCTGGTATTTTTGGCTCGCATGGACGAGGGCTCGGCGGGCTTTGCCATGACATCGTTTGATCTTTCGGAGGCGGTGGACAAGGCGGCGGCGCCGTTTGAATCGGTGGCGGTTTCGCGCGGCAAGCGGCTGTCGACGTCGATCGCGAGCGGTGTGCGGGCCCATGCCGATGCCGCGGCAGTGGCGCAGGTTGTTGAACTACTGCTGGACAACGCCACACGCTACGCAAGCGAAGACAGCGTTATCGAGCTGAGCCTGCGTGCTGTTTCGCGCGGTGCGGGCAAAGGCTCGGCCGAGCTTGTCGTTTCGAACGCCGTGGACGAGCTGCCCGAAGGCGATCTAGATCGATTGTTCGACCGCTTCTATCGTGCGGACGTGTCGCGCAGCTCCAAGACGGGCGGCTCGGGCGTGGGCCTATCCGTGGTGCGTGCCATCGCCGAAGCCCATGGTGGGAGCGCTTCTGTCTGCGGCCACGGCAACCAGATCACCTTCACCGTCCGCCTCTAAAACCTGCCAAAATGAACCTGTCCCTTTTTGGTCGGTGCGAAATGGGTAATACTAAGGAGTTATCCGACCAGATGGGAATTAATCGATGGCTTATATCGAATTCAAAGACGTCATCAAGGCGTACGGCGAGGGCGATGCCCGCATTCACGCGCTCGACGGCGCGAGCTTTACCGTTGAGCGCGGCGAGCTCGCCATTATCCTGGGCGCCTCGGGTGCCGGCAAGACTACGGCGCTCAACATCCTGGGTGGCATGGATACGGTAACCTCCGGCACTGTGACGGTGGACGGGCGCGACGTGAGCTCCGCCAACGAGGCGCAGCTCGTGGAATACCGCCGTGCCGACGTCGGCTTTGTCTTCCAGTTCTACAATCTGGTCCCCAACCTGACGGCGCTCGAAAATGTCGAGCTTGCGGCGCAGATTTGCCCCGATTCGCTCGATGCCGAGCAAACGCTTCGTCAGGTTGGCCTGGGCGACCGTCTTGCTAACTTTCCGGCGCAGCTTTCGGGCGGCGAGCAGCAGCGTGTGTCCATTGCACGTGCACTGGCCAAGAACCCCAAGCTGCTCCTGTGCGACGAGCCCACGGGCGCACTCGACTACAAAACCGGCAAGCAGATCTTGCAGCTGCTACAGGACACCTGTCGCAAGCAGGGCATCACGGTCATCATCATCACCCATAACTCCGCGCTGGCGCCCATGGCCGATCGCCTGATCCGCTTTAAGAGCGGCCGCGTGGAGAGCGAGACGGTCCAGCAAAATCCCGTGCCTATCGAGACGATCGAGTGGTAGCGCCCATGGACCAAGATCGCCAAAACAGCCAAAACCACGATACGGAGCACGCAGACCGCGACTGGGAGTTCGCGACCTACCGCACTGCTCAAAGCTCAAACGATATGGTCCCGACGATTTTTCGCCGTGGCATTTACCGCACAATCCGAGGCAGTCTTAAGCGCTTCTTGTCAATCGTGGTCATCACCGCGCTTGGCGTGAGCGTGATGTGCGGCCTTAAGGCGGGCTGCGAGGACCTGTGCGATTCGGTTGACGCCTACTTCGACCAGCAAAATGTCTATGACATTAACGTGCAGTCGACCTATGGCCTGACTGACGATGATCTCGACGCCATCCAAGAGGTCGATGGCGTCGAAACGGCCGAGGGCATCTACACCGAGACCGCCTACACCGCCGTGGGCACAACGCGCGAGCGCGTGGTCGTGCAAAGTCTCTCCAAGGAGAATATCGATCAGCCAGTGCTCGTGAACGGCGATTTGCCCGAGAGCGCCGATGAGGTCGCGGTGACTTCGAAGTTCCTGAAGGCTTCGGGCAAAAAGCTCGGCGATACGGTGAGCTTTGCTGCCAACGATGCGAGCTCGTCGAACCAAAGCGCCAAGGATCAGTTTGCCGATGGCGATTACACCATCACGGCCGAGGTTCTCGATCCCACTGATGTGAGCTCCGACTCGACGGTCAACGCCTTCCGTGCCGCCTCGGCGGCGGACTATAAGTTCTATGTGAGCGAGGACGCCGCGACATCTTCTTCCTACTCCGCGGTCCACGTGGTCGTCGAGGGAGCCAAGGATCTCAACTCATATTCGGATGCCTACGCGGCAAAGATCAATGAGGTCAAGGGCAATATAGAGAAGATCCGCGAGGAGCGTGAGAAGGCGCGCGCTCAGGAGCTGACGGTCGACACGCCGACAAGCTTGGATGCGGCCGAGCGTCAGGCCGCCATGCTCTTTGGGATCGAGCAGGACAACATCAATCGCATGGCCGAGGGCAGCGACGAGCGTGCGCAGGCGCAAGCCGACCTGGACCAGCGCCGTGCCGCCGCCGACCAACAGTTTGCCGACGCCCGCGCCGAGCTTTCCGATCTGGGAGAATGCACCTGGTACATCCAGGACCGCGGCAATATCGCAAGCTACTCGAGCGTGGAGAGCGATAGCTCGTCAATTGAAGCCATCGCCACGGTGTTCCCGTTCATCTTCTTTATCGTCGCCGTGCTCATCAGCCTTACCACCGCCACGCGTATGGTCGAGGAGGAGCGCACGCTCATCGGCCTGTATAAGGCGCTCGGCTATTCGCGCGGACGCATCCTGTCCAAATACGTGGACTATGCGCTGTGGGCTTGTCTGATCGGCGGCGTGCTCGGCAACATCATCGGATTTGTGGGCCTGCCGCTGTTCTTGTTTACGGTGTTCGACGACATGTACTCGCTGCCCCAGATGTTGCTTTCGTACGACATCGTGTCCTCGATCGTCTCGGTGGCGCTGTTTGCCGTGGGCGTGGTGGGCGCCACGATTATCGCCT
>CAJLVJ010000036.1 GCA_905210085.1 uncultured Collinsella sp. | reverse complement strand
CGCGCGCACGCTTGGTGTTGAGGTTGTACATGTTCTTGGACCAGTTCTCGATGGTCGAGTAGCGCAGGTGCGCACGCTTGCCCACAAAGAGCTCGACAGCGCCGGCGTGGAGGTTGGCCACGTTGTACTTGGGCGCGGAGCAACCCTCGATAAAGTGCAGGTCGGCATCGTCCTCGACAATGATGAGCGTGTGCTCAAACTGGCCGGCGCCCTTGGCGTTAAGGCGGAAGTAGCTCTGCAGCGGGAAGTCCAACTTGGTGCCCTTGGGCACGTAGACAAACGAGCCGCCCGACCATACGGCGCCGTGCAGAGCCGCAAACTTGTGGTCGGTGGGCGGGATGAGCGTCATAAACTTCTCGTGGATGAGCGGCTCCCACTGCGGGTCGTGCAGGGCCTCCTCGATGCCGGAATAGACGATGCCCATCTTGGACGCCGTGTCCTGCATGTTGTGGTAGACCAGCTCGGAGTCGTACTGCGCGCCGACGCCCGCCAGGTAGCTGCGCTCGGCCTCGGGGATGCCCAGGCGCTCAAAGGTGTTCTTGATGTCGTCGGGCACCGACTCCCAGTCGTGCTTTTGGTCGGTGTTGGGCTTGACATAGGTGACGATGTTATCCATGTCCAGGCCCTCGATGGAGGGGCCCCACGTCGGGTCGGGAAAACGATTAAAAATCTCGAGGGACTTTAAGCGCAGGTCGAGCATCCACTGCGGCTCGTCCTTCTTGGCGCTGATCTCGCGCACGATGTCGGGCGTGATGCCGGCGTCGAGGCGCTCAAATCCCTCCTCGCCATAGGTGAAGTCGTAGAGGCTGCGGTCGATGTCCGCGACCTCGGTGCGGTTCTTGGTCATTGCGTCGCCCCTTTACGCCTGCTGCTCGGCAGCGGCGGCCTCGGCCTGGGCGCGCTGCTCGGCGGCCTCGCGCTCGAAGGTCTCAAAGCCGTTCTTGTCGATCCAGGGGATCAGCGAGGCGTCGTCCTCGCGCACGATGTGGCCCTTGACCATAACGTGGACGCGGTCGACATCCAGGTGCTCCAGGATGCGCGTGTTGTGCGTGATGATGAGCATGGAGCCGTCGCAGCTCTTGCGGTAGGCGTCCATGCCATGACTGACGGTGGAAAGGGCGTCGACGTCCAGGCCGGAGTCAGTCTCGTCCAGGATGGCGAGCTTGGGCTGCAGCAGCAGAAGCTGGAGCATCTCGACCTTCTTTTTCTCGCCGCCCGAGAAACCCACGCCCAGCTCGCGGTTGAGGTAGGCGGTATCCATGTTGAGCTCGGCCGCGAGCTCCTTCACGCGGCGGCGGAACTCCTTGCCCTTCATCTCCAGGCCGGGGCGGCCGGCGATGCTGGCGCGCAAAAAGCTCGACAGTGGCACGCCCGGAATCTCGACCGGGGCCTGGAAGCTCAGGAACAGGCCGGCGCGCGAACGCTTGTCGGTGGTGAGCTCGGTGATGTCCTGGCCGTCAAAGACGATGCGGCCGTCGTTGACCGTGTAGACGGGGTCGCCCATGACCAGGTGGCCGAGGGTGGACTTGCCGGCGCCGTTGGGTCCCATCAGCACGTGGGTCTCGCCGGCGGCGACGTTGAGGTTGACGTTGTGGAGGATGGTCTTCTCGTCCACGGAGGCGGTCAGACCTTCGATGGAAAGAAGCGGATTTGCGCTCATGCTGTCCCTCTCTGTATATGGTGTACTCATAGGTGTACTAAACCCTAGGAATCTTCTCGGAATAAAGTTACTATGGGTTCGGCGTTAGTCAAGGGAAAACCCGACTAATCCACTCGACTTTTTAGATGTGGGACATAATAATCAGGTTTGTTTGCCCCGCGTGCATAAGATTTGGGACAAACAAGCCTGGTATTTTGTCCCGGTAACGATGAGAGGGTAGGTATGCTCATTTCTTCTAAGGGCCGCTATGCCCTCCGGCTGATGATCTATATCGCAGCGCTTGGTGACACCGAGGGCAAGATTGCCCTTCGCGAGGTTGCCGACCGCGAGCATATCTCACAAAAGTATCTGGAGCAGCTGGTTCGTCCGCTTATGAAGGCGGGCCTGCTTAAGAGCGTGCGCGGCAAGGGCGGCGGCTACATGATGGCCAAGGACCCCGCCGAGGTGCGTGCCGGCGACATCCTGCGTGCCGTCGAGGGCAGCACGGCTCCGGTGGCGTGCGATGGTATCGACAACAGCTGCACCCGCAGCGATTTGTGCTCGACCGTCAAGTTCTGGCGCGGTTTGGACGACGTGATCGAAAAGTACGTCGACGGCGTGACGTTGGCCGACTTGGCCGCCGTTCCCGAGATCAACTTTGACATTAAGCTGTAGGTTGAGCGCAATTCCTTAAGATTTCGCGGAGGGTTGTTGCCGTTTACCGAGGGGTTGTTGTGTAACAACGGGCGAGCTGCAATACTGATTTTTATCTTTGCAAACCGCACTTTAACTACACCAATGCAGGGAGGATCTTATGCAGCCCAAGCATTCTGCTATTGTCGCGGGCCTGACGCTGGCGCTTTCGTTTGGCGCCGTTACCGCGCCCGCGCCCGCCGCTGCCGAGGAGCCAACGCCGGGCGTTGCCTCGGATGCCACCGATATCGATAAGGGCCTTTACACCCAGCAGTCCTTCTCGGGTGTGCTGAGGTCGGTCCAGGGCGTTTCGTTTGTCAACGTGACTCCCGAGATGAAGTACTTCACCAAATATGAGAGCCATGGCAACTATAACCAGGGCTTTTCGTATGGTGACGGCTACAACGCGCTGGGCTATTACCAGTTCGACCGTCGTTGGTCGCTCATCCCGTTTATGAAGCAGGCCTACAACTACAACCCCGAAAAATACAGCATGCTCAAGGATGCGATTGATCGCGGCAGCGAGATTTCCAACACGAGCAATGCCATGTACGAGAACGGCCAGCTCACCGAGTTGGGCCATATCGCTCAGGATGCCTTCCAAGGTGCGTACAACACCGATCCTGTTGAGTTCTCAGCACTTCAAGATGCCTATGCGTACAACTCGTACTATGCGGTGACCGAGGCGTGGCTCAAGAGCGGCCTGGGTATTGATATTTCGGGCCGCGCCGATTGCGTCAAGGGCATGGTGTGGAGCATTACCAACATGTGCGGCACTGGTGGCTGCAGGGACTTTTTCCGCTGGGCGAATCTTTCCAACGATATGTCCGACCGCGAATTTGTGACGGCGCTCTCCAATAGCGTGGTCAACAATGTTGCCACCAAGTTTTCAAGTCAGCCCCAGTATCATGAGGGCTGGAAGAACCGCTACCGCAACGAGCTAAAGGACTGCTTGGTTTATATCGCTGAGGACGAGGCAGCCGCTGCGACGCCCGTGCAGCCCGAGCCTACGCCGGCGCCCTCGCCGACACCTGATTCGAATGACGACTCGAGTGACGATGCCAACGATGACAGGATGGATGCGCCCTCGACCGATGCTGACGGTAATGGCTCTGCTGGTGGCACTACCAACGACGGCTCTACCTCGAACGGCTCCGATTCGAACGGCTCTGCTGCGGGTGATTCGTCTCCAAGCTCTGCCGGCAATACGGACAGCGACGCTTCTGGTTCGACCGACGCTGACACCTCTAACTCATTCACCGGTTCGAGCGATTCGTCCGTTGGCATCGGCTCTAACAACGGCTCCGGCTCTGACGCAACCCCTGATTCCGATGCTTCCAAGGACGACTCGAATAAGGCGCCGGACGCTCCCGTTGCTTCGCCGGACAAGAAGCCTTCTTTCTCCGTGCAGCTTGGTTCTACGTTGGGCTCTTCGCTGATGGCTGGCGTCAATAATGGCTCGACTCAGAACAAGGACAACTCTGATCAGGTTTCCATGGAAAAGACCGAGGCCGCAAAGGGCGACTCAAAGGACGAGGCTTCCGAGAAGGCTGAATCCGATAAGGGTCCTAGCTCTGATGAGAAGGGCGACAAGTCCGGTCAGAAGAAGGACGAGAGCAAGACCGAGGGCGAAAAGAAACAGTCCGAAGACGACGACAAGAGCGGTGCTGACAACCAGGTTCAGGAGCAAAATGACTCCAAAACGGTAACCACTACGACCACGACGACCACCACAACCAAGTCATCTGGCGGCAATATGCCCAAGACGGGCGATCTGATTGTGATGGCGAGCCTTGCCAGCGCGAGCTTGGCCACGCTGGGCGCTACGTCTATCGTAAGTGGTAAGCATAAGCTCGATCAGCAGAAGAAAGCTTCTGGAGAGGACGACTCTGAGGAGTAGGCTCTCAGTTGCCAGATAACTAAATAGTCGGGTCGGGGCCCGGTGCGAATGCATCGGGCCCCGTTTTGTTGTGCAACGATTAGTTGTGCCCCCTCACACCTCTTGTTGCTACCGTTGCCCGATATGATCGCACGGCGACATTGGTACGCGCGAGGCGGTCATTACAATTGGCATTGTGTTGCGATTTAGGGGGAACGTTTTGGTGTCTGAACAGGCAAATAATGGTTGTGCTGCCGGCTCTGGCGTGCGTTTGATCGGCTGTGCAGACGATGCGACTTTGCCCATTGGCATGCACGACTATACGGAGGCTCTTGGTTGCTGCATGCTGGTCGACAAGACCATGTTTATTGCCGATGTGTTGGACTGCGACGCGTCCGTTGTGGTGTGCTGTCGACCCGAGGGTTTTGGCAAGAGCATGAACTTGTCGATGCTCAGGGCTTTTCTGGAGCGTCCAGCGGTCGGTCGCTCTGGTCAGCGTTTGTTTGCCGATGCTCAGATTTGGGATGCGAACGGCGGGCGCTATCGGGATGAGTACGCTTGCTATCCGGTGATATCGCTGGATTTTTCTGGCGCTGCGAGGCGTGGCGCCGCTATTGCCGACGTCGTGCGCGATGCTCTTTCGGACGAGTGCGCCCGCCTGCTGGCGCTTTTGGAGGCTCCGGATTTAGCTCGAGACAAGGTGCGTCACATCGAACGTGTTGCGCGTGGCGCGGCGAGCGAGGACGAGGTCGCCTCGGTGCTTGGCGTGCTCATTGAGCTGCTGGAGATGGCCTGCGATGAGCAGGTTGTATTGCTCGTTGATGGGTACGACGCGGCGTGGTTGGGCCGTGCGAGCGCGAGGGACGCTTCCGACGCCGATCCGGCAGGGCTATTCGATCGCGTGCTGTTCGACGCCATTGCCACTGCGCGCGATTCGTTGCGGCTGACGTGTCTGATGGGGGAGTGCCCCGGTCCTGCCGAAGCGGCGCTTTCTTCGCGCGGCTGCTCGTATTGTCTGACGACGCCGCTTTCGACCTGGTGTGACCGTTGTTTCGGCTTTTCGGATGCCGAGGTCCAGGCTCTGTTGAATCATGCTGGGCGCGAGGAATACCTGGATGATGCGCGTGAATGGCTCGAGGGATATCGGTTTGGTAGGGCCTATTGCTCGAGTCCAGCGCGTGTGATCGGTTTTCTGGACCGAGGCTGCACGGCGCCCGTGCGTGCCGATCTGTATGGGTATGCCGATTGCCTGAGTAGGGTAGTTGCCGGGTGGAATCTCGACCGCCTTTCGGTCTTGTTTGATTTGCTCGAGGCCCATGGGTGTGCTGAGGTCCCGCTTTGCTTGGGCGCTGTGGGGCTAGAGGCCTCGTCTGACGATGGCATGTGGACAGCGCTGTATCTGTCCGGTTTTCTCACGACGGATATGACTGAGGAGCTAGAGCATGGCGATCGCCTCCGTGTTTTGCGATTGCCCAATAACGAGCTTCGCCAGGCCTTGCGTCTAGTGATTGTTGAGTGGTTTGAGTGCGCTGCCGAAGACATTCGAGACGTCGATGCGTTTCGCGACGGGCTGTGCCGTGGGAACGAGGATACCGTGAGGCGGGCGCTAAGCCGCATCCTGGGGGATGCGGGAATCGGTGAGACCGACCCAGATAAGCCGCTGCCATATCATCTGCTCTTGCAGGGGCTCTGCTTTGGCTTACCGGGCTATGCCAATCCTGCCTCGAGGCGAAAGTGTGGCGCAGGTCGCTGGGACATCCAGGTTTTCCCTACGGGTGCTGTGTTCGACGTAGCAGATACGATTGGCATGCTGGACGAGCGCCCGCTGATAACGATTAACTTGATGTATGACCCCGATGTGGATGCGCTGGGACTGGAATTGCTGGCCGTGCAGTCACTACTCGACATAGAGCGCGACGGCATCGACGAAATCCGTGTACCGCGCCCCGGCGTGGGTCGCATGCGCTGGGGGTTCGGTTTTGATGGGCAGCATGTGGCTACGGTGTGCCAGCGGCTTTAAGCGCCGAGGTGTTTCCGGCTTCCGTTACTCGGTGTCCTTCATGGGCGGCATGGGCTTCCAGTCGGGGTCCTTGATGATCTTGCGGGCGTCCTTCATGCCACGGCGCAGCGCCGGAATACCGGTCTTAAAGCATTTGTCGACCGCAGCCAAGCGGATGAACTCTTTGCAGAAGGTCGCGGCGTTGCCCAGACGGAACAGCACGGGGTGATAGTCGCCGTAAATCTGCATGTAGCGGGCCAGATAGCCGCGGTTGCGCATGATGTAGTAACGGTTGGTGTCGCTCGTGGAGTTGAGCTGGCGCTTGCCGGCGATATCCCAGTTAGAGACGGCGCGGGCGCGCTTGAGCACCAGGTCGGCTACAACGGCGGCGGGGAAGTGCTGGCTGGCCACGTAGCCATAGCAGGCATCGTCGCCGTAGATGAAGAATCGCGCATCGGGCAGGCCGATCTTGTCGACCACGCGGCGCGAGAACATGCCGCCCTCAAAGCATAGTTGGTTCATGGCGCGATAGCCCTCGGGTCCCAGGTCCCACTTGGCGACAGGGTTGGGAATGCCGAGTGAAAGGATGAGTTGGTATTGCCAAAAGAAGGCGCCGCCGTCAAAGTCCAGGCGCGAACCCTGGATAACATCGTAGCGGTCGGTCCACTTGGCAAGACGCTCGATGCCTTCGGGGATGACGAGAACGTCGTCGTCCATCACCCAGAACCACTGGGCGCCCAGGTCGTAGGCGCACTTGGTGCCGGCGGAGAAGCCACCCGCGCCGCCGCCGTTTTCAAGCTGCGGCGCGTAGATGACACGGTCGGTGCCGCCCTGCGCGTCGGGCTGCTCGGTGTCGATGCCCCACAGGTTGGCCAGGCGCTCGTTGAATGCGGTGCACATGGCCTCGGTCTCGCGCGAGTTCTCGTTATCGACAATCACGATGCGCCAGGGCGTTGCCGTGAGCTCGGTCATGGAATCGAACAAGTTGGCCAGGAGTTCCTGGCGCTTGTACGTAACGACGACGATGGCGAGCTTGTCGATGGGGGCGGGAAGGGTTGAAGGCATGGAGCAATATATCCTTTCACGCGCGGCGGGCGAGTGCTGCGCGGAAGCTATCGAATACGTCCTTGGGACTGTCCTATTGTAAAGGCTCGGCGCACCTTAGCGGCAAGCTTTGAATAAAACGCAGGAACCTGCCATGGGCCCGCCGCATGACGTGGGGCTGCTTTGCCCGCAAGAGGCTCCATAGATTATATAAACGCCCGCTGGCGCGCTGACCCTTTGATACCATGAAACGACAGGTATTTCCTAAGGAGCACATTTGTCTACTAACGTCTCTGGCAGCCCTGTTCTGTCGCTGCTTATTCCCATTTACAATGTTCAGCGCTACCTGCGCGAGTGCCTCGATTCCGCCCTGGCGCAGACGCTCAAGGATATTGAGATCATCTGCATTAACGATGGGTCGACCGACAACTCGCCGGCGATTATCCGCGAGTATATGGAGCGCGATGGGCGCGTCAAGATGATCGACAAGGCCAACAGCGGCTACGGCGACTCGATGAACCACGGCCTGGAGATGGCGCGTGGCAAGTACGTTGGCATCTTGGAGTCCGATGACTTTATGGCGTCCGACGCACTCGAAAAGCTTGTCTCGGCCGCCGATAGCAATAATGCCGACTTTGCGAAGGCGAACTTTGATTTCTACTGGTCTAAGCCCGAGGAGCGCCGTTCACTGCACGAGATGTTTAGACCTCAGGATTGCGGCAAGCCGGTGCACCCGAGCGATACGACGCAGTTCTTTAAGCAAAAGCCGTCGATTTGGTCGGCCGTGTACCGTCGTGATTTTCTTGAGCGCAACGGCATTAAGTTCCTGCCGACTCCGGGGGCATCCTTTCAGGACACGTCATTCGCCTTTAAGGTGATCGCGTGTGCCGATAAGGCTGTTTACCTGCATGATGCCGTGTTGTCGTATCGCCAGGACAACGAGAGTTCCTCGGTCAATTCTTCGGCTAAGGTCTTTTGCGTCAATTCCGAGTATGCCGAGATTGAGCGTTGGATTCGAGAGGATTATGCCCGCGACCACGCAAGTGATGACGTCGCGCGCATGCTCAAGTTCAATCAGCTCATTAAGTACGATTCGTACATGTGGAACTACGTGCGCCTGGCGCCCAAGTTCTATAAGGAGTTCCTGGTGCAGATGGCCAAGGAATTTCAGGCGGCCTTGGACGCCGGGGACTTTTCGCTTGACGACCTCAAGCCGTGGAAGCGCGCAAATCTCGCTGCCATCCTCAAAGATCCTGAGGGCTGGGTTGACGAGCATCCGAGTTTTGCGACGGATGGTGCCTTGGGGCGTGCTAAGTATTACGCCTCGGTTGGAGGCCCAGGCGTGGTTGCCGCCTTCCTCATCGAATCGCTGAGGGGGTAGGTCGGCATGGGAGAGGCCTCGTGTCCTAAAGCTACCATTGTCGTCCCCGTTTACAACTCTGCGCGCTCCATTCAGCGATGTCTCGATTCGCTGTTGGCCCAGTCCGAGCGCTCGATTCAGGTTGTCTGCGTCAACGACGGTTCGACTGATGATTCGTTGAACGTGTTGCGCCAGATCGCGCAGGCCGACGATCGCGTACTGGTGATTGACCAGGAAAACGCGGGCGTCTCATGCGCTCGAAATGCCGGTATCGATGCCGCCGAGGGCGAGACCGTCTTTTTTGTGGACGCCGACGATTACATCGATGCCCAGACGATCGAGCGCGTGCTGCATGCCATGGAATCTGCAGATGCCGAGGCCGCCGTTTTTGGCGGCGTCTGTGAACCTGCCGATGCTGCCCCCAAACGCGTCCAGCAACTCATGAGCCCCAAAGCTGGTATCTTTGGCGCCCGTGATCCCCAACTGCTGTTCCATTCGAATGCGCAGCCCTATGCCTGCCGTGCGGCTTTTTCGCGCGAGCTGCTCAATCGCGAAGGTATTCGCTTCGCCCCCGGTTTGGCTTTGGGCGAGGACGTCGTCTTCCAATTTGCGGCTTATGCGCTTGCCCGTAAGACCGTCGTCATGCCGGACAAGTTCTACCACTACGTGATGGAGAGCGAATCGGCGACGCACGAGTTCAACAGTGCCGAGGCTCGCGCCAAAAAGCTTGACGCCCACATGAGGATGCTCGAGGAGGTCTTGGAGGACTGGGCGGCCTACGGTCTTTTGGACCTGTGCCCCGGCGAGCTGATAACTTGGTTTTTGGACCTCATTGTGTTCGACCTGGCGCGCTTGGATGCCGATGACTTCCATCGCGTGGCGGCTCGCGTCAACAGGGCTTTCACGACGTTTATGGGAACGGAGTGGGCGGATATGCCTGCTAAGGGCGCCGTTCGCCGTGTTGCCCACAAGCTCGTTGCGGCGACCTCGGGCGTTTCGATGGCAGATGCCACGCTGTTCTATCTTTCGACTCGCGGTCTCAAAGCCTGCCTGGAGCGCTTTGTATAATTCCAAGCGCTGCCGCCCGCCGCAACCCGGCTGCTAAAATAACCCTGTTACACGCTATTCAACAGGAGGTTCTCTTGCAGAACTCTGATACCCCTAAAGTTTCGCTGCTTGTTCCCATTTGCAATGTCGAACGCTACCTGCGCGAGTGCCTCGATTCCGCCGTGGCGCAGACGCTCAAGAACATCGAGATCATCTGCATCAACGATGGTTCCACCGATAGCTCGCCGGATATCATTCGCGAGTACATGGAGCGTGACCCCCGTGTGAAGATGATCGACAAAGCCAACAGCGGCTACGGCGACTCGATGAACCGCGGCCTGGAGATGGCGCGCGGCGAGTACGTGGGCATCCTTGAGTCCGACGACTTTATGTTTGAGGATTCGCTCCAAAAGCTGGTCGCCAAGGCCGATGCTGAGCATGCCGATGTGGTGAAGGGCGACTTTTACCTGTATTGGTCCACGCCCAGCGAGCGCCGTGAGCTGTTTGAGATCATCGACGAGCATATGACGGGCGCCGCGTATCGCCCCATCGATCGCCCGGGCATCTTCTACCGCAAACCTTCCATTTGGTCTGCCATCTATCGCCGTGAGTTCCTCAACGACAATCAGATTCGGTTCCTTCCCACGCCGGGCGCCTCGTATCAGGACGCCGGCTTTAACTTTAAAGTTTGGGCTTGCGCCGAGCGTGCCGCGTTTATTGCGGACCCCATTTTGTGCTATCGCCAAGATAACGAGAAGAGCTCCGTTAATTCGCCCAACAAGGTGTTTTGCGTATGCGACGAATATGCCGAGATGCAGCGCTTTTTGGATGAGCGTCCCGAGCTTAAGGCTCAGCTCCAGGGGATTTTAATGCGCATGAAGGTCGATACGTACCGTTGGAATGATGAGCGCCTGGTCGATGAGCTGCGCGAGCAGTTTTGGCAGAAGGCCTCGCCCGAGCTCAAGGCCGATTGGGATGCCGGTCGCTTTGATCTGTCGCTGTTCGACCCGCGTGGCGAGACCGACTTGCGCCTGATGGTCAAGTCGCCCCGTGCCTATATCGATTCGCGCTTTGACTTTAAGAAGCCTGGCAAGCTCAATACGTTTAAGCATTACTTTATGATTGGCGGCCTGCCGCTGGTCTGGCGCGTGCTGACGTATCAGCGCACCTACGGCGACAACCCGCACCCCGATGACGTTCCGGTCGCACGGTAGGAGCACTTGACTATGGCTACCCCCAAGATTTCCGTTGCCGTTCCCATCTATAAAGTGGAGGAGTGCCTGACCTGGTGCCTGGACTCCCTGCTTGCGCAGGACATGCCCGATTGGGAGGGCGTGCTGGTCAACGATGGCTCGCCGGATGGCTCGCGCGATATTGCGGTTGCCTATTGCGAAAAGGACGCGCGCTTTATGCTGGTCGATAAGGAGAACGGCGGCCTGTCGAGTGCGCGTAATGCAGGCATCGCCGCGTCCACGGCGCCTATCGTCGCGTTCTTGGATTCCGACGACCGCTTTACGCCCGATGCATGCCGTGTGATCGTCGATGCCTTTGAGCGCGAGGACTGCGACGTTTTGACCTTTGGCGCGAATCCGTATCCGCTCGAGGCGGGGTATCCGTGGCTTAACTATGCACTGAGTCCACGCGGTGTGTCGTTTGAAGGCTATAGCTCTGACCTGCTGTTTAAGGAAGCATCTCGCCCCTTTGCATGGCGCACCGCCTGCAGGCGTGAGTTTTTGCTGGGTAACGGGATCGTGTTCGACGAAACCGTTAAGTATGGCGAGGACCAGGTCTTCGATTTTGCCGTGTACGGTCGTTCGCACAAGACCGCGCTTATTTCGAACAAGCTGTACGACTACCGCGTGGCGCGCAAGGGTTCGCTCATGGACACCATGCGCTACGACGACGAGACACGTCTGCTGGAGCACGTGAAGATTTACTCCGCGGTGCTGGCTGACTGGCAGCGCGACGGTCTCGATGCTCAGCATGCCGATGACCTGGCGTACTTCCTCTGCGACCTGGTGCTGTACGATGCGCTCAGGTTGCTGGGTTCGGACTGCGGCAAGGTGTTTGCTGCCGTTGCCACGGCACTTGCCGGTTCTGTCGTGGGCAGCGATGCTGCGCTCGCACAATGCGCTCCTTCTGTTGCTGCTATGGTGCGTGCGGCGCTTACCAGCAAGGCCCCCAATGCCCGTGGGTGCAAAAAGCTCATGTTCGATTACGACGTCTTGAGGTTTGGGCGCCTGGGTGCCTGTAAACGCATGGCAGCGAACGCCCTGGGAAAGCGAGAAGTGTAGATGAGTATCAAGCGTTTGGCACTTTGCCGCAGTCAGGGCCGTCTGTTTGTGCTGCTTCGTTTTGCCGGTCAGGATGTCGCCGCGCTTATCGAGCGGGAGGGTTCTCAAGCGTTTGCCCGCGCGACGACGAGCGGTTCTTGTGTGCCGTCGCTGGTGTTCCCAGTCGATCATGACCGTGTGCTGGCGCTTTGCCCTTCCGTTTCCGATTACGAGCGCGAGCTCGCCGTCTTGGTGCTTCCGTTTTTGGATGGCTCGTCGATGGATGTCGTCTTTGCATCCGGTGGTCAAAGGTTGGGCTCCATTCGCCTCGATAGCCGCGTGGCCAAGCTGGAATCCAAGATTAACTACAAAGCAAAGGCTGCGATGTGCGCGCTCGTTCGCGATGCACAGCGCGGCGAGTGCTGCGGTCGCTATGAGATCGATGCCGTTCGTTATTTACCGGCAGACGCCGGCGCGGTGTGGCGCTATGAGGTTACGTGGGTGGGAGACCCCCAGTGCGCACCTGAGCTCCAGGTCTTCGATACGCATATGAATGCCATCGATGTCACCGTTCATGTGTTTGAATCGCAGGCCGATGTGCCGCAGCAGAACGGATGCCACGTCAATAAAACGTATCTGAGCGTTGAGATGCCTCAGGATATACGAGATTTTGTCGCGATTGTGAGCGATTCCACAGAGCAGATCCAGAGCGGTTTTTGCGCCATGGATGGTCGCCTGTACAACGGCATGGCCGACGACAGCTGGAACCGCATGAAGGATGCACGCGCTGACGACGCAGCTTATCGACGTTGGTTTGAGCAACATCGCGCAAAGCCGGGCGATTTAGCGTGCCAGCGTGTCGCTTCGGTGGCTTTTGCCTATAGACCACTCGTGAGCATTGTGGTGCCGTGCTATAAGACTGATCGGGTCTACCTGCGCGAGCTGCTGGACTCGGTGCTAGCCCAGAGCTATGACAACTGGGAATTGTTGCTTATGGACGCCTCGCCCGAATGGGATGCGGTGGCCAATCTTGCGGCTGCCGCCAATGACGAGCGCATCCGTCGCATCGAGCTTCCCGGCAACGGCGGCATTGTGGTCAACACCAACGCAGGTATCGAGCAAGCGACGGGCGACTACATCGCGTTCTTGGACCACGATGACATTCTGGAGCCGGACGCGTTATTCCAGTATGTTTCCGCGCTGAATAAGGCGGCCGAGGGCGAGCGCCCCCAGGTCCTGTTCTGCGACGAGGACATGTTCCAGAAAACGGGGGAGTGGGGTCAGCCTGTCTTTAAGACGCAGCTCAACGTCGATCTGCTCTATAGCCATAACTGCGTGACGCATTTCCTGATGGTGGAGAAGGCGCTAATCGATCGTATTGGCACGTCCCCGGAAGACGTTGCGGGTGCCCAGGACTACGACTTGACGCTTCGCTGCCTTGCAGCCGGCGCGCGCTTTGAGCACGTTGCGCATGTGCTGTATCACTGGCGCGTGCATCCGGGATCGACCGCCGACGGCTCTGCCGATAGCAAGCCGTATGCTATCGAAGCCGGCCGTCTTGCGCTGCAGCGCCACTTTAACGCGCTGGGCATTTGCGGAACGGTCGAGGAGACCGAGACGCCGTTTGTCTATCGCATGCGTTATGCGCTGCCGGAGTCTGCGCCGCTGGTGAGTATTGTGATTCCCACCAAGGATCACATTGAGACGCTCGATGCCTGCGTGATGTCGATCGCTCAGAAGGCAACGTATGCCAATTACGAGATCGTCTTGGTGGAGAACAACAGCAAAGCCCCGGAGACGTTTGCGTATTACGAAATCCTGCCGGAGCGCGTGACCGCTACGTCTGGCGGTAAGGGCACTGCGCGCGTTGTGTACTGGCCGGGTGAGTTTAATTATTCCCAGATCATCAACTTTGGCGTTGAGCATGCCAGGGGCGACTACCTGCTGCTGCTGAACAACGATACCGAGGTCATAAGCCCGGACTTTATTGAAGAGATGATGGGCTATCTGCAGCGTCCCGATGCGGGCGTGGTTGGTGCCAAGCTCTATTTTGCCGATCATCTGGTGCAACACGCTGGCATTTTGGTCGGCGTGCGCGGCGCACTTGCCCATGCCAACCAGGACTTCTCGGCAAAGCGCGAGGGCTATCTTGCCCGTGCCGTGCGCCCGGGCAACTTTAGCGCCGTAACGGGTGCCTGCCAGATGGTCCGACGCGACGTATTTGAGCAGGTCGGAGGCTACAACGAGGAATTCGCCGTCGGCTTTAACGATGCGGACTTTTGCCTGCGCGTGTGGGAGGCGGGCTACCGCACCATCTTTACGCCCTATGCCGAGCTGTACCACTACGAGTTCACCTCGCGCGGCAGGGAAGAGGCCAACGAGGAAAAGCTGCGCCGCTGGAAACGCGAACAGGCACTGTTCATGCAACGCTGGCCTGAGTTCTTCCTCGATGGCGACCCGTGGTTGGGGCCAAACTTATCCGCTGAGAGTGAGTATTTCTCGTATTAAGGCAATGGTTTTTAGAAATTCCTTAACTTTCTTTCGCTATGAGCTTGGAAGAAAGCAACGTTGGACTACTTGCTAAGATAGATTACGAAAGCTCGATACTTTCGCGATAAGTTTATACAAGCTTATACAGCTCGATATTATTCGATATAGTCTGCGATAATTATTCAAACGATGATTGACTGTTTGCATGAGCGTCCGGCTGTTTAATAGGTATTTACAGTTAGGATAAAATCAATCTGTTATTTCATCAAATACGCTGGAGAGCGCAATGAATAGCCCTATTCGTCAACAAGATATGTGCGATCAAAAGCCTTGGCTTACTCCTTGGGAACAAGTCTCCCATCTTAAGAGCAAGGGTGTCCGTTTCCGCTATATGAGCGAGGCAGAGGCAGTCGAGTATCTGACGAAGAACAACAATTACTTTCGCTTGCGCTCGTACCGCACCGGATTTCCAAAGGTTTCTGATGGAAAACGCAAGGGTGAATATGTCAACTTAGATTTCAAGATGCTTGTTGACCTTTCGATTATCGATATGTTGCTTCGAAACGAGATGATTTCACTCACTCTTGATATCGAGCACTTCTGCAAAGTTGACTTGCTGGGCAGGATAGAGCAGCATGCCGAGGACGGTTACGAAATCGTTCAAGACTATTTGAGCGAGCAGGATACATTTGATAGCAAGGGGAATGTGACCAACTGGGTTAAAAAAGAGATTTCACGTTGTGAGTCGAGTGCCTATTCTGCAGGCATTCTTGCAAAATACAGTGGTTTTAATATGCCTGTCTGGGCCTTTCTGGAAGTTATTACCTTTGGCGCCTTTAATTCATTCATTTTGTTTTGCGCCAAACGGTTTGACGATGATGAGCTTCGCGATAGGTTTTATTTGCTTCGCGCGGCAAAAGATCTCCGCAACGCGTGTGCTCACAATAGTTGCATTCTTAATGGTCTTGCTTCGGGCGAGAATGCCCGAAGGGCAAATAACGGCGTTATGAAGGCATTGAGCAAAATAGATGGGGTTGGCTCTTATCAGCGTAAGGCAAGGATGAGCAATGAGCGAATACGTCAGATTGTCACAACGCTATATCTGCACAAAGAGCTGTCGTCTAAAGGCGTTATTAAGCACAAAGCACGATCGCTTTCCAAGTTTATTTCTAGGGCAAATCGCAACATCAACTACTACAAAGGTGCGGAGGTCATCACTTCCTCCTTCTCGTTTTTGTCGAAAGTGATCGGCGCATGGTATTTGTGTGACGCTGAAGATATGCCTTCTTGCGATTCCTAGGCATCTGGTGCAAAATATTTTCCACTTCGAAAAGCGGTTCGGCCGTTTTGCAAGGGGGCTTCTCTTTATGGGACGCCCTCTATTTTTATGCCGCGCCAATCGGAAGATATTACGTTTTCGGCTACTGCATTTGTTTCAATCCCCAACGGTTGTAGATCAATACCTACCGCTCGCACTTGTTGCTTAACAAATGGCGAGGTTGGTGGGCTAAGTTAGTGACAGTGTTTTGCTGGAGGAGGGCAAATGCCCTATGCCGAGCTGTGCCACTACGAGTTCACCTCGCGCGGCAGGGAAGAGGCCAACGAGGAAAAGCTGCGCCGCTGGAAGCGCGAACAAGCGCTGTTCATGCAGCGCTGGCCTGAGTTCTTCTTGGGAGGCGATCCGTGGCTCGGACCAAACCTATCCTCCGACAGTGAGTACTTCTCGCTTTAGAGCGAAGTAATTCCAAGATCCGGCAAAGTATCCTCAAGAGCTGCAAGAGCGGTGGAGTTCAAGTACTCCTCGTTGAAGCGGCTCTTGTCATATCGAAAACGTGTGTCAGGATTTTTAGGTGGCCGTATTAATTAAATTGGTTCGCTTATGTGCTCGGTTTGACTCAGAAGCTATTTAGCGTAACGGTTGAGGTGTGGCGACTCATATTTAAATTGCAGTCACAAAGACACCTTTTATCGATTTCCCGTTGAAATACTGAATTGATAGTTTAAAAATAACTTAAGAGAGCCTTAAATCTCGGAAAAAGGATGTCGTATGAAAAACCTTCGAGAAAGATGGCACGGACTAACAGTGCTGGGAGTTGTTGCATTTGCCGCTGCCTGCATGACGGTTGCCCCGGCGCCCTCATTTGCTGATATTGCTGGCGGTGGCGGAGGCGGTGGACCGATTACGGAATGGTGTTCCGACGGTCGTCCGAAGACTGGACTCGTTCGGTGCGAGGACGGCAACCTTCGCTATTTCGATCCCGAAACTGGCGCCATGGTCACGAACCAGTGGCATAACGAATACGAAGCTGTTTGGTACTATTTTGGCGCTGACGGGATCGCGGTGTCGGGCTGGCAGTCTATCGGTGGGGACAAGTATTACTTCTACCCCGAAAGCCATGATATGGCATACGGCCGAGTTCAGATTGACGGCAAGAACTACTTCCTGAACACCCCTGGTGCCAACGCCGATGGCCGCATGCAGCATAGCGGCTGGCTCTATGACTCCATCTATGGAAAGTGGTTCTATGCGACCTCCAGTGGCGAACTGCTGACCGGTTGGCATAATATCGGTGGAACTTGGTATTATTTCGACGAGTATGGTGTCATGCTGACCGGCTGGATCAACGTTTCGGGGACGTGGTACTACGCCAACGCTTCCGGTGCGATGGCCACTGGCTGGCTCAACATCGGCGGTACGTGGTACTACCTCGACGGCTCGGGCGCCATGGTCGCTAACAGCTGGCGCAGCCTCGGCGGCTCCTGGTACTGGTTCGGCGACTCCGGTACAATGGCCACTGGGTGGTTCTTGGCAGGCGGCTCTTGGTACTATGCGAGCGGTTCGGGCGCCATGGCAACCGGCTGGCTCAGCAATGGCGGCACGTGGTATTGGCTCGGAGGTTCGGGCGCTATGGCCTCTAACTCTTGGGCTAACGTTGGTGGAGTTTGGTACTGGTTCGACGATTCCGGCGCGATGGCCACCGGCTGGCGTCAGGTCGGCGGCGCCTGGTACTACTTTAGCGGTTCCGGCGCTATGGCCCACGACGCCTGGGTCGGCGACTACTACCTCCGGTCTTCCGGTGCCATGGCTACGAATGCCTGGGTTGGCTCCTACTATGTCGGCGAGGACGGCAAGTGGATTCCGGGCTACGGTTTAGTTTGGTACAAGAGCGGTAGCCATGTTTACCATACGCATAAATGCCGTACCGTTGGCAAGGACGCAAAGGGCTATTCGCAGATCTCTATCCAGGAGGCCCAGAGGCGTGGCGCTTCACGAGAGTGCAAAAACTGCCAGCAAATTGGCTAGTACATTACTGAGCTAGTTTTGATTGAGGCCCCGTTGCCCTGAAGCGACGGGGCCGCTGCGTGATTGGATGCTGTGCTGCTATGAAGAAATGGTCATTCGGAGTGCTGGCTTTTTCGGGCCTCATTTCTTTTGGGCTCCTTTTGGGTTCGCCTTCGATGTTATACGCCCTTGATTCGAATAACATTGACGAAGGTCCCGCATCTAACGTTGCCATTGCTTCTGTCGAGTCAGGTGTTGATGCTCAGCGCGAATCGGCCTTCGCCGTTGAGCAGAACTCTCAGGTGGATAATGAGGTCTCTTCTGAGGTTTCGAATCAAATTATTTGGCATCAAGGATGGATATCGCCCGAAGAGGGGGCTGGTTTTTGGCGTTGGGGCTTGTCTGACGGAACAGTCGCTGTTTCTTCTTGGAGACATATAAACGGTAGCTGGTATTGGTTCGACGACGAAGGTCGAATGGCTCAGGATGGGTTGGTTCAAGTCGGGGGTGCGACTTATGGATTCTCCTCTTCGGGTGCAATGCGTGTCGGCTGGTACCTAGATTCTACGGGCTCCACTTCTGCTTGGCGTTATTTCTCCGGTTCTGGCGCCATGTTAAAAGGCTGGCTTTCAGACGGCAACAACTGGTATTGGCTGGATGATGAAGGCAAGATGGTCCACGACTCGATGCTGCAGATCGGGGGAGCCACGTATGGATTCTCCTCTTCTGGCGCAATGCTTATCGGATGGCATCTTGATGCTTCCGTTTGGCATTATTTCTCCGGCTCTGGCGCCCTGGTAAAGGGCTGGCTCTCGGATGGGGGCCGTTGGTATTGGCTTGATCCTGCGGACGGTTCTATGGCCACCGGGCTGAATGCATGCAATGGAACCCCTTATATCTTTAACGGATCGGGGGCCATGCTCTCCTCCCAGTGGGCGCTTATTGACAACAACTGGTATTACGCTGACTCCAACGGCTTGCTGCATGGAGGTTGGTTGCTTCTAGGGAATTCTTGGTATTACCTGGATCCAGGAAGCCATATTATGCTCACGGGCTTTGTGCGAGTGGGTACAACCTCCTATTTCCTTACGAGTTCAGGTGCCATGGCAACAGGCTGGGCACTTGCTGATGATACTTGGTATTACGCCGCATCAAACGGAGCTATTCAACGAGGGCGATGGATAAAGTCCGGAAGCGCCTGGTATTACCTTGATGATGTATCCGGCGCAATGCGTACTGGTGAATATACGGTAGGCGACACGCGCTATTATTCTTATGATTCCGGTGCGATGGCATCTTCGTGCTGGATTAACTTGAGCGACGGTATGTCATGGGCGAATTCGTCTGGAGCGCTGAGCGAGCCGTTGCCTGCTTCATCTGATGGATCTCCCGTAATCGCTGATCGTGCCGACTTGTCTTCATTGCCAGGTACAATTCATATTGGAGACGCGGTTTTCTATGCGGACGCAAACGGTGTCGTTAATGTGGCATCTGGTTGGATTATGCCGAATGACGCTTCTGACGAAAACGACAATACTTGGTACTACGCATCTTCCAATGGTGTCCTTAAGTCTGGTTGGCAATATGTCAACGGTGCGTGGTATTGGATGGATCCTTCCACATTCTAGATGAAAACTGGATGGCTTAATGACGGCGGTACGTGGTACTGGCTCCAGCCATCGGGCGCCATGTTTGCTAATGGGTGGCTGAAAATCGATGGCGTTGACTACTACTTCAATGCAAGTGGTGCATGGTTGAATACGTCTGGTTCTGTTTTGGGGGTCAATAGGTCCAGTCTGGTCAATTGGCTTATGAGCCACGAAAACGACGGCTATTACCGTGGAACACGCTATGATACGCATCTTAGCCAAGAAACATGTATGTATCCAAAGGGTGATCCTCGTTGGGACGGGTATACCGGTATGAACTGCGGCGGATTTGTATCGCATGCATATATGAAAGCGGGCGGGAATTTAGCTCCCATTGCCGCCGAGCAGAGTCATTCCCCTTGGAGTGGAGGTCCCGGAAGGGGCGGCTGCGTAAACGCTTATCGTTGGTACGGCTACGCTATCGATACGTGCGCGAACGTGACTTATTTCAATTCTATTGATGAGTTACTGCGTAGTGGTTTGGCTCGTAAGGGGGACATTGTGTTCTTTAATCCTTACAACCCATATGCGGACGATAGCCACATTGGCTTTTTCTGGGGCAATTCGCCGAGCGAAAATTTGTTCTGGCATAGTGATGGTTATGGAAATCGCATCTCCGGTTTGACCGCTTTGGGCCCATCGAAAGTAATACTGATTCGTTAGAATTCCGAGTTGTAGGGGACTCTCTGGGCCCCCTACCTTTTTTGACATCTGGTTTGAAAGTTTATTTGAAGTCGGTATTCTTGGGGGCAAGAGGAGGGGGCAATGAGCCTGCGGGTTCAACCCTGCCGGTAAGTTCTTCTTTTCTTTGCAGCATTGCGCCCAACTATTTATTGTCCTAGATGGCATCTTGTCCTGTTAGATGTTCGGGAATCTTTCATAGCTATGCTGTAAGCTAGACGCAATCAAGAGCGAATGACGAGGTTTACATGAACAAACATTTTAAGTTGTTTTCGGCATTGTTGGTGCTGATGCTCCTTGCGCCCGTTTCTATGTTTGTATGCCCTGCGGATGCAGGGGCTGCTCAGACTCTGGTTGAGAATTCTTGGCGTTATGAGGGTGGACAATTAGTTTCAGATGATGCTTCTTCCGAAGAAGACGGAATAGCTTTATTGTCTATGGACACTCTTCCCGATGGGGTTACAGCTCAGGGCATTGACGTCAGCGAGCACCAAGGGCGTATTGATTGGGACGCAGTTAAAGCTTCTGGCATCGATTTCGCTATTCTGCGCGTTGGGTTTGGCGCTCCGTCTTTCGGCGGTCGAATTGACTATCAATTTAATCGAAATATTTCTGAGTGCGAGCGACTCGGAATTCCCTACGGCGTCTATGTCTATTCATATGCTTTTGATAATCAACAGGCAGCCGATGAGGCGTCCATGGTGATTGACTGCCTATCGGGGCACAATCCTAGGCTACCGGTGTATTACGATCTTGAGGACAAGACAATTATTGCAGATGGTCGTCAATCCGGAATTGCATCTAGAGCTCAGACATTCTGTAATAAGATTTCTAGTGCTGGATATAAGCCAGGCATTTATGCAAACCTAAATTGGTTTAACAATATATTGACCGACCCTGTATTTAAGAGCGGTTCTTGGGATCATTGGATTGCTCAATACAACTCCCAATGTCACTATACCGGCAGTTACAGCTTTTGGCAGTATACAAGCCGCGGAAAAGTTTCTGGTATTAGCGGAAACGTTGATATGAATTACGCGTATGTTGATGTCTCTCTTTATTACTGGCAGTTAAAAGAGGGCACTTGGTATTACGCAACCTCTGACGGCAAAGCGTATACCGGATGGTTGCGCCAGGGCGGAGCCTGGTATTGGCTCGACCCCGACGCGGGCGGTGTAATGGCCACCGGCCTTCACGAGTGCAACGGCTCCCTGTACTGGTTTAATTCGTCCGGCGCGATGGCGACCGGGTGGGTCCTCGACGGCGGCACCTGGTACTACGCGACTGGCTCCGGCGCGCTGGCGCGCGGCCCCGTTTCCGTCGGCGGCGTGCCCTACTGCTTCGACGCCCGGACGGGGGCCATGCTGACGGGCTACCAGACGGACGCGCAGGGCGTCCGCCGCTACTTCGGCAGCTGCGGTCCCCTTAACGGCTGGGGCCTCGTCGACGGCTCCTGGTACTGGTTCGCTGACGGTATCGCCTCGACTGGCTGGCTTTACACCGGTGGCTCCTGGTACTGGCTCGACCCCGACGCGGGCGGCGCCATGGCGACGGGCCTCCACGCGTGCAACGGCGCAGCGTACTGGTTCAACGCCTCCGGCGCCATGGCGACCGGCTGGGTGCTCGACGGCGGCACCTGGTACTACGCGACGGGCTCCGGCGCCCTCGCCTCCGGCTGGCTCAACTTAAACGGTACGTGGTACTGGCTCGACCCCTCGACGCACGCCATGGCTACCGGCCTTCACGAGTGCAACGGCTCCCTGTACTGGTTTAATTCGTCCGGCGCGA
>CAJLVJ010000035.1 GCA_905210085.1 uncultured Collinsella sp. | reverse complement strand
CCTACCGGGAGTAGCCCCGACGGTTGACAAAACTATAGGAACACCCAACGACTACTCATTTAAGTCTGTCCCCAATGACTGCCCAATGGCTGGGAAGGCGCATCCCACACCGACGCATTGCCTTCGGGCCCTCTCCCCAGGCTCTCCATAGCTCAGCTGGACTCCCCGCAACCTGTTCCGAGTTGGCGGAACGAGCGCGACGTGGAGTGTCATTCTTTACCGCGTTAGACTAGACGCAGGGAAAGGAGGAGGACATGGATGCTCGCGTCAAGCAGCTTGTAAATATGATCGAGGACGCTCAGCCTGTCGCTGTCGCGGTACTTGCCAAGCGTCTCGAGGTAAGCGAGCGCGCCGTGAGAAACTATATCCATCGCGCAAACGACAACCTTGCAGGGGTTGCACGCATCGTTGGCAGCAAGGGGCAGTATCGTATCGATGTTGCACGTGCAGATGAGCTTGCTCGCTTGCTAGACGGTGCGGCTCTGGCCCATCCGGGCATTCCTGATACGCGCGACGGCCGTGTGTCCTTCCTTCTTAACGACCTCCTCATGCGGTCCCAGTGGGTGACGATTGAGGAGTATGCGGATTTACTCTACGTTTCGGCGCGAACTCTGTCCAATGACATGCGTCTGGTAGAGCAGAAACTCGCCCAATTTGACTTAACGCTCGAAAAGCGCCCACGCTACGGAATCCGCGTTGCGGGCGGGGAGTCGCAGCGGCGCCTGTGCCTGGCCTCGCTGGTGAGGCCCGTGTTGCCCGACACCGACGATGCAAAGCTCGCCGAGCGCCTGCGGGCCATCGCCGCATGTGTGGACGATGCTCTGACGGCCTCGCCCGTCACGGTGAGCTCGCTGGCATCCCGCAATCTCATCATGCATCTTTACATTGCTCTTGGCCGCATCGAGCAGGGCTGCTATGTCCCAGCTGCAGAATCGGACGTTCAAAAACTGGAGGGAACGCGCGAATACGCCGCGGCTTTCCAGATTGCCGCAAACATCAAGGATGCCCTGGGCGTGAGCATGCCCCGAGAAGAGGTTGCCTTTATCGCAATCCATTTGCTCGGCAGGGGCACGGGCGTGCCCGAGAAGGGCTCTGCCGTTATCTCGGACGAGATGTGGGAGATTGCTTCCGAGATGGTACGTGCGGTCAACGATGAGTTTAGGTTTGACTTTAGCGGCGATCTTGAACTTCGCATGAACCTTGCTCGGCATATCGGCCCTCTGGGCTATCGCCTTGAATATCACATGCATATGGATAACCCCATGCTGTCCGATATCAAGACGAGGTTTCCGTTGGCCTATTCGATGGCAGCTGGCACCTCGCAGGTACTCGAGCGTCATTTTGGCAGCCAGCCCTCTGATGAAGAGCTCGGCTACATCGCCATGGCATTTGCCCTGGCCCTCGAGCAGCAAGCCGACCAGCCGCGTCGCAAACGCATCCTGATCGTGTGCGCCTCGGGAGCGGGAAGCGCCCGTATGCTCGAGCACCAGTACCGCAAGCAGTTTGGCATGTATATCGATTCGATTGAGACATGCGATGTCGCCCGCGTGGGAACGTTCGATTTTTCGCATATCGACTACGTGTTCACAACGGTGCCGCTCAACGTCAAGTTGCCCGTGCCCGTCCGCGAGGCCGATTTCTTCTTGGAGACGAGCGATGTCAACGCTATCCGCAAGGTGCTGAGCGACGACACTGCGCAATCGGACTCCGTAAGCTCTTTCTTTAGCCGTGCCCTGTTCTTCAACCGCGTTGAGGCGTCGTCGAAGCAGGCCGTTCTCCGATATCTCTCCGAGCGCGCCGTCGAGAGCGGCCGTGTCGATGCCCAGTTTGCCCAAGAGGTCGCCGAGCGCGAGAGCGCGAGCGCCACCTCGTTTGGCAATGGGGTAGCCATGCCCCATGGGATGCATCCCTTGAGCGCCGAGGCCTTTGTTACCGTGGGCCTGCTCGAACATCCCATTCTTTGGGACGAATACGGCCATGAGGTCGATATCGTCTTTATGGTGTCGTTTGCCCGGTCGGGCGGCGATGAGGCGCGGATCTTGAGCTCACTGCTCGCCGAGATCTTTATGGACCGCCAGGGGGTCGAGCGCCTACGCGAGCGCCGGTCCTGGCATGAGCTGATGGCGCTTGTGCAAGCGCATACGGCTTAAGACTTCTTTTGTCGATGACCCTGTCAGTCTACCTGCAATAAACCTCGAGGATTGCGGGCGGGAGATAGGCGTTTCGAATATTCAAGTACAAACCAAACATCACGGGAGAGGAGACCGTTATGGACGATCAGGGAACCGAGATGGTTTCGTTTCAGCTGGTCGCTGCAGCGGGAGAGGCACGCAGCCTTGCCTTCGAAGCCCTTGAAAAGGCAAAGGCGGGGGATTTTGACGCCGCCGCCAAACTCATGAAGCAGTCAAAGGATGCGGGAATCAAGGCTCACCACATCCAAACGCAGCTGCTTTCGACTGAGGCAGCGGGCGAGCATCTGTCGGTGGATGTGTTGCTGGTCCATGCTCAGGACCACCTCATGTGCTCCATGCTTGCTCAGGAGCTCGTGCAGGAGCTGATCTGCCTGTATGAGCGCACTGCAACCAAGAACGCCTAGCGGCGTGCGGTGACTATCCAACCAATCAATGCGAAGGGAATCCCTTATGAAGATCCTTCTTGTTTGCGCAGCTGGTCTGTCTACAAGCATTCTGATGAAGAAACTCGAGAAATATGCGGAGCAAAACGGCATCGAGCTCGATATCGATGCGGTGGGTATCGGCGAGTATCAGGAGACGTGCGCCAATTATGACGTGCTGCTCTTGGGGCCGCAGGTGTCCTACCAGCTCAACACCGTCAAGCAGGGGAGCGGTAAGCCGACCGCGGTCATCCCCGCACAGGACTACGGCATGGGCAACGCCGCCAACGTGCTGGCACTCGCCCAGTCGCTGTTGGGTTAGGAGGCAACCATGGAGAAGTTCATGACCCTGCTTCAGGAAAACTGACCCCTATCGCCAATTTCTGCGGCACCGAGCGCCACTTTGCCTCCATGCAAAAGGGCTTTATGAGCGCGATCGGCTTCATCTTGGTATCTGCCGTCTTTATGATCCTCGCCAACCCGCCGGTCACGGCCGACCTGGTGGCGCAGGGCGGGTTCTGGTCCGTCTTTGGCCCTTGGCTCGATTTTGCCACGGCCAATAAGCTCACGCTGCTCATTCCCTTCAACATGACGATGGGCATACTGTCGGTGATCGTGACGTTCGCAATCGCCTATAACCTGGCGGGCACCTACAAGATGCCCAAGCTTAACGCCGGCATGACCTCGCTGGTGATGTTCCTGATCGCCGCGGCGCCGTCGTCCTACTACCAGCTTGCTGACGAGTCCGTGCTCCAGGCGGTCCCCTGCACCTATCTGGGTGCGCAGGGCCTGTTTACCGCCATCATCGTTGCCTTGGTCTCCGTCGAGGTCACGCGCTTCTGCCAGACCAAGGGCATCACCATCAAGATGCCCGATGGCGTGCCGCCGTTTTTGTCCGAAACCTTTGGCGCCATCGTACCTATGCTCGCCAACATCCTCATCTTCTTTGGCGGCAACCTGCTGATCCAGATGATCGATCCCGCGCTGTCCATCCCCTCGGTTATCGAGAAGCTGCTCGCTGCCCCGCTTTCCGTCGCAGTTGACTCTGTGCCCGGCGCACTGCTTATCTGCTTCATGACGCTGCTGTTTTGGTGCTTTGGCGTCCACGGCAACATGATCGTAATGCCCATCACCGCCCCGGTCACGCTTGCCGCCTTTGCCGCCAACGCCTCGCTCTATGCTGCCGGGCAGCCGCTTGAGTTCCACCCGGCGCTCATGTCGTTGGCCATCAACCTCATCGGCGGCACGGGTAATACGTTCTCTTTTGTGGCGCTCTGCGCGTTTAGGGCAAAGTCGCAGCAGCTCAAGGCATTTGGCAGGGCATCGATCGTGCCGAGCTTCTTCCGTATCTCCGAGCCCGCGATCTTCGGCGCGCCCATCATCTTCAACCCGATCCTCATGATTCCGTTTGTGCTAGGCGGCATGATCTCGGCCCTGCTGTATTGGGGTGCGGTCTCACTGGGTCTTGTCTCTAACTTCTACATCTTGGTGAGCGGCACGTTCCCCATCTTCGTTCAGGGCTTTGTCCAGTGCCTCGACCCGCGCATCTGGGTGTTTACGATCGTTTTGATCGTGGTCATGGCTGTGGTCTGGTACCCGTTCTTTAAGGTGTACGATAACCAGCTCCTGGCTCAGGAGCAGGAGAACGCCGCGGCAGCTTCTGCCGAGGATGCTGAGTAGCATGAGTTACTTTGACAGAACGTCTGCCGCCGGTATGCCCGAGGGCTTTTTGTGGGGTGGTGCCCTCGCCGCCAACCAGGCCGAAGGGGGCTGGAACGAGGGCGGCCGCGGCATGTCGCACTCCGACCTGATCCCACAGGGTTCCGACCGCTGGGATGTAATGTTTGGCAGGCAAAAGCCCGTGGACGATCCGGACAGGCTGTATCCATGCCGCTGGGGCAACGACTTCTTCCATCATTGGCACGAGGATGTCGAGCTCTTTGCCGAGATGGGCTTTAAGTGCCTGCGTCTTTCAATTTGCTGGAGCCGTATTTTTCCCACAGGGATGGAGACCGAGCCCAACGGCGAGGGCTTGGAGTTTTACCGTCAGGTATTCGAGGCGCTGCGCGAGCATGGAATCGAGCCGCTTGTGACGCTGTCGCACTACGACTATCCGTTGGCTCTGGTCGAGCGCTATGGTGGCTGGCAAAGCCGAGAGATGATCGAGCGGTATGCGCACTACGTCGAGACCGTCGGACGCGCGTACCAGGGCCTCGTGCGTTATTGGCTTACGTTCAACGAGATCAACAGCGTGGCGCTGTCCTATCTCAACGCGGGTGTCACGCTCGAGGATGAGCGTGACCGTGCAGCCGTGACCGCGGCGTTCTCGCACCATATGTTTATGGCGAGCGCTCGCGCTGTCGAGATTCTGCACAAGATCGATCCCGCAAACAAGGTGGGTTGCATGGTCGCTGCCGGTGCGACCTATCCGTACCGTTGTGCGCCCGAGGACGTATGGCTTGCGTATGAGGAGGACCGCGGCCGCTACTTCTACACAGACGTGATGGCTGCGGGCGCCTATCCTGCTTGGAAGCTGCGTGCACTCGAGAAAGAGGGTGTTCACGTGCCCTTTGAGCCGGGCGATACGGAGTATCTGGCAGAGCATACGGTCGACTTCATCTCGTTCTCGTACTATTGCTCGCGCTTGGTGTGCGCCGATGATCAGGTGATCGCCGAGAAGGCGGAGGGCAACGTGTTCCCGACGTTGCGCAATCCGTACCTCAAGGATAAAGAGACTGCCTGGAAGTGGCAGATCGATGCGCTGGGTTTGCGCGTGACGCTTGCCGGCTACCACGATCGTTACCATCTTCCGCTCTTTATCGCCGAGAACGGTGTGGGCGGACTCGATGCGCTGGAAGACGGCAAAGTCCACGATGCGTATCATATTGATTACCTGCGAAGGCATATTCTTGCGCTGCGCGATGCAATTGTCGAGGACGGTGTTGACCTGATGGGATACACGCCGTGGGGCTGTATCGATTTGGTGTCGGCCTCGACGGGGCAGATGAAGAAGCGCTATGGCTTTGTTTATGTTGATGCCGATGATATGGGCAAAGGCACGTTCGATCGCTACCGAAAGGACAGCTTCTGCTGGTACCAAAAGGTCATTGCATCAAATGGCGAGGACTTGAGTTAACTCTTGCAGGTCTGTTGCCCCCGCGGTCCGCTTCGGCCGCGGGGGCTTTTGTTATTTACCTAGTCCCCGATGAGACCCTCATTCTGTGGGTAGTCATTGGACGTTCTTAAACGACTAGTCATTTAAGTCTGTCCCCAATGACTGCGGAAACCCGGCACCTGGGGACGTTCCTTTTCTGCCGGCAGCTTGGAACAGTCCTTAAAGCCCGCATCAATCAACTGCGGAAAGCGCATCCCAGAATGAGCGTCCAACATGGGACATGGTTTCCCTTGAGGGCCTCAACCGGAAAATGCATCCCGGAATGTTGCCGGAAAGTGGAACGTAGTTTCCCAAACAGGCCGTGCGCGGAAAGTGCATCTCGCTATCGAACTTCAAAGCGGGATGCATTTTCCGTGCCAGCAGTTCCGGGCAGCCAGAGACCACTCATTTAAGTCTGTCCCCAACGACTAGTAGTAGGCCCACATGGCTTCGACTTCGTTGAGGACCTCTACGACGCCCCAGCGTCGGGCGCTGCGGCTGGCCGAGTTGGGATCGAAGACTTCAATCTGGTCGGCGTCGTCAATACCGTAAAGTACAATGTAGTGGCCCACGTTGGTAAAGGTGCCCGGCCGAACGGCGGCGATGACGGGCGCTCCCGAACGCAGCGCCTGAGTCATCGAGTCGCGATCGTTATGAAGCTCCGTTCCGTTAAGTCCCAACTGCCACGCACCGCTCGTCATAAACGACCATTCGGTTGCACCGGTGGGGGCGTAATTGCCTGCCTCGGAAAGCGCGCACATATTGACGGGGGTCATATCGGTGCGTCCCGTCTTAAAGATATAGACCATGGTGAGGCACGTAGGCCCGCAGGCATTTTGGCGGATGGTACCGCCGGCGTAAGGCAGCTCCGACCATGCAGGGTCGATCTGATAGATATGGGGCATCGTGCCGGCTTGCCATTGCGAGCGCGGGGTCGAAAAGGCGAAAGAATAACCGGGCGCGACGGGGGCCTTGAGCAGCTTGTCCTCGGCGGTGGGCTCGAGACCGGCCGAGCCGTGGGACATACAGGAGCTCATAAGCACAAAGACCAGACAGATGAGGATAGAGCACAGTGCGAGGCAAAGCCGACGAGCCGGCAGGGCGGGGGCATTCACGTACGATGTCGAGCGGTAGGGCTTGCCGTCGCGTCCGCCTTGGGGATGCGAAAAGAAGCGGTTGATATGGCTGCCGGGCTGACGTGCGCCGTTGCGGCGCAGTTGCGGAACCTCGGCTTGGCGCTGTCGAGTGCGCGCGCCCAAGCGGCTATCTTGCTGTGCGCTTGTGCCCGTGCTCGGACGGCCACTCTGCCGTGTTCTGTTTGTCTGCTGCCGAGACGAAGGCCTGGGTTGCTCTTGAGGGCGTTGCGGATTGCTGCTCGTGGCACTTCTGGGCGTCGGCGTGGTGCGGCCAGCAAGGCGAACGCTTTGTCGCCGTTGATCACCGTCGTTGTATCCGTATGCCATTCGTACCGCCTTGTCTCATGTATAACCTATCTATCCTACAAAAAAGATGTGCAACAAATGGGTCCGCGCGTCAAAAGCTCGGTAAACGGTACGAAAGGCGCAAAACACACGGCCTCAAAAACATCTCTATATGCGTCCGATGAGCGTACGCCCGTCGGACGGGCGACAACAATGAGCGGCAAACCGTGCCGTTCGTCCCAAAAACGGCGCCGCTCGTTTTGCAGTTCTGCCTTCGGTCGAGCCACAAGCGGCGCTGCTGTGCCAAGGCCGTATCTTAAAGCCATGAAATAAAAGCGCGCGGCAAAACAGACCGCGCAAGGGGTGACGCCAAAGAGGCGTCAATAAGGAAAGGAGGGGAACAATGGCGGACAAGAACGCAGAAGTTGCAGTCGAAGGTAACGGCGGCATGAAGAAAACGCTTTCGCTCTGGAACTTCTTCACCATCGGTTTCGGTGCCATCATCGGAACTGGCTGGGTTCTGCAGGTCGGCGACTGGATGGTCGTGGGCGGCGGTCCCGTTCCCGCTATGATCGCATTCCTCTTGGGTGCAATCTTTCTCGTGCCCGTCGGAGCTGTTTTCGGTGAGCTCACGGCTGCTATCCCCATCTCGGGCGGCATCGTCGAGTATGTCGATCGTAGCTTTGGCCGTACGCTGAGCTATATCACCGGTTGGCTCCTGGCCCTGGGCAACGGCATCCTGTGCCCGTGGGAGGCAATCGCTATCTCGACCCTCGTGTCCGAGATGTTCGGCAGCCTGCCCGGTCTTGAGTGGCTGCGTGCCGTCAAGCTCTATACCATCCTGGGCGCCGACGTTTACCTGTTCCCGACGCTGATCGCGCTCGGCTTTGCAACCTACGTCATCTTCCTCAACTTCCGCGGTGCCAGCTCGGCCGCCAAGCTGCAGGCCTTCCTGACCAAGGCCCTGCTCTGCGGCATGCTGCTCGCCATGGGCGTCTCGCTGTTCACCGGCTCGCCGGACAACGCCATGCCCGTGTTCTCCCAGGTCACCGGTGCTGGCGGCGGCAAGCCTGCTACCGAGGGCACCAGCCTGTTCGCAGGCATCGTTTCGGTCCTGGTTCTGACCCCGTTCTTCTACGCCGGTTTCGACACCATTCCTCAGCAGGCTGAGGAAGCGGCCGAGGGCCTCAACTGGAACAAGTTCGGCAAGATCATCTCCCTGGCCCTGCTGGCCGCAGGCGGCTTCTACATGGTCTGCATCTACTCGTTCGGCACCATCCTCGACTGGCATGAGTTCGTTAAGAGCCCGGTTCCCGCGCTTGCCTGCCTCAAGGGCATCAACATGCTCCTGTACCTGGCCATGCTCGTCATCGCCACGCTTGGACCCATGGGCCCGATGAACTCCTTCTACGGCGCCACGAGCCGCATCATGCTCGCCATGGGCCGAAAGGGTCAGCTGCCCGAGAAGTTCGCCGAGGTCGATCCCAAGTCCGGCGCTCCCAAGCTCGCCTGCGTCGTTCTGGGCGTCATCACCGTCGTCGGTCCGTTCCTGGGCAAGAACATGCTCATCCCTCTGACCAACGTGTCGGCTCTCGCCTTCATCTTCTCCTGCGGCATGGTCGCCCTCGCTTGCCTGCGCATGCGCTTCACCGAGCCCGACCTGCCTCGTCCCTACGAGGTGCCCGGCGGCAAGTTTGGCATCAGCCTCGCTATCGTTGCCTGCGGCACCATCATTGGCCTGCTCGTGATCCCGTTCTCTCCCGCCTCCCTCAACATGGTGGAGTGGAGCATCGTGATCGGCTGGTTGGCTATTGGCCTGGCCCTCATGGCTTTCACCAATTTCCGCAAAAAGTAACGCCTAGCCGGGGCGGATCGGGTGCGCGGAATCCTCTCTCCCGCGCACCGAACCCGGCGCCACTTGGGTAGCTTTGTGAGGCCTTAACCCAACACGGCCTCGCCCACTATATGGATCCATAAGGAGGAACCATGTCCACTAAGTATGCAATCGTTGGCGGCAAGCTCATCGACGGCACCGGTGCCGAGCCGGTCGAGAACTCCCTCGTTCTCGTCGACGATAACGGCAAGATCGAGTATGCCGGTGTCATGCAGGACCTTCCCGAGGGCGTTGAGGTTATCGACGCCGCCGACAAGACTGTCCTTCCCGGCCTGATCGACACCCACCTGCACTTCTCGGGCAACTTGACTGACGATGACACCGACTGGGTCATGCAGCCGCTCCTCGAGAAGCAGGCCGTCGCCGTCAAGCAGGCCTATGACTGCCTCACCCACGGCCTCACCACCGTCTGCGAGATCGGCCGCTTTGGTATCCAGATCCGTGACTGCATCGACAAAGGCGTCTTCAAGGGCCCGCGCGTTCTGGCCACTGGCCTCGGCTTCTGCCGCGTTGCCGGCCACGGTGACTCCCACCACTGCACCCAGGAGCTCAACAAGGAATCCCATCCCTGGGGCGACCAGGTCGACGGTCCTTGGGATTTGCGCAAGGCCGTCCGTCGTCGCCTGCGCGAGAACCCCGATGCCATCAAGATCTGGGCTACCGGTGGCGGCATCTGGCGCTGGGACTCCGGTCGCGATCAGCACTATTGCTCCGAGGAGATCCAGGCCGTGGTCGAAGAGGCAAAGATGGTCGGTATCCCCGTGTGGAGCCACTGCTACAACAACCACGCCGCTGCCTACGATTCCGTCCGCTTTGGCTGCGAGCAGCTGATTCACGGCTTCGATATCGATGAGCGCACCATGGACCTCATGGCCGAGCAGGGCACCTTCTTCACCCCGACGATCGCCTTCCTGCCCACCTGGTACGCCACCTATCCGCCCGTCTACGTCCCCGAGCTGCACGACAAGTACGAGGGCACCCTGGTCGAGAAGGAGCTGCAGCGCAACTACGACTGCCTGCGCGAGGCCAAGAAGCGTGGCGTCGTCATGACGATCGGCTCCGACTCCTTCTCCTTCGTTACCCCGTACGGCACCTGCTCCATCGAGGAGATGTACGAGTTCGTCGACAAGATCGGCTTCACCCCGGTCGAGACCATCACCTGCGCCACCCTCAACGGCGCCAAGATGTGCCACATCGAGGACGAGACCGGTTCCATCGAGGCCGGCAAGTGCGCCGACCTGCTGGTCGTCAACGGTGACGTCGCCGCCGACATCCATGTGCTCAACACCGACAACATGGATGTCATCATGAAGGACGGCTGGATCGTCGAGGCTGGCACCTTTGGCGAGGCCAACAAATACAGCGCCTAAGATACCGTTTGTCGATGACTGGATGTAAAACACAGTTTTTGATTGCATAATGCAATGGAGAGGGTCGCTTGCGGCCCTCTTTATTGCTATGGGTGTGGTAGATAAAAGGGGATGACGGTGGATTTAAACAGGCTGATTCTGGGCAAGAGTTACAACTCTACCAAGGTCTTTCGTACGGCCCAGCATGTGGTCCAGGCCATCCTGCTCGGTGTTGTCGTTCCGGCGCTTATTCTGCTGCTTATCTGGGATTTAACCGATAATCCCAATCCCGTTCCGGGCGTTGTCGTTATTGCCGGCCTGGTCATGCTGTGCTTCTTTTTCTCGTATGTCTTTGTGGTCCCCGACGACCTCACATCGAGCGCAACCGACCGTACGCTCGCCATCGCATCAAAAATATTCGCCTACACGTCGCGCGGCCTTACGCCCGAAGCGGCCCTGGGTGCCTCTAAAATTATCCTATCCGAGACCATCGCCTCCGCCATCTGCTTTACCGATGGCAAACAGGTGTTGGCAAGCTGGGGCGAGGACTCGGCAAAGTGCCCTGCCGGCACCCCGGTCGTGCTCAAGACCACGCTCAACGTGATCGAGTCCGGCGAACAGAGTGTGTTTTCGCGCGACGCCTCCAATGAGACGGGCGGCTATTTTCCCCGCCTGCGCGCCGGCATTGTCGCGCCGCTTACCGTGCGCGGGCATTGTGTGGGCACACTCGAGCTGTATTACCCCCGCCTGAGCAGCATCGATATGCGCCAGACGGCCCTTGCTTCGGGTTTTGCCGATCTCATTTCCACGCAGCTCGCCAGCTTTGAGCTCGAGCGCCAGGACGAGCTCACAGCTCGCGTTGAGCTACGCGCCCTGCAGTCGCAGGTCGACCCGCATTTTCTATTCAATACCATTAGCACGATTGTGTCGCTCGTTCGAACCGAGCCCGACAAGGCGCGATCGCTGCTGATCGACTTTTCCAACTACTATCGTCAGACGCTTTCTGATTCCGATACGCTCACCACGCTCGAGCACGAGGTGGAACAGGGCACCCGTTATATCAATCTTATGCAGGCCCGGTATGGCGACGGCCGTCTGCGCGTTTCGGTCGACATCGACTTTGAGGTGCGCGACAGCCTGGTGCCGCCGTTTATCTTGCAGCCGCTGCTCGAAAACTGCATCAAGCATGCGCAGCGCGAGACCGAGCCGCTTTCTATTCGTGTTAGGGCTTTTGAGACCGATGACGGCTTGGAGATCATCGTCGAAGATGACGGCATCGGTATGAACGAAGAAGTCTGCGCGCATCTGTTTGAGCAGCATCGCCGAGAGGAGCCCGAGAGCATTACCGCCGACGGCTCCATCAAGCGAGGTTGCGGTCTGGCGCTCTTCAATGTGCTTCAGCGCATCCATTTCTTTTACGGAGAAGATTCTGGCATGCGCGTGAAGTCCCAGGAGGGCGTGGGGACACAGGTCATCGTTGAGTTGAACGGCGAGCCGCATGAGCCGGCGCCGCTAACGGTGTAGCACGCGGTTGGATTGAGAGAAAAAGAGGGGAAGCGCATATGTCCGAAGGCTGGAACATCTTGGTGGTTGATGACGAGCCTCCCATTAGGGCTGAGCTACGCTATCTGTTGGAAAAGGATACGCGTGTGGGACAGATTGCCGAAGCGGGCAATGTCACCGAAGCCGTGGAGTCGATTCTGTCGAACAAGCCCGACGTGCTGTTTTTAGACATTACCATGCCCGGTCGCTCGGGAATTGAGCTTGCCGAGACGCTGCAGAACCTAAAGACGCCGCCAGTCGTGGTGTTTGTGACGGCATTTGCCGAGTATGCGGCTGATGCCTATAACCTCGATGCTGTCGATTACATCGTCAAACCGGTCGAGGATGCCCGCTTGTCAAAGGCACTCGACAAGATCGAGACCGCCCTGGGCGCTCGCCGTGTCGTCCATGCTCCGCGCCAACCTTTGCGCCTGACGGCGGATCGTGGGGGCAAAAGGGTGTTCATTCCCGTGGCGGATGTCTGCTACTTTGAGGCGCGCGCCGATTTTTGCAACGCCGTCTGCGCCGAGGGAACATACCTGGTCAATGAGTCGATTTCCTCGCTCGAGCGGCGCCTGGCCTCCGAGGGCTTTATCCGTGTCCACCGCAGTTATCTGGTCAATTTGGAAGACGTGCATAATGTCGAGATCGGTTCCACGGGTCTTATGGAGCTCAGGCTCGATCGCGTAACCTCGACGGTGCCTGTGTCCCGTCGTCGCGCAGCCGAGGTCAAGGCGCACTTGGGACTTGCGTAGGCAGTCTGCATATCATCGTTTACCGCCGCAGGTTTGGCGTGACCGTGCGGTGGGCATAATGGGTGACATCGAATGAAATCGAAAGGATCATTATGCCCGCGCTCATTACGCATCATCTGTTTGGCGAGGAAAGCATCGACCGTCTTCCGCAGGGCGTTATTACGTCCGACGAGGAGCGCATCGCCTTTATCCTGGGAAACCAAGGTCCCGACCCGTTTTTCTTCCACATGCTCACGCCGCGCATTTCCGACTGTATGTCGCTTGCTCAGGTCATGCACCGCTCGCGCATGTCGCGCCAGTTCTCGTGCCTGCGCGACGGCGTGTCGCACCTACAGCCGCGCGATGCCAATCTGGGTCGCGCCTTTGCGCTGGGCCTGCTGTCGCATTATGTGCTCGATCGCAATGCCCACCCCTTTGTCTACGAGCAGCAGTTTGGCATTGTTGAGTCCGACCCCGAGCTCGAGGCTTCGGGCAGTCAAGTTCACGCCGTGCTCGAAAGCGACCTGGACGTGCTGATGCTGCAGCTCAAACGTGACGGGGCCACGGTCGAGGATTATCCGCCGGCGGGCGAGATCGTCACTACCGACCGCATCAACCGTGTGGCCGGCGTGCTGATGAGCTACATCGCCGGGCGCGTGTACGGTATCGACATCCCGGCGGGGGAGTACGCCGGCGCCGTCTCGGACATGCAGATGCTCTATCGCACCATTGAGCCGGCCGGCTCGGTAAAGACGCGCGCGATTGCCCTGGTTGAGGGCTTGGTGCATGACTACTCGCTGCTCGACGGCCTTGCTCATCGCGTGACGACGGAGCTTCCCGAGCGCACCGGTAACCTGGGCCACCTGACATGGAAGAACCCCTTTACCGATGAGGTCTCGACCGAGAGCTTCCCCGAGGTCTTTGAGCGCGCGCTGACCGATTACGAGCTCACCGTTGCCCGCTTTATCGAGACCGGTGACATGGATGCCGTGACCGGCCATATCAACTATAGCGGCCGCGTACTCGACGCCGACGAGGAGTTCGACCGCGAGGAGTAGGACCCGTGCGTGCCCCTTTGCCGAATCCTTACCAGCGCTTCTGTGCAATTGGGGTACGATGAACTAACTGCATATCGGGCGAATACGAAGGGGCCCTGTCCATGAAATACACCAAGCTCGAGCGTAACTGGGTTATGTACGATGTGGGCAATTCGGCCCTCGTGTTGCTCAATACCTCGGTGGTGCCCATCTACTTTAACGCCATCAATACTGGTGCTTCCTCGGCAGACCTGGTGGTCGCTTGGGGCAACGCTCAGACGATCGCCTCGCTGGTCATTGCCATGCTCATGCCCATTCTGGGCGCGCTTGCCGATTACGCCGGCAACAAGATTAAGTTCTTCTTGGGCTTCTTCCTCACGGGCCTGGTTCTTTGCCTGGCGCAGGCTATCCCAATGTCCGCCATGGCATTTTTGACCGTGTACGTGCTGTGCACCATCGGCCTTAACTCTTCTATGACGTTCTACGACGCCATGCTGCCCGACATTACCACCGACGAGCGCATGGACGCCGTGTCCAGCTCGGGCTATGCCTGGGGCTACATCGGTTCCACCGTGCCGTTCATCATCTGCCTGGCGCTCATCATGGGTGGCCCCGCTCTTGGCGTCCCCACCATGCTGGCAACGCGTCTGTCGTTTATCATCACTGGTGCCTGGTGGCTCATCTTTACCCTGCCGCTCATTCGCACCTATAAGCAAAAGTACGGTCGCGAGCGCGGTCCCGAGGACACCATCGGCCACATCGTGGGCGGTGTGTTCTCCGAGGTCGGACACACCATGCGCGAGATCGCCCACAACAAGACCGTGCTGGTCTACATGATCGCGTTCTTCTTCTATATCGATGGCGTCCACACGGTCATTTCCATGGCTACCAGCTACGGCTCGGCTTTAGGCATCGACTCGACCCAGCTGGTGCTGGCGCTGCTCGTTACGCAGTTTGTGGCCTTTCCGTCTGCCATCATCTACGGCAAGCTCGCCGGACGCGTGGGCACGCTCAACATGATCCTGGTGGCCGTCGCCGCCTACATGGGCATTGTGCTGTTCGCCGCATTCTTCCTAAAGACCGCCTTCGAATTCTGGGTGCTTGCCATTATGGTCGGCCTGTTCCAGGGCGGCGTGCAAGCGCTCAGCCGTAGCTACTTTGGCCGCATTATCCCCAAGGAAAAGTCCAACGAGTACTACGGCTTCTTTGACATCTTTGGTCGTTATGCAAGCGTCATGGGCACTTTCCTGGTGTCGGTCGTCACCTCGCTGACCGGCAACCCATCGCTGGGCGTCCTTTCCATTGGCGTGCTGCTGATCGTTGGCTTTATGCTGCTGGTTCGCCTGTCCCGCATGACTCAGGCGGCAGAGCAGGCCGCATAGGAGCGAGCGGCTATTGGGCCTGTCCGCGGTACTCTTTTGGGGTTATCCGCAATAAACATTGCGACTTGCGAGCAATGATTTGCCCAAGTGGGTATGATGGAATCAGCTAGGTCGCGGGGCGTCGCCTGTGTTTGGCGGCGCCCCGTTTTTGTGTTGCAGGGAGGGTAAGGCATGAACGCCACAGTCGTGATTCCAACGTATTGGGCGGGCGATGACGCTTGCGCAAACGCCCCTGGCACTTATGACCATTCGACGCGACTCAACGCCGACAATTCCGAACTCGACCGCTGCCTGGCCTCGCTTGAGCAGGTGCGTGACATCCCACGCATCATCCTTTTGGTGGTCTGTCCCGTTTCTGCCACAGCCGATGTGTCGCTGCGCGTGCACGAGATTGTCGACGCGCATCCCACGCTCAAGGTCACCGTTGTCACCAACACCCAGGCCTCGCGCATCGCAGACCGGGTTGCTCAGATCGCGCCCAAGGGTTCGGGCGAGTGCGTGAGCCTGCGAGGCTACGGTGCCATCCGCAACATGGGGCTAGCCTGTGCCGCTGTGCTGGGGCATGACGCGGTTATCTTTTTGGATGACGATGAGACTGTCATCGACGCCGACTTTATGAAGCGCGCGACCTATGCGTTGGGGCAGCAGACGCGTCAGGGCTTGCCGATCTTGGTCAAGAGCGGCTATTTCTACGATCGCGACGGCTCGCCGCTGGCTCCCACGGACAAGGCGGGTATCTGCCATCGTTGGTGGACCAAGCGCATCGAGTTCAACCGTTGGATGAAAAAGGCGCTCTCGGGCACCCGCATCTCGCGCTCCAACTACGTGTGCGGCGGCCTGATGGCCCTGCATGCCCGCGCCTTTACGCGTGTGGCCTTTGACCCGTTTATCACCCGCGGCGAGGACTTGGATTACCTCTTTAACATGCGCATGTTTGGCTACGACGTGTGGTTCGATAACGAGTGGACCGTGCGCCATCTGCCTCCGGAGTCCGAAAAGCGCTCACCGCGCTTTATGCAGGATGTATACCGTTGGTACTACGAACGGGCCAAGTTGACATTCGCCGCGCATCAAAAGGAGCTCATTCCCGTTACGGCGGCATCGCTCATGCCCTACCCGGGCCCGTGGATTTCGCGCGAGCTCGACGACCGCGTGCGCAAGACCGCTATGGTCCGCAGCGTGTTTACCCGCGAGCATGAGGGCTACCTGCGCATCTGGCGCCATGGTATCGGCGAGGCAAAGGCCTATGCGCGCCAAAACGCTGCAAGCTACCTGCGTTTCCAGAGCTTTTGGCCCAAGATCATGGACGGGCTTTGGCGTGACGCACAACTGATCAGTATCCTGGAGGGGGCCGAATGATCGACCGCCGCGCCCAGCGCGATAGTTCAATATCAATCTTTCGCATCATTGCCGTTGCCTGCGCCATTTGCGTGCTGGTGTACTTTATTTTTGCCTTGGTGACCGGTATCGAGCCGATCGCCACGGTGATTGCCTGCGCGCTGCTGTGCATCTTTCTGTGCATCTTTATCTTTTTGACGCTCAATCCCGATTCGGTGCGCTCCCAGTACACCGAGGAGACGCTCTCGGTGGCCTCGGCCATGCTCGAGGACATTAAGGGCGGTCTGACGCAGGAGTCGGCGCGTTTGGTGTGCCGGCGCATTTTGCCCGAGACGCGCGCCATGACGGTGGCCATCACCGACGAGGACAACGTGCTTGCCTGTGCGGGAGAGTTTGAGGAAAAACTACTGCCAGATTCTCCCATCCACACGCTTGCCACACGCTACGTTATCGAACATGGCATCGTGCAGTCGTTCAACCGTATGGTGGATGTCGTGGGCTCGGACGGCTCGCACAACCAAGTTCCCGCCGGCATTATCGCCCCCATCAAGGTGGGCGATCGTACCGTCGGCACGCTCAAGTTCTACTACAAGACCCCGCGCGCCGTCGACCGTACCCAGTACGCGCTTGCCTCGGGCTTTGCCGAGATCTTGTCCACGCAGCTCGCCATCCACGAGCTCGAGGTGCAAAAGGAACTCACGGCGCGCGCCGAGGTGCGTGCGCTGCAGGCGCAGATTAACCCGCACTTCCTGTTCAACACGCTGAACACCATTGCATCGTTTACGCGCACCGACCCGCTGCGGGCCCGCGAACTGCTTCGTGAGTTCTCATCGTTCTATCGTGCCACGCTCGACAACTCGGGATCGCTTATTCCGGTCTCGCGCGAGGTCGCACAGACCAAGCGCTACCTTACCTTTGAGAAGGCCCGCTTTGGCGAGGACCGCGTGCTTGCGACGTTCGATGTGTCCGAGGACGTGGAAGATACGCTGGTGCCGGCGTTCGTGATCCAGCCGATTGTCGAGAACGCCGTACGTCATGGTATGGGCGATGACGACGCCCTGAGGATCGACGTGACCGTTCACCAAGACGGCGAGGATGCAATCTTGATTGCCGTGGCCGATAATGGCGTGGGCATGGATGAGGGTACCGCCGCCAGACTGTTTGACGAGCGTTCTGCCCGTCCCGACGCCAGCTCTCCCCAGGGTGGCGGCGCCGGTGTGGCCATGCACAATATTTCGGAGCGCATCCATCGCTTTTATGGGCCGCACTCCTATACGCGTGTCGAATCGGCGCCGGGCAAGGGCACCAAAGTGCTCCTTCATCTTGATTTGTCAGAGAGCATCTTCGACATTCAAGAGTAAAATAAAAGGCTACGGGCTCAACGTCATGCGACGGATGCCCGGCGTAGTTAGTTGACGAAAGGTTTTATCCCTATGCTGCGTGCGATGATTGTGGATGATGAGGCGCCGGCTCGCTCGGAGCTTCGCTTCCTGCTCGAGCAAACGGGCAAGATCGGCACGATCACGGAGGCGTCGAGCGTCCGCTCCGCCATCGAGATGCTTATGGAAAGTCGCGTGGATGTCGTGTTTCTCGATATCTCGATGCCCGGTGCCTCGGGCCTGCAACTTGCCGAGGCGCTGCATAAGCTCAAAAATCCGCCGGCGATCGTGTTTGTGACTGCGTATAGTGACCATGCGGTCGAGGCATTCGACGTGGATGCCGTCGATTATCTGATGAAGCCGGTCGAGGAAGCTCGCTTGGATCGCGCGATCGAGAAGGTCACGCAACGCACCAAGCCGGTTACGGACAGCAAGGTGACCATCGAGCGTATCCCGGTGGAAAAGGGCGGCCGCAAGGTGCTCATTCCCGTGGACGACATTCGCTTTATCATGGCCAAGGACGATTACTCCTGCATCTATACCGTCGATGATCGCTTTTTGTCGACGACCTCGCTGGCGCAGTTTGAGGCCAAGCTCTGCGACTTTGGCTTCTTCCGTGTTCACCGCCGCTATATCGTCAACTTGGCGTGCGTTACGGACGTCGAGACGGTGCCCTCGGGCGCCATCCAGCTGGGCATTACGGGCGTCGACGAACGCGTGCCGGTTTCGCGCCGCCGCGTCGTGCCGCTCAAGAAGGCTCTGAGTCTCTAGCACACTGGCCCCGCAGCCCTGTAGACCCATCGTCTGCGGAGCCGTGGGGCCTTTTTGTATGTATCTGCCGAATCGTTTTTTGCGGAAGGGATCCCATGAACAGTGCAAGCGCCAAGCGTATCGACATCATCTCGGACACCCACGGCTATTTATCGCCTGCGCTCTTGGATGAGCTTGAGGGCGCAGACCTGATCATCCACGCCGGCGACCTCACGTCAGAGATAGACTACGAGCACCTATGCACCATCGCCCCCGTGCGGGCCGTACTGGGCAACAACGATTACTACCGCGACTACGGCCCCGATGTAGACCGTCTTGCGCTCTTTACCTACGAAGGCCTCAAATTCGCCGTAGCCCACTACCGCGAAGACCTTCCGGTGGGGTCCGTAGACGTAGCCATCAACGGTCACACCCACGTAACCAAAGAAGCCCAAGTGGGCCGCTGCCTGGTCCTCAACCCAGGCAGCGCCAGCTACCCCAGAGGCACCCGAGGCCCCACCATGGCCAGAATGCTCGTAAAAGACGGCAAGATCATAAGCACCAAATTTATTGATCTAGAGTAACCACAACAAAAACGGGGGATGCAAATGCGTCCCCCGTTTCCATTTGAGCCAAAGGCAGAGCTTCAACAAAAACAATCAGACCAACCCCGCCGAGGAGCACGCGGACTAGCCGCGCAGCGGCGCACGCCCGCAAAACTGGTTGAATAATGTGACGGCAGGGAGGGCTTCCGGGGCTGAGGGCGGGGGTTAAGTTTGTCGCGAGTTCCGCACGCAAAGGAAAGCACTTAATGTGCTTTCCGTCTTGCGCAGGACTGTAGAGCAGCAAACTTAACCCCCGCCCTCAGCCCCGGAAGCCCTCCCGGATGGCCCCAAAAAATTTTTCAAAAAAGTTGTTGCGCGGCGGACAGACTTCTGTGTATACTAATCCCCGCAGCGCACGCGAGCGGAAACAAACGCGAACGACTGCCTGGGGAGTTAGCTCAGTTTGGTTAGAGCGCCGGCCTGTCACGTCGGAGGTCGCGGGTTCGAGCCCCGTACTTCCCGCCAACGCAATTAAAGCCACGTCTTCGGACGTGGCTTTTTGCGTTTGATGCACTTTGTTTCGATAGAACGATCGCCCTGGTGCATCTTCGCCCAGAATCCCCGCGCCTTCGGGAACGCAAGTAAAATCTAATAAGTATATCTGTCTGAACAACAGCTTTGTTGCGCAACACCTGTTCTACGAGACAGGGGGTTAGGTTATACTAAATTGCACTGTGCGCCGCATCTGATGCATTTCGCTCCAAGCGCGGCACTCAGTGGATATCCGATTTACCATTTGGATGTCCTGGCGGTCATTTAGCGTCTCGACACAAGCTCGGCCCCGGAGCTCATTCGAGCTGTTCGTATTCCTTGAAAGGGGAAAAATGGACATATCGAGGAAGACTGATTACGCCCTTCGAATGCTGGCGATGCTTGCTGAGGATCCGGAGTGTTTGCTTTCTGTTCGCACCGCTGCCGAAGAGGTCAATGTCCCGTATTCGTTTGCCCGCTCGATTCAGCACGGTTTGGTCCAGGCCGGTATTGTGGAGAGCCTGCGTGGCGTCCACGGTGGCATGCGTCTCAAGGTCAGTCCGGACGACGTCACTATCCGCCAGGTCGTCGAGGCCGTTCAGGGTCCTATGGTTATGAACGATTGCACCGCGCCCGATGGTGACTGTGCGCGCATGGGCGCGTGCTGCTATCATCCCCTGTGGGCCGGAGCTCAGGCGTTGATGCGCGACTACCTCGATTCCGTTTCGCTCGGCGACATCGTCGCTCACCGCCAGTTCCCGGCCGTCGATCCCAAGTTCGCCGACCGCGAAGCGTTTCCCGAGTACGCCACCTGCGCGTGCGCTTACCGGGAGGAATAGCGCCGCATAAGGAGCATAGCCATGATTCAGGACCCCTTTCGTTCGATGATTCGTTCGGAAGGGGTCCTGCGTTATCGCGACCTTCCGTGGCGCCGCACACGCGATCCGTACATCATTTGGCTTTCTGAGGTCATGCTGCAGCAAACGCAGGTTCCGCGTGTGGAGGCGCGCATGCCGGTGTGGCTCGATCGTTTTCCGACCGTGCAGGCGCTTGCCCAGGCCGCGCCTTCCGATGTTTTGGACGCTTGGCAGGGGATGGGCTACAACCGACGCGCTCTGGCGCTCCACAAGGCCGCTCAGCGCGTTGTAGAGGACTGGGACGGGGAGTTTCCACACGAGACGCGTGACTTGGTCGCTCTGCCTGGTATTGGCCCGGCAACGGCGCAGGGTATCCGGTCGTTTGCGTTTGATCTTCCGGGCGTGTATCTGGAGACCAATGTGCGCACGGTCTTTCTGCATCACTTCTTTCCCGATGTACCGGCTGTTCCCGATCGCGAGCTGGTGCCGCTGATTCAGGCGGCCTGTCCGGCGGCCCCCGGTGCGTCGGCGGACGAGATCGCTCCCTTTGCCGTGCCGCTCGATGATGCCGACACGCCGCGCGCGTGGTATTACGCGTTGCTAGATTACGGCGCATATCTAAAAAAGACGTTGCCCAATCCGTCCAGGCGGTCGGCGGGCTATAGCCGTCAGTCCAAGTTTGAGGGCTCGCGCCGCCAAAAGCGCGCGCATATCGTGCGTATGTTGTTGGCAGCGCGCGATGGGCAGCCGGCGGGGATTACGCTTGCTGATGCCGTGGTGGGCGTTAACGAGATGGAAGCGGCAGCCGGTCGCGGGCCGGTCGAGTGCGACTTGATCGCGGGCATTCTAGCTGACCTGGAGCGCGAGGGCTTTTGCCGAGCCGAGGACGATCGTTGGTTGAGTGTGTAGCCCGCTCAAATCTGAAGAACGGGATTGTAAGGTTTAAATTCGCGGCTTGAGGGCATCCTAAAGACAAGGTCGCTCAAAGCCTATGGGCGGCACGTGTTGAAGGGAAGTACACCTATGGATTTTGAGAATTCCCAAACCAAGAAGAACCTCGAGACCGCTTTTGCCGGTGAGTCCCAGGCACACACCAAGTATCGCTACTACGCATCTAAGGCCAAGAAGGATGGCTACGTTCAGATCTCGAATATCTTTGCCGAGACGGCGGGCAACGAGTCCGAGCACGCCAAGCTGTGGTTTAAGTATCTGCACGACGGCGCCGTTCCCGACACTCTGGACAACTTGCGTGATGCCGCTGCGGGCGAGAACTACGAGTGGACCACGATGTACGACGAGTTCGCCAAGACCGCCGAGGAGGAGGGCTTTACCGAGATTGCCGCAAAGTTCCGTGGCGTCGGTGCTGTCGAGAAGGCTCACGAGGAGCGCTACAACAAGCTTGTCGAGCGTATTGAGTCGGGCGAGGTGTTTGAGCGCGAGGGCGTGAAGGTATGGAAGTGCCTGAACTGTGGGCACCTGCATGTGGGCGCCGAGGCGCCCGAGGTGTGCCCGGTGTGCAACCATCCGAAGGCGTACTTTGAGGAGCAGGTGGTGAACTACTAGCGCTTGGCGCTGGCTGCTGCGGGGCGCGGGGCGGGAGGCCGGATTGCCTTCCCTCCCCGCTCACGGCTCCGCAGGGTCGCGTTGAGGGAAGGCAATCCGGCCTCCCG